>NZ_CP196384.1:0-406693 GCF_058508515.1 Nicoliella sp. ESL1120
GCTTTGAGTAGTGAAAATGGACAAATAAGCTCAGCGGTTTCTTCACTTAGTTCAAATGCAATCATCATCGATAATGATAGTAATTCAATTGCTTCTGCTAATGTGGCTGTTAATTCATTGCTTTCATCATATGCAAGTAATGCCGCAGTGATTAAGGCTGCTAGTGATGCTCATATGGCGATGAGTACTGCTAATGATGCTAGCTCAGTTGCTTCTGTGATTGCTCAACAAGTTCAATCTGCTAGTGCCACTGCTCAAAGTGCAGCTAGTCAAGCTAGTTTAGCGAATGCAAATGCCCTTGCAAATGCTTCATTAGCAGCCCAAAACGTTGTCAGCGCTGCCAGTGCTGCACAAATAGGGGATAGTTCAGTTGCTGATTCACTAATTTCACAGGCACAGCATGCTTCGCAAATGGCTAGTGATGATTTTAGTGCAGCTAGTTCATATGTCGCTATTGTTGACACTATCAAAGATAGTATTATTTCTGCTAATAACCAACTCAATAGTGTGGCACAATCTGCCAATAATGCTGTTAGCGTTGCGTCGAATGCGGTTAGTTCAGCACGGTCTGCTGCTCAAATACAAGATGCTGAAATTAATGATGCAAATTCAGTAATTGCTTCAGCACAGCAAATGCAAGTGAGTGTTGCGGCTTCAAGCTCACCTGCAAGTTCGGCTAATGCTAATGGATTAAGCTTAGTTACAAATATTAGCAACATTGCCAGCGTTGCATCGGTTAATAGTAACCATGCGATTGTTAATTCCAGTTCAGTTAATTCGTTGTTAGCTGCTCACACCAGTAATGCGGTGATCATTAATGCAGCTAAAAGCGTTGCTGCTGCAATTAGCACTGCTACTTCTGAAAATAATGTGGTTGTTAGTGCTAATTCGATTGCCCAATCACTAGCTAATAATGCCGCTTCAAGTGTAGTTCAAGTAAGCCAAAATGCTTCCTTGGCTCAATTTAATGCTCAACAGGCAAGTAGTGCTGCTAGTGCTGCAATCGTATCAGCTCAATTGGGTTCTCAATCCACTGCTGACTCATTGAATTCTGAGGCGATTATTAGCAATAGTACTGCTAACTCATATGCTCGCAATGCTAGCTTAGCAGCTAGTGCAGTTGCTAGTTATAATAATTTGATTAGTTCAGCCAATGTTGCTGCTAATAATGCTGCTAATTATGTATCATCTGCTAATTCAGTTACTACTGATCAGTTCACCATTGCCAGTTTAGCTGCAAAGGTTGAAGATGCCGAAATTGCTAGTGCAACAGCAATCGTTCAATCGAATAGCAGCGCAACTGCTCGCGTTAGTTCAGGGCTTGAACAAGCTCAACAAACAAGTAGTCAAGCAGTAATTACGGCTAGCCAAACTAGTGATTCTAATCGTTTAGCAACTTCAAACAGTGGTGCAGCTTCTGCAATGTTAAGCTCTGTTACATCGGTATTATCTACTCATCCAAGTAATGCAATTGTTAAATCTGCATACTCAATTGCTTCATCTGCTGCAACGATAGTTAGTTCTGCTGCTGCGGATGCTGTAATTGCCAACCAACAAGCTCAATCTGCTAGTGTGATTGCGAACCAAAATACCATGATTGCCAGTTCAGCTAATACTGAAGTTCAATCGCTTGGTTTGATTATATCTAGTTATGCGAACTCAGCAAGTCAAAATGCAGCTTTAGGGAACTCAAGTACTGCAGATAGCTTGAACTCAGCAGCTACTTCAATCGCGGATTCAATCAATTCATTGATGGCCATTGCAAGTAGTGCAGTAATGGTAACTTCTAGTGCCAATATTACTGTATCTTCTGCTTCTGTTAGAGCATCAAATGACGTGATTGCCGCTCAAAGTGCAAATGTAGTTCTTTCTAATGCAGAATCTGCTGCATTGTCAGCTAGTGTTGCTCAAGATGGGACCTCTTCTACCGCTAATAAAGATGCAAGTAGTGCTAATAGCATTGCTTTTAGCGCTAACTCAGTTGCTTCAACTGTTAGTTCAACAAACAGTATCACTAGTAAGGTAGCTTCAAGCGTAAGCAATAATAATTCAACAATGTCAAGTGTGGCTAGTCAAGCAAGTACAAACACGAGTGCAGTTAATAGCATCACTAGCTCTAATACTACTAATGCTGTCATTAGTAGTGCTAACTCAGTTGCTAATGCAGCTCAGTCGACGATTAACTCCTTGAGTTCGCAGGCTGATCAGTCAAATTCGACTGCTCAAGCTGCAAAAAGTGTTGCTAGTGATGCTAATACAATTGCAAGTTCAGCCAATAGTATTGTTTCCAGCAATGCCGCACAAGCATCTAGTTATGCTTCAATTGCATCGAGTGCCGCTGCTGCAGGGGATACCAGTGTTGCTAATAGTGCGACCTCGCAAGCAAATAGTGCAACTAGTGCTGCTAATTCAGCAGCTAGTGTTGTTCAATCAGCATCGAGTGTTGCATCTTCAGCAAGTAGTGTCGTGAACTCGGTGGCAAGTGCTATAAATAGTGCCTTATCATCTGCTAACAGTGCTGCTAATGCAATCAGTAGTGCAACTAGTACCGCTAATTCAGCTGTTTCTGTTGCTAGTTCCGCAGTATCACAAGCAAATAGTTACCAAAGTAATGCTAATTCAGCAACCAGTATTGCTAGTGGGGCGAATAGCGGTGCCGTAATTAACAGTAGTGCCACTAGTAGCATTGCGAGTCAAGCACTGCCAATTAGTAATGCGGTTCAGAGTAACGCTACGCAAGCTTCGGCAGTTGCAAGTCAAGCGAGTGTTAATGCATCTAATAACCCACAGAACTCAGTAGCCTCCTCAGCTGCATCGGTTGCTAGTTCGGCTGCATCAACTGCCAGCTCAGCAAGTTCAGTTACTAGTAGTGCTGCTAGTCAAGTCCAAAGTGCGAACGTGATTGCTAGTTCCGCAGAACAAAACGTTTCATCTAATAATGCCGCTGCTTCTGTTGCAGCTTCAATTGCAAGTAGTGCCGCTAGCGCTGCCAAGAGTGCTGCTAGTTTAGGGAATTCTACATCTGCTAGTCAGCTTAATTCTGCTGCTTCATCAGCTGCTATTTTAGCTAGTTCATATGCCAGCAATGCAGTGATTGCGGAATCAACCGTTGCTAGTGCTAATTCAGTAGCTAGTTCTGCATTAGTAATAATGAGTTCTGCATCAACAGTTTTAAGTTCCGCCCTTTCAATTGCAAGTAGTGCTAATGCTGCTGCGAAGGAAAATATAAGTATAAATAATAATGCGGCATCATATGCAATTATTGCTAGCCAGGCTAATCAATCTGCTGCAATGACTAGCTTAGCCATAAGTTCGATTGCAAACATTGCGTCTAGTTATGCTAATAACACTAGCTTGACATCAAGTATTGCTAATTCGAATGCTCAACAAAATGGATTGAATAATAGTAAGGTTGCTAGCATGATCGCTAAGGATCCTGATAATAGTTTACTAAATAGTTATGCAGATGCCGTTAGTTCAGCAATGATCAATGGTAATTCTGTATCACAGGATATTTCAGTTGCATTTAGTCAAGCTAACTCAGCAGCACAAATTGCAAGTACAGCGGTTCAAACTGTATCTAATGCCGTTCAAACTGCAAACAGTGCTAATCAAGCCGCTAGCAGCGCCAATGTTGCTGCTTCTGCTGCATTTGCGAGTGGCGATATTACGCAAGGAAGTCAATTCGTTGCGTTAGCAAGTGTGAATGCATCGGTAGCCCAAAGTGCAGCTAGTACCGCTGCCAATGCAAATAGTTTGATTAGCTCGGCAAATTCTACTGCTAGTTCAGCAGCTAGTCGGGCAGCATCTGATTATGCAACCCTTGTGTTAGCATCAAATGCGATCTTATCTAATTTGAATTCAGCTACTAGTGTTTATAACAATGATCTTTATCAAAATGGTGTTTCTGATGCTAAGATTGGCTTTGCTAAGGACCCCGAAATGGTAAATGAGGATGCTTATCAAGCTGGTTATAACGGCTATAAAGATGGAACCAGTGGTAAAAAGGCTAAGCAAGACTTTGCTGGATTATCTACAATTTATCAACTTGATTATGCAAAAGCTTATTCATTAGGGCATTCCACTTATCGTTCTGATTATGCTAAGGGTGAAGCTGCCGCTAATCATGATTCACTTGCGGTAGAATCACTCGCTGGTAAGTCAATAGGTTATAAAAATGGTTATATTAAGGCCTTTAATGAGAAACTACGTAAAAAACCAATCTACGTTTATAATCAAAAAACGCTTTATGTATATTCACAACCTACTTTTACCAGGGTAAGTAGAATCAAACGGTTTGCTAAAGCTAAGCGGAATCAGATTCATGAGTTCAAGGTTAAACGCATCTCACTTTCTGAAAATGGGTTAGTTCGTTATTATGTTCAAAATCATTTAACAAATGCGATTTATCATGATAATGGATACATTACTGCAAATCGTGATTTTATTAAAAACGCTTATTATCAAGATCAAGATTATGATCAATCTGATAATAAAACGGTGAAAGTAATTAATCCTAAGGGAGCGCGATTACACCCTGATAAAGCATTCAATTTAAAGGGCACTTATTATCGTCCTGGTACTAAAATTCACGTAAGTAAAGTAGTTAAATATAAAAGTTTAACTAGGTTCTATGTTGGTCATGGTAAATATTTGACTAGTAATAAAAAATTTGTTCGTTTTATATAGTTAAAATAAAAATCCCAATTTCTGATTATTATTCAGAAATTGGGGTTTTTTGATTGGAATTTATAAAATTGTTTTAAGTAAAAATAGATTATGATACAATGTAATTAGTTTATTATTTAACTTTTTTTAAGTTAAAAATTTAATACTGGAGTTGTTAATTATGAAATTTTCAAAATGGGCAACGGCTTTAGCAGCAGTTGTCTTATTTTCTAGCATTGGTGCTACTTCTGCAAATGCAATGTCTACATATAATCAAAAGCAGACTGCTGTTACTAGTATTCCAAAAGTCAATGTAGTTCAAAATCCTAACATAACAAGAAGCTTACCAAAGTATAGTTATGGTAAAAATCAATTGAATGATCAGGGTAGACTTAACCATATTGCTGTGAATGCTGGTGCTACTGGTGTTAGTTTTACTACCACTGCGTTCTTGATGACTAGTCAAGGTTCCCCACAGAGTGCTGTTTTAGTTGGTAAGTATTTATATGCAATGTACAATCAAAATCGTAGTGAAAGCGATAATGATGCTAATGACTACATTGTTCGTTATGATACTAGCAAGCTAAAAAACAACGTCTTTTCTGCAGATGCGATTAAAGTAGGACCTACCTTTAGGGGTGGTCATGGTCAATCCCTATCATATAACCCAAAGACTAATCAATTATGGTTCCTAAACATTGCTCGTGGTTCTGCTACCAGTGCATCTGCCGAATTAATTAGTAAAAGCTCATTAACACCAACTAATAAGGTTCAATTTAAGTTCTCCACCAATGGTAGTTCCATTGATAACAACTTAACTTTTGATAAGTATGGACGTGCTTATACTTATGTTAAGAGTGGTGGGGGTAGTGTTCCTCAAGGTGCTTACAAGATTTATCGTGGAACGATTTCCACTAAGGGTGTTCACTTCGACTTAATGAAGAGTGCAATCAGACATTCTGCTGGAGCAATTCCACAAGGCTTTGCTTACAACCCAGCTAATGATCGGCTTTACTTTATTTCTGATGGAAGTATCGTTTCAGCCCCCGCTAGCAAGTTAAATAATCTTTCTAAGTCAGATATTAAATATATTCATGCTGCATCAGATCGTGAATTTGAAGGGATGTTCTTTAGTAGTAATGGAACTGGTTATTTAATCGCGCTTCGTCCTGATGAAATCATGGCAATGCATGGTTCATTCTAGTTCAGTTTAATTTAATTATTATAAAAATAGTACTCAAATTTATTTTGGGTGCTATTTTTTGTTGAATAATCTTAAAAAATATTTAATAATCATATATGAATAAAGGGAGTGATAAAAATGCATAAAAAATGGAAATGGATAGGAATTATATTTGCATTCTTTTTGGCAATGGGCTTTATTGGTAATTTATCAAATGGTGATGAAAAAAGTAGCAGTCAACAAAGTATCAGTCAACAAAGTAGTCAAGTTGAACATAGTTCATCAAATAGTAGTGAATCAAATTCAGCCACTAGTCATTCTAATGCTGAAAAGAAAGCCACTGTCCATAAAAAAGCCGTTCATGTTAAAAAGAAGGCTAAAGATAATAATGATAAAGGAATTGTTGCTGAACTAGCAGCTAAGAATTATCATAGTGGCGATGCTGCTTACATAAATGTAAATGGAGGGCAAAGTACCCTAAAGGCAAGCGATTGGACCAGTAATCATATCAGTTATGCTAATTTAGATGATTTGAATCGAACCTCTTCGGCTAATACTGCCTATTTGGAAAGTCGCAATGTTGCTAATGATTCATTGAGAACTACGCAAACAGTTTATCCTACTGGATGGCACCAAAAGTTTATTAATAACGAGGCAATTATTAATCGTGGGCATATGATTGCATATAGTCTTTCAAAGGGAATTTCGATTGATGGTTCCTATAATCCGAATGATCAGTCAGGGGATCAAAATAACCCTAAAAATTTATTTACGCAAACGGCATTTAGTAATCAACGGGTGCAGACCATTTATGAATCACAGGTTCGTTCAGCCCTAAGAGAGGGTCAAAAAGTGGTTTATCAAGTTCAACCAATCTTTCGGGGGTCTGAATTAATGGCTCGTGGGGTGCACCTACAAGCGATTTCGACTGATGGTTCCTTAAACTTTAACGTTTACTTGTTTAATGTTCAACCAGGGGTTTCATTTGACTATGCAACTGGGCGTTCCACGATCGACCATTCGATGACAGTCCCAACACCAGCTGGAGCGCCAACCTTTCATGACGATAGCGATTATTCATCAAGTGGTAGCTATCATCAATATCGGCGGCACCGTTCTACCTTAGGTTATTTTGCGGGAGCATATGCAGCCCATAAGGTTTATCAACATTATCGTTATCGCCATAGCTACAGTGATCGAACTCACTATTACAGGCCAAGTTACTATTATCGTCATAAGTATTAATACTCATTTTAAATTCTACTAAATTCATTTAGTAGAATTTTTTTAATTATTTTTGCATTTTAGTTTGACAAAACAAAATAAAAGGAATATTATAGGTTCAACATAAATTATTAAAAGTTACTGAGAAAAGATGAGTAATTAGTTGTAAGCATCACAGAAAGCCACGTTGTTGAGAAGTGGTATGTAAGCGGCTAGTGAAGATGGTCTTGGAGTAACCACATAGTCGGTGAGTTATAGATAATAAGCTGACTACGATTAACAACCGTTAAAATGTTTGAGTATAGCTATCGTTGAGTGTACTTATTGAGGGTTAGTCCAATCTTGACTAACTGAAGTAGGGTGGTACCGCGTACATATAATGCGCCCCTAGACAAGCAGAAGAAAAGCTGTTTGTCTAGGGGCGTTTTTTTATGCACGTTTTTAATCAATTTATGTAAATACAAATCTAAGGGGTTTTAGCATATGACAAAAACAATTATCGGATTTCCAAGAATTGGGGAACATCGTGAACTAAAGTTTGCTACTGAACATTACTGGAAGCACCAAATCGATCAATCAGAATTATTGGCAAAAGCACATGCAATTAAAGTTGCTCACTGGCAAGCTCAAAAAGATGCCGGAATTGATTTAATTCCCGTTGGTGACTTTTCATTTTTTGATAATTTATTGGACACGGCGGTTTCATTGAACATCGTTTCCAAGCGGTACCGTGACTTAGACGTTTCAGAATTAGACGAATATTTTGCTCAAGCGCGTGGTTACCAAGCTGATGGTGAAACCGTTCGTGCATTACCAATGAAGAAATGGTTCAACACTAACTACCACTACATCGTTCCTGAATTTACTAAGGACACTGACGTTAAGTTAATTGGCAATAAGTTATTCGATGAAATTAAAGAAGCTAAGGAATTTGGCATTGATCCTAAGGCCGTTATCGTGGGACCTTATACACTCTTGAAATTATCCCGCTTCCTTGATGGCACGAAGCCAAGTCAATTCGTACAACCATTGATCGAAGCTTACCAAGAATTGCTTTCTAAGCTAAACGGTGAAGGCGTTAAATTCTTGCAAATTGACGAACCAGCACTCTCCTTTGATGTTGATGCAGATGAAAAGGCTGTCTTTGATCAATTATACGATGCAATCTTAGCTAACGCTGCTGGGGTCAATGTGATCCTCCAAAATTACTTTGGTGATATTCGCGACGTTTATGAAGACATAATTAACAAGCCATTCTATGGAATCGGGTTAGATTTCTTAGAAGGTCATCAAAATATCGAATTAATTAAGCAACATGGTTTCCCAGCTGACAAGCACCTCTTTGCAGGGGTTGTGAATGGTAAAAACATTTGGCGAAACGAATATGACCATACTTTAGCGTTACTAGATCAAATCAAAACCGATGCACCAATCGTATTAAGCACTTCATGTTCATTACTGCACGTTCCATATTCAGCAGCCAATGAAGATAAATTAACTGGCGACGTTAAACAACACTTAGCATTTGCCATTGAAAAGTTAGCTGAATTAGTTGACTTAGACCATATCGTGAACAAAGATGCTGAAGGCGCCGACCTATTAGCTAAGAATGAATCATTATTCAAAAACGTTAAACATCCATTCAATTCAGCAGTTCACGATCGAATCAACGCTTTGAGTGATTCAGATTACACCCGTCTCCCTAAAAGAAGTGAACGTGAAAAAGTTCAAAAAGCTGAATTTAAGTTACCAATTTTACCTACCACGACAATTGGATCTTTCCCACAAACTGCTGACGTTCGTGCCAACCGTCGGAAGTTTAGACACAACGAAATCACTCGTGAACAATACGATCAATTTAACCGTGATAAAATTGCTCGAATTATTAAAATTCAAGAAGACTTAGGTTTAGATGTATTAGTCCATGGTGAATACGAACGAAATGACATGGTTGAATACTTTGGTGAAAAACTAGATGGATTCGTATTTACCCAAAATGGTTGGGTGCAATCATACGGAACCCGTGGAGTAAAACCACCAATCATCTGGGGAGACATTAGTAGAAACGCACCTATTACCGTTGAAGATTCAGTTTATGCAAACAAGCTGACTGATAAGTGGGTCAAAGGGATGTTAACTGGTCCTGTAACCATCTTTAATTGGTCATTCCCACGTGAAGACATTGCCAGAAAAGAAACGGTTACACAAATCTCACTAGCATTAAGAGATGAAGTGCTAGACCTTGAAAAGAACGACATCAAGATCATTCAAATTGATGAACCAGCGCTTCGTGAAAACTTACCACTTCGTAAGTCTGACTGGTACAAAGAATATCTTGATTGGGCAGTGCCAGCATTTAGATTGGTCCACAGTGGTGTCCAAGAAAGTACCCAAATTCATACGCATATGTGCTACAGCGAATTTGGTGACATCTTAAGAGCCATCGATAACCTAGATGCTGATGTGATCTCATTCGAAGCTTCCCGTGCCGACTTCACGTTAATCGACGAATTAGTTGATGATAATTTCCAAACTGAAGTGGGACCTGGGGTTTATGATATTCATTCACCACGAATTCCATCCGAGGATGAAATCCAAGGTTTAATTCAACAAATTATTAGCAAGTTACCAGTTGATAAGATTTGGATCAACCCAGATTGTGGGTTAAAGACGCGTTCAGAACAAGAATCGTTTGATAGCTTAAAGAACATGGTTGAAGCAACCAAAGTAGTAAGGGGGAGCATTTATGAACATAGCTGATCTTTTTAAACACAAAACTGTGTTTTCACTTGAAGTCTTTCCACCTAAGAAATATTCTTCCGTGGAAACGATATTACCGACCTTGACGGCTTTAAAAGAAGTTAATCCTGATTTTATATCAGTGACTTTAGGAGCGGGTGGTTCTGCCCAAAGCGATGGGACGGTGGCCGTAGTTAATCTAATCCAAAATCATCTCAATATTCCAGCAATGGCGCATGTGCCGGGTTTATATCAAGATCAGACTCAAGTCGATCAGCTAATTCAACGGCTCCAATCAATTAACGTTGATAACATTTTAGCTTTACGTGGTGATGCGATTCCAGGTTTATCACCACGGGGAGTATTTAACCATGCTAGTGATCTAATTTCATATGTGCATGAAAAGTATCCTAATATCAATATTGCGAGTGCGTGTTATCCAGAATGCCATCAAGAAGCCACTTCATTTGTTGATGATATCAATCATTTAAAGTTAAAAATTGAATCAGGGAGCGATCATCTAATTTCTCAATTATTTTTCGATAATAATCACTTCTATGATTTTCAAGAAAAATTAGCATTAGCTGGGATTAATGTTCCAGTTGAAGCGGGGATTATGCCTTGTACCAGTAAGAACCAGATTGAACGGATTACCCAAATTTCAGGGGTTCCAGTTCCAGAAAAGTTCAAAAAAATGATGAACCGTTACGCTGATAACAAAATTGCACTACGGGATGCTGGGATTGCTTATGCAATTGATCAAATTGTTGATCTAGTTTCTCAAGGGGTAGATGGAATTCATTTATATACGATGAACAAGCCTGAGGTAGCTCAGCGAATTTGGGATGCTACTAAGAACATCTTTGGTGCTAGTGAAATTCAGAATGGTAAATTAAAGGTTAAATAATCAGAGGGAGACAAGCAATTAATCTTTGCTTGTCTCCTTTTTTCATCCATGAATTAATCATTAAAATAAATTAGTTATAATAAATTATTAATAATAGTTAATCGTCTTCATATTTTACTATGCATGCGTGAAGGTTTTTAAATCAGCTTTTTAGAGTAGTAATTAAAAAGTAAATTAGAAATAAATTAAAAAGTTGTTGACATCCTCATTTATTTCAAGGTATACTATCACCAATCAATAAATGAACTGATTGATTCGATGGATTCGGATATTAGATTTACTAAGCAAGTGCCGTTTGATGGGAGGGCATTAAATTCTAATTTCTTAAAGATCGATTCAAAAACATTGTTTGCTTTTCGAGGCGAACTGGTCATCACCCATTAAAGTGATTAGGATTATTACAATCCGAAAAGAGGAGCCAATATGGCTTGAAGATAGGTGGTACCACGTTTTAAAACGTCCTTCAGAATTTTTCTGGAGGGCGTTTTTTAGTTCATACATACAATAAAGGGGATAGATGATATGAAATATGGATTTATTGGTGCAGGTGCAATGGGTTATCGTTACGGAGTAATGATGCAAGAAAACGCAGGAATTGATGTTGATTTTATCGATACTTGGGAACCAAACGTTACAAAAGTTCGTGAACAAGGTGGCGTAAAGGTTGCCCGTGATCATGAAAATCAACATATTGTCCCAATCAACATTTATTATCCAGAAGAATACACTGGTCATCCAGACGTTTGGATTATCTTTAAAAAACAAATGCAGCTAGAAGAAGAACTAGAACGTGATAATGCAGCAGGAATTTTTCACCGTGATCAATACGCATTCTCGGCGATGAACGGAATGGGTCATTTTGAAAAAATCGAAAAGTTTTTTGATCGTGATAAAATCATCTGTGGAACTGCAATGATTGCTACTCGAATGGATGCTCCTGCAGATGTTGATTTTATGGGTCCCGTTGACGGGGAAGTCATGCACATGGCACCTTACGATAATGAACCAGCTGACGAAACCACTAAGCAAGTATTTGAAGATTTCAAGGCTGCTAAATTAGGCCCTGTAATGGCCAAGGAATGGAAGGGCATGTGTATGTCCAAGGTTGTTTACAACGCGGTTGTGAATACCCTTTGTACCATGTTCGAACTTCAAATGGGGCAATTTATTGAATATCCGAAGGTGCCAGAAATGGCAACGCAACTATTTAATGAATCTTTCGATGCCTGTGAACGAGCTGGCATTCAAATGATCGAGACTCGTCAAGAACAAATTGATTCTGTTACGACCACTAGTCATCAATTCAAATATCATTATCCTTCTATGTATCAAGACTTCTCCAAGGGTCGCCCGACAGAAGTGGACTACATCAATGGCTATATTGCTGAAATTGGTCGGGAAAATGACTACGTTTGTCGCACCCATGAATTTATCGTAAATGAAGTCCACATGGTTGAATTAATGCGCAAGTATAAGCACAACAATTAGAATAATAAATATACACAAATCACATAGTAACATGACATAGTAACACCACATATTGCTCGATTTAATTTTAAGTTATCCCATAGTTTTACCCACATAAATAGATATCAAAATTGATATAATTAAGACCTGTAATTTTATTTTCAGGTCTTTTTTTATTGATATATAAATATTTTAAATCGCAATTTTCTTTGATCATATGATAATAATACAGACTTATGTTGTGGCCTTTCAGGAATGATTATTATTAAAAGGATCTCTTTACTATGCTAAAATCATATTCAAAAGAACACAGTATTAAATTATTAGTTAAAGGCTGCGATGTTTCAGCTAATATGATGATTCCATTTGAATTTTCTTATTCTGGATACATCAGATTGTTTATATAATACAGAAGATGTATTTCGTTATAAGGTGGAAAAGGTAATTTTTAATTCATACTAATCTAATTTATGGGATTATTTTTACAATTAATTAAACAACTTAGTAATAAGTGATTGTTACATTAACTAACGGAGGAAATCAAAATGAAAAAATTAGGAATTATTGGTGGGATTGGGCCTGAAGCAACCATTCGATATTATAATGATATCATTAAGGGCTACCAGGAAAAGATTGGGAGTACCCAATCGTTACCAGAAATCACAATTGAAAGCATCAATATGTATCATATGTTCAAGTTATTAGATGCCAATCAAATAAATCAAGTTGCAGATTACGTGAGTAGCGCTGCTGATTATTTAAAACAATCGGGAGCCGACTTTGGATTGATGTGCGGCAATACTCCTCACATTGCTTTCAAGCAGATTCAGGCACGAACTAAATTGCCGTTGCTAAGCATCGTAGATACTTCTTTAACTCGAGCTAAGCAACTAAATTTACACCGACTATTATTACTGGGAACTAAGTTTACAATGAATAACGATTTTTTTAGCAAGCCGTTCACAGATTCAGGAATTAAAATTTACTTGCCAAGCCATGATGAACAAAATTGGTTACACTTAAAAATTATAAGTGAGTTAGAAAATGGGATTGTTAATCAAGATACCAAAATGCAATTAACTCAAATGATTGATCAGCTAATCATAGACGATGAATTGGATGGGGTGATTCTGGGATGCACCGAGTTACCGCTCATTATTAAACCAACCGATTTACCAGTTGCGACCTTTGATATTGCCAAAATTCAAATTGAAGCCGCTGTTAATACCATTTTAGAAAATAATGTTCTACACTAAAAATATTTAAATATTGGTATGTGCAGGCGTAACTCAATAAACAGTGCCGTTGAAACGACTGGAATCAATTTTCCATCTTTTCAATGCGCACTTTTTTATTTTAAGGAGGAAATATAATGGCTGAAATTTACTTAATGGTTGCTAGAGACACTGATTTAGATCAAGTTACATCAATTATTGAAGAAGCACGGGAATTGCTAAAAGCAGATGGTAGTGATCAATGGTAAAACGGGTATCCGAATCGTGAAACACTGCTATAAGATATCGACAGTGAGTCTAGCTATGTTTTAATTGTTGATGGAAACGTTGCTGGAACAGCATATCTGATGACGGTGGACGAACCAATTTATCAAGAAATTGATGGCAGTTGGAGTCGTCCTGCTGAGCAATATACCACTATCCATAGAATTGCAATTGCGAGCCAATACCATGGTATGCATTTGGGCTCGTACTTACTTTCTAATTTCATTACCGTTTCGGTAATGAAGGGGTATCGTAACGTTCGCTTTGATACCAGACCCGTTAATAAACGAATGCAAGAATTGGGAAAGCGGTTTGGCTTTGAATACCGTGGCATTATTTGGGTTGTTTACGATGGAAATCAAAAACAGCTTGCGTTTGAATTGAACCTATAATGGTTAGTTTTAACTTATGTGATCCTAACTCCAGATGCTTTAATATATAGCGTTGATAATTATAAAAAGTAAGTGATATTTGAGATTAATATCCCGTTTATTCACATGACAGCATTGACTTTAAAAAGAAACAAGCCATTACCGATCATTTGGTTATACGTTATTAATGTAAAATTAAGCTTAAAAAAATTTATTTTTGTTGTTGACATTCAATATTAAACGGATTATTATATCTTTAACATATTAATTAAAGGTTACTGAGAAAAGATGAGTAAACACTAAGTTGATTTTAACAGAGACCCTTGTTTGATGAGATTAGGGATTTCAATTGGTGTTGAAGATGGTCTTGGAGTAATTTTAAGTGGTGAGTTTGATAATGAGCCATTTACGACTTAACACCCGTTAAAGTGTTGAAGGATAGCTACTACAGTGTCCGGAGATGATTAGTCAATATGACTAGTTAATATAGGGTGGTACCGCGTACTACATAGAGCGCCCCTAGAGTTTGAAATTAATTTTTCGAATTCTAGGGGTGCTTTTTTTATTTGAAAGGGAGGAAATCGCAATGGCAGTTAACGTTAAGAATGGATTTTTAAAAAATGATCATGAATGGAACAATCAAAAATTAGATCAACCATTGAAAGTATTGATTTTAAATTTAATGCCGACCAAAAAAACAACTGAATGGCAATTTTTGAATATCCTGAATTCATTGAAACAAGATATTGAAGTAACTTTCTTGTACCCACGGACCCATCATTTTAAGACGGTTGATCAAGGACAGGTTGCCAAGTGTTATTGTAGTCTGCAGCAGGTTTGTAATAACTACTACGATGGATTGATTGTTACTGGAGCCCCCGTTGAACAGATTAACTTTGAAGATGTTGATTACTGGGAAGAATTTTTAGAAATCAAGCGTTGGGCATCTAAACATGTTCAGCAAACCATTAACGAATGCTGGGCTTGTCAGGCTGCGTTGTACTCCGATTTTGGAATTCCAAAGATTGAACTAAAGCAAAAGTTATTTGGAATCTATCAAGCTAGTAGCATTGATGATAAATGTAGATTGTGTAATAACTTAGTTCGATTCATAAATCCCCAATCAAGACATTCTCAATCAGTGATCGACCGCAATGCACTCCCAGCAGGATTGACCATTGCTGCTGATAATCGCTTCACTGGCCCATTGATTTTGCATTCCGATGAAAAAAGGCAAACGTATTTAAGCGGCCACCCTGAATATAGCTTAGATACCTTGGATGCAGAATACCATCGGGACCTAGCAAAACATTCAGCGATCGATGCACCAGCAAATTATTATGATCGGGTTCACCAGATCAATAACACTTGGCAAAATAGCAGTATCCAACTATATCAAAACTGGATTGATTTAATTGAAAGCGAGGAATTAGAATATGACAGAAAAAAAATTGCACTTTGAAACGCTTCAGGTTCATGCAGGACAAGTGGTAGATCAAGAAACAGGAGCTAGAGCAGTTCCAATTTACCAAACCACTTCATTTGTATTCAAGGATGCCAAACAAGCAGCCGATCGATTTGGCTTGAAAGAACCAGGAAACATTTATACGCGGCTTACCAACCCTACGACCGACGTAGTTGATAAAAGAGTGGCCGCCCTTGAAAATGGAACGTCAGGGGTTACCCTAGCAACTGGTTCCGCAGCCATTACAGCTGCAATTTTAAATATTGCGGGGCAAGGCGATGAAATCGTCTCTGCCAGTACCCTTTATGGTGGCACCTATGATTTATTTGCGGTCACCCTTCCTAAGCTAGGTATTACGACGCACTTTGTAGATCCAGATGATCCAGAAAACTTCGCTAAGGCAATTACCCCTAAAACAAAGGCGGTTTACGTGGAAAGTATTGGTAACCCCAATATTAATTTAGTCGATTTTGAAGCAATTGCCAAAATTGCCCATGATAATAAGATTTTATTCATTGTTGATAATACCTTTGGTACCCCATACTTGGTTCAACCATTAGAACATGGTGCTGACGTGGTCGTACACTCTGCGACTAAATTCATTGGTGGCCATGGAACGACAATGGGTGGAGTTATCGTTGAAAATGGTAAGTTTGATTACAAAGCGAGTGGTAAGTACCCTGGATTCACCGAACCCAACGATCAATACAATGGCCTTGTTTTCGCTGATTTGAAGGGTGCTGCGTTCACTACCAAGGTGCGTGCAGAAACATTGCGGGACCTCGGAGCAACGATTAGTCCTTTCAACTCTTTCTTGTTATTACAAGGATTAGAATCGCTATCATTGCGGGTCCAAAGACACGTTGAGAACACCGAAAAAGTGGTGGACTTCTTAGCCCATCATCCAAAGGTCGCTTGGATCAAGTATCCAGCCCTAAAGGATAGTAAGTACCACAAGCTTGCTGAAAAGTACTTTCCTAAGGGTGTTGGTTCAATCTTTACGATCGGCTTGACCGATGGTGAAAAAGCAGGGAAGGAATTGATCAGTCACCTTCAGTTATTCTCATTGTTGGCAAATGTGGCTGATGCAAAGTCATTAATTATTCATCCCGCTTCAACTACCCATGCGCAGTTGAATGATGAACAACTCAAAGCAGCTGGGGTGACTCCAGATCTGATTCGGATTTCAATTGGAATTGAAAATGCAGATGATTTAATCGCAGATTTGAAGCAGGCTTTAGATAAGGTTTAAAACTAAAACGTTTGAAAGGTAAGTGATTTTATGTGTAGTGATTGTAAATGGCAAAAGAAGATTGATACGATTTTAGCGCAAGCGGGCAACCGCATTGATAATGTGACGGGTTCGATTTCGATGCCGCTTTATTTTTCCACCGCGTATCGGCATGCGGGGTTGGGTAAATCAACTGGATATGATTATTCCAGAATGACCGAACCAACTCGTGACGTATTAGAAAATGTCTTGGCACAGTTAGAAAATGGCTGTAAAGCCTATGCGGTTTCATCAGGGATGGCTGCGATTCAACTAGTTTTTACCCAGTTCAATACTGGTGATCACATCGTCGTTTCAGATGATCTATACGGTGGTTCATTTAGATTTTTTGATCTATTAACGAAACACTATCATTTACGCTTTAGTAAGTGGGACGGGCATGACTACCAAGAATTAGATCGCCTATTACAAGATGACGCAAAGGCAGTCTGGATTGAAACGCCTTCCAATCCGACGATGAAGGTCATTAATATTGAAGAGGTTGCCAGTCACGCCCATGAAGTCAATGCCCAATTGATCGTTGATAATACATTCTTTACCCCATTGATTCAACAACCGTTGAACCTTGGAGCTGACATTGTCGTTCACAGTGCTACTAAATACTTATCTGGACATAATGATTTACTTGCCGGAGTAGTAATTTGCAAGTCAGAAGCAACTGCAGAAGTAATTGGTCAAAATTTAATTACAATTGGATCGAACTTAGCACCATTTGATTCGTGGTTACTGATTCGGAGTTTGAAAACGCTTCCTCTGCGTTTACACAAACAGGAGGAAAATGCGCAGGCAATCGTAGCTGATTTGAATAATTCCAATTTAGTAGAATCAGTTCGCTACCCAGGACGCGGTGGAATGGTGAGCGTATATGTTAAACCTGAAGTAGACGTTGATCAATTCTTACAGAATTTGACGGTCATCTCCTTTGCTGAAAGTTTGGGTGGAACTGAAAGTCTGGTA
Organism: Nicoliella sp. ESL1120; assembly: GCF_058508515.1. NCBI lineage: Bacteria > Bacillati > Bacillota > Bacilli > Lactobacillales > Lactobacillaceae > Nicoliella > Nicoliella sp. ESL1120. The sequence goes on from NZ_CP196384.1 coordinate 17,772, forward strand.
ACCGTTCCTGCAATTCAAACCCATGCCAATCTCAGTCCCGAAGTACGTGCAGCAGCTGGTATTACAGATAATCTTTTACGGATTTCATGCGGAATTGAAGCCAGTGAAGATTTGATTCATGACTTGAATCATTCTTTAGCTGTTGCTGCTAAGCAAACGGAGGTGAATCTAGATGGCAAATAAACAATTTTCTGATTGGACCAAGGTTATTAAAAGTACTACTAAACCAGATCCAGAAACTGGTGCGATTAATCCGCCAATTCAATTATCATCCACTTTTGAGCAACGTGATTTCGATCATTTTGGAAAGTGGGATTACTCCAGAAGTGGTAACCCGACCCGCGATGTTTTGGAAGCAAGTATCGCCAGTCTAGAACACGGCACGCGTGGCTTTGCTTTTGCTACGGGGATGGCGGCCATTTCAACGGCCCTATTGACCTTGAACCAAGGTGATCACATTATCTTGACCAAGAATGTGTACGGGGGGACGTTTCGCCTCGTCACTCAAGTGTTAGTCAAGTATGGAATTGAGTACACGTTTGTTGATCTGGGCGATGAAGATGCATTAAAGAATGCTTTTCAGCCCAACACAAAGGTTGTTTACATTGAAACACCATCGAACCCAACGCTGCAGGTAACCAATATTTCAGATGTGGCTAAAATTGCTCATGAACACGACGCACTTGCATTTGTAGACAACACATTCATGACACCGATTTTACAAAAACCACTCGATTTGGGGGCTGACTTAGTATTGCATAGTGGCACTAAGTTCTTAGCGGGGCATAGTGATATCTTAGCCGGTTTGATCGTCACTAAGGACGAACAACTAGGCGCACAAGTTTACTTTTTGCAAAATGCAATGGGTGCCACCCTCGGAATCTCTGATTGTTGGTTATTGCTGCGGGGCATTAAAACCCTTGCCGTAAGAATGGAAAAGGAATCTGCAAATGCACTTGAACTAGCAAAGTGGTTAGAAGAACAGCCTCTAGTTACCAAGGTGAATTATCCTGGCCTCCCATCATCACCAGAACACCAAGTTCAACTATCCCAAGCTGTTTCGGGTGGAGCGGTGCTTTCCTTTGATATTGGCAGTGAAGATAATGTCCGAAAGTTAGTTGACCTAATTAAAATTCCAGTCTTCTCAGTTTCATTAGGTGCGGTCGAATCCATCATTTCATACCCACCGAAGATGTCCCATGCCGAAATGAGTCCGGCCGAACGGCATGCGCGGGGCATCACTGATGGTTTGTTACGATACTCAGTTGGTCTTGAATCAGTTGCGGACCTAAAGGCAGACCTGAAGCAAGCTTTTGACCAAATTAAATAGCATCAGAAAATGTTGGATCAATAATGGTCCAACATTTTTTTGTGGTTATTGTTGACAAATGTAAACAACAGCGCTAGGATATAAGCATAGTTAAGTTTACACATGTAAACAAGAGTTGAAAGGAGTGGTTCGCAAAGTGGTTAAATTAATGGTACTAATAATTGGTTTATTATTAATTGGATTCATTTTATGGTGGTACTTTGGCCCCCATGCTGAAGATAGTGAAACTTCAGCAGTGGTTGATAACCATCAAACCGTTGACATTGAAGTGAACGGCGGGTATTCTCCCGAGACAGTCGAGCTTCAAGTTGGGATCCCAGCGACCCTCAATTTTACCCGCAAGGACGCATCGGGATGTTTAGATCACGTTATTTTCAATGATTTTGGGATTAACCAAGCGTTACCCAAAAATCAGACCGAATCAATTAATATCGACACCAGCAAGCCGGGCACTTATCAGTGGGCCTGTGGGATGGATATGTTTCATGGCAAAGTAGTTGTTAAATAATGGAGGTAAATGATATGAGTGAAAAAGAACAAGTTGTAACAGTTGTTGTTGATGGTGGTTACCAACCAGCCGTTGTAAATTTAAAGCAGGGCGTGCCAGCCAAGCTTAGTTTTGTGCGGAATAGTGATCAGGGCTGTTTAGATACTGTTCAGTCCAGTGATTTAGGATTTAAGTCCGAACTACCATTAAATGAACCACAAACATTCGATGTAAATACTGATCAAACTGGTGAATTTGATTTTAGCTGTGGAATGAACATGGTCCACGGAAAGGTAGTGGTTAAATAATGACTACCATGCAGCGGTTTTACATTTCGTTGCTCTTATCTTTGCCGATGTTAATTCAAATGATCTTGATGCCGCTAGATGGTTGGATGTTACCAGGTGGCGATGTGACTGAATTACTACTCACAACGGTGATTATGCTAGTCGCCACTAGACCATTTTTGCAAAGTGCGTTGGCATCGTTCAAAAAACATCACTCTAATATGGATACGCTGGTGGCAATCGGAACCGCAACTGCGTACCTATTTAGTGTTTATGCAATGTTAAACCATCAGCCAGTGTTCTTTGAAACAGCTGCATTCGTAACGACCTTTATTTTACTAGGACAGGGATTAGAAACGCGGATGCGCAAGGGCGCTTCAAAGGCAATTGAGCAGTTGTTAAACTTACAGGCAAAGGATGCAATGGTCCTACGGAATGGCCAATTTCAAAGATGCCCCGTTTCAGAAGTGACAAAGGGTGATACCATCAAGGTCAGACCTGGTGAAAAAATTGCTGTGGATGGGGTTATTTTAAAGGGTGCTTCTTCAATCGATGAATCAATGGTGACTGGTGAAAGCATCCCCGTTGAAAAGCACGTTGGCGATCAGGTAATTGGATCAACGATCAACAATAATGGGACTTTGGAGTTCCGTGCTGAAAAAGTGGGGAGCGAAACGATGCTATCTCAAATCGTGGAACTAGTTAAAAAAGCCCAAAATAGCCATGCTCCCATTCAAAATTTGACCGATCGGGTTTCTGACTTTTTTGTTCCAATCGTATTAATCGTTGCAATCATCACGTTTTTAGTATGGTTCGTTTTATTAAACGCTCCAGTTGCTCAGGCCTTGGTCTTTGCTGTCTCAGTCGTAGTGATCGCATGTCCATGTGCACTTGGGTTAGCCACCCCAACCGCATTGATGGTGGGAACTGGTCGTGGTGCTCAAATGGGTATCTTGATTAAAAATGGGGAAGTTTTGGAAGCCGTTGATGGCATCCAAACGGTTGTCTTTGATAAAACCGGTACGATTACCAAGGGGAAACCACAAGTTGTTGATGTCATTGGTGATCAAGAACGGGTGCTTCAGATTGCTGCTAGTTTAGAGCATGATTCAGAACATCCTCTCGCCAGTGCGGTGGTCAAATACGCTAAACAATTAAATGTCAATCTTGTTTCAGTAAAAAACTTCACTTCGATTAGCGGTCAAGGTGTTCGTGCCGATCTGAACGGCCAATCATTCACGGTTGGTAAAATTGGTGCTTTATCAATTAGTGACGATTTACAGCAGAGTGCAGATGAACTACAAAAAGCTGCCAAGACCGTTGTATACGTTGGGGATGCACATAAGGTGCTCGGTTTGATTGTTATTCAAGACACCCCAAAGGATGGTGCCAAGCAGGCAATTGCTGCTTTAAAGAAACAGGGGTTGCAAACAGTGATGCTAACTGGAGATAACCAACAAGTGGCTGATGTGATCGGCCAACAAGTCGGAATTGACCGTATCATCGCTAATGTGTTGCCTGATGAAAAGGCAAAGGCTGTTCAAAATCTTCAACAAGCACGCAAGGTGGCCTTTGTTGGCGATGGCATTAATGATGCGCCTGCATTGTCAACTGCTGATGTTGGAATTGCAATGGGGTCTGGAACTGATATTGCAATTGAATCTGGCGGCATCGTATTGATGAAAAATGATTTGCAAGATGTTAGTCGGGCGTTAACGTTAAGTCATAAAACGTTTAATCGGATTAAACTGAACCTCTTTTGGGCCTTTATTTACAATGTATTGGGGATCCCAATTGCAGCCGGGATGTTTTATTTTATCGGCCTAACCCTTAGTCCAGAAATTGCCGGGATGGCAATGGCGCTAAGTTCAATTTCAGTGGTATTTAGTTCGTTACTGTTGAAATGGGAACGAGTGGGTAACGATAAACAATTGAGTCCGAATATGAAATAATAAAAAGGGGTTTTGCTGACCGAATGGGTCAGATCAAAATCCCTTTTTGGTTTATTCTTTTTCGGCTTTGTTGATGGCTGCTTCAATATCGTCATTTGAAAAGTCATGAGTCCGATAATCCTCATTATCATTGGGGAGCTCTAAATTTAAATTATTAAATTCCTGGGTGCCAAGAACACCACTAAATCCTTTGAAATTCATCAGATGGCCGCCCAACTTGAAATCATCTGAGATGAAGTGGGCGTGAAAACCAGGCACGACAAGCTTGCTAAATGCATCTGGATAGTAATAAGCAATTAATGTGCCATAGATTGTTTCTGCTTCAAATATCTTTTCACTTTCAGCTGTTTTAACTAACGAAGGGTAAGGCTTCTTTTGTTTGAATACGGAGCGGACTTTAACGTAATCGAAACGCCCATGTAATTTGGCAGAAAACATTAAATTTCGATATTGATGGTTACTAAATATGTGATCACCGAGGGCATTATAATTAGCGATTTGAACGTTATTTTCAATTTGGTAATTAGCAAAGTGGGCGTTGGCAAATGGAATGCTAAATTGATCGTTCACAATTTCAACGTTCCCATCGCCATGAATCAGGAATGGTTGACCGTTGTTAATGACTAATTCACCATCTAATCCCGCGCCACTTCCGATTCCTGTATCACCATGCTTTAATAAATCGCCAATCGTTAACGTTCCATCAAATAAGCCTGGGACGATTAATGCCCCAGTCCCGTGTTGGAAAAGGATTTCTTTGTTCATCATCGTAATTCCTCCTTATTATTGATATGATATATATTAATGTAATTTTGATTTGATAAAATGAACAAAATTGGGGAAATGTTCATTTTTATGAAGGAGGGCCGTTTTGATGGGGGAATATAATAAACGGAATCGAACAATTCAAAGCATAGTTGACTGGACAATTACACTTGCAGATGCAAAGGGGTTAGCAAAAATAACGGTTAACGAGATCGTAAATAATGTGGGCATCAAACGGGGCACTTTTTATCGTTATTTTAATGATAAATATGATGTGATCACGCGCGTGGAAGCGCATATTTTAGACCAGGTCGCTCAATGCCAAATGGATATTGTTAATATGGATATTCATTCGATTCGGAAGCGATTGGCAGATGGCTTGTTGCTTGGTCAGATCATTGATATATTCGATCAACACCGCAAAACGATTCATTTTTTATTAAGTGATCATGGTGATATTCATTTTATTAATAAATTGGAACTTTTTTTTAATACCATGAATTATAAAACAATTAGTAAGCTTAATTTTACCCTGAATGAAAAGCAAAAAAAAATTATTGCCGTCTATTTAACGGGGACCCTAGTCAACCTATTAAAATTACACTTAGCTGATTCACGAAACTATTCGCGGAACGATATTTTAAAGGCGAGCTATGATTTAATTCGACTGAATTTACTGAACAAATTGTAGTAAAAAAGCGAGTAGCAGGGAATTAACTTGCTAACTCGCTTTTTACTAACTAATTATTTAACGTATTTAGCCAAAAATTTGCGAATTGTTTCCTCGTATAGTTGTTTATTATGTTGGAAAGACTGCGCATGGGCAGCGCCCTTAACGATTAATAGTTCTTTGGGCCCCTTGGTGGCTCGATAGAGGGGGTAGACCATTTTAGTGGGCACAAAATGATCATTGCTACCATGAATGAATAACATTGGTTTATGGTTTTTAGCAACTTGTTTCAAAGCATTGCCATCCTCATAGAAAAAGCCGTTTTTGACCTTGTTGATCAGACTAACCATCGGTTCGATTGGATAAAATGGAATTAGGGGGAGATGGTATAGTTGTTTGGCTTCATATCTTAATTCATTATGAATGCTATCATATCCACAGTCTTCAATAAATGCTTTGACTTGGTGGGGAACATTCGGTTGGCCACTGGTCATCATAGTCGTTGCTCCACCCATACTGACACCAAACATGATGATTTTAGAACTTTGGCCATTGTACTTAATGACCTTATTGATCCATTTAATGTAATCAAGGCGATCAGGCCATCCATACCCGACATAGTTACCCTGACTATCACCTTGCCCACGGTCATCTGGAATTAAAACGTTATAGCCGAGTTGATGAAAAAGGGCGCCATAAACCCCCATTTCATCCTTATTCCCCATATAACCATGGGCAATTACTGCAGTTTGATTAGTCTTGGTGGCTGCTGGAATATAGTATGCGTCTAACTTCAGATGCCCGGTGGCTGATTCTTGATACCAACGCTGCTTATGTGCTTTTAGGAACCATTGCTGATTGCTATACAGTGGGTTTTTGCTGGTGATCTGATTATTAGATAAAAATGATTTATGACTAGGGACCGATACGACGGTGTACAGATAGACACTAGCAGCACATAAAATAATGAATATGATTCCGAGGAGGATACTAATTATAATTGTAATTTTGCGTTTGAGACTCATTAACTAACAGGCTTTCTATAAATTTTATTTTTATTTTAGCATTATAATTAGATCATACACAATTTTAATTAACGGGGTGGATATGGGATATGGAATTAACTGGTCATGAAGACTTACGGATTCAAAGAACGATCAACAGCATTCATGATGCTTTTAAAACATTAATTTGTGAAAAAGATTATGCCAAAATCACCGTCAAGGAACTGGCAGAACGGGCGCAAATTAATAAAAAAACTTTTTATCGTTATTATCCAACTTTAGATGCACTATTGGCTGAAATTCAATCTGAGTATTCAAGAGGCTACTTAGCATTGACCAAAGATTATCAATATCCACTTGATTTAGCGAAAAGTATTCAAACGTTTTTTGAGTATTCAGTCAACCAAGATCAAGCATATGAAAAGATTACAATCAGTACTAACATCCCATACGTCGGGATTCGCCAGGAAATGATTGATGAAGTAATGGGTAAGACTTGGGGGCAGTCACAGCAGTTTCAAAACTTATCCGAATGGCAACAAAAGATGGTCACTTCATTTATTCAACAAACCGGCCTCAATGTTTATCGGGAATGGATCAATAATGGGAAGCAGATATCAATGTCTGATGCTATTGATACTTCGGTGAAGTTGATTGAAGGTGGGATTGCCAATTTTCTATAAAAAAAACGCCCCGAGGTGAACTGATTTCATATAGGGGCGTTTGATTATGATTTAAATGAATTTCTAAATAGATATTTCTTTAATTCATCGGCGGTGGGTTGTTTAGTAGTATCAAAACCATCGAAGGGTCTTAACGCTACTAACGCACTTCTTTGATACTTGATGCCTAGTGAAACAGCATAATCAACTAATGAACCATCCTTCATATGCTCAAGGAGCTGAGCACTTGGTGTTAGCTTTGGATATCTAATCCTGAGTTCCATTTCTTGAATCACTTCTGTATATTCTGGGCCTGCTTGAAGTTGGTCAACGAATAATTTTAAGCGTTCAATAAATGAAATGGCCTGAACTTGATGGGCAAAGTGATTTGGATCTTCGCTTGCGACCTCGTCGTTTAAGTGATTCGCCTTGTCTAAGGCCGAATTCACTGCAGACTGCTTCAAAGGTGGATTCATAATAAAGTAACTAGCCATTAGTCGAATGAAACGAATCGTATTGGTCTTGATTCCAATGGCACTACTAGGGTCTAAGTCGAGCATTCGTAGTTCGAGATACTGAATTCCAGTATTTTTCAAATCATCCAGATCCTTGCCACCTCTAAACCGAATTGGGCCCTGACCTTCTGATGCTCTAATCATTAGCTTATGTTTAACAGCATCATGAATTGATTTAATGTATTTATCAATACTGGTGTAGTCAACCAAAAATTTGGCTCCGTATCCGTAACGGTGACTTTGCCGAAGGCTTCGAATTGGATGGTCTGGCCCCTTATCTTCGTCATAGTAGTTCTTTTCGGCAATTGGACTAGCACCAAATAGGTATGTAATTAGCCATCTATATCTTACAAAACCTTGTCCTAATCGCATGTATAAATAATCCTTTACATCTTGATCAGTTTCAAATGTATCGCTCATTTTAGAACGAATCAATTTAATGACATGGTCGTGAATACTTAAATTAATATGTGCTCCACATGGTAACGCTTGGGCCATCCCGTGATGTAACTTAACCCAGTTAACTAAAAAGTCATGTTTTTCTTGGGTCGAATCTGCTAATAAATCATTACTTTTATTTTTGGGCATGATTGGTGGCATTGATAACGGCCATAAGATTTCACCGGGGGCTAACGCATTCCTTAACGCATTATTGATGCGGTATAAATAGTGCATCGCATCTAACGGACTGTTAGCAGGTGGGGTCACGACTTCGGACATTGCGACGAGAAAGTCTTCAGTGATCCATGGATTACTATGGGCATCACCGATCGTATCTGGATATGGTTCGGAACTTAGGTGGCCGGTTTCATCCGCCCGATCCATTTCAATTTCCAAGCCCATCCTAAAATCAGAGGTTCTTGCAACCGCCTCATTTTCAAAAATAACATTACCAATCTTACTAAACATTGGCATCCCTCCTTGAGATTTTCACTAAATTCATTATTAGAATTCGGTTAGAATATTATAAATCTTTTAGACAAATATGTAAAGGACGATTTAAATATCAAATACTAATATTAAATTTATTAATGGATAAACGATTAATATTATTTAATTGCAAACTAAAAGAGCCATAAATGAATTGGTTTTCATTTATGCCCCTGCTCTTACTAAGATTTAAACGAACTCCGAAATAGGTATTTCTTTAATTCTTCAGCAGTTGGCTGCTTAGTATCATCAAAACCATCAAATGGCCTTAACGCCATTAACGCACTTTTTTGATACTTAATCCCTAGCTCAACTGCATAATCAACTAATGAATTGTTTTTAATGTGTTTAATTAGTTGCGCGCTTGGGGTCAATTCAGGATAGCGAATCCGTAACTCCATTTTTTTAATAACCTCGTTAAATTCAGGTCCAGCTTGAATCTGATCAACGAATAGTTTTAAGCGTTGAATAAATGAAATCGCTTGCTTTTGGTGAGCGAACTGATTGGGATGTTCACTAGCCACTTCGTCATTTAACTGGTTGGATTGTGCGAGGGTTTCATTAACCGCTGATTGCTTTAATGGTGGATTCATTATAAAATAACTTGCCATTATCCGAACGAATCGAATCGTGTCGGTCTGGATACCAATCTCACTGTCAGGATCTAAATCCAACATTCGCAATTCGAGATACTGAATTCCCGTGTTTCTTAAATCCGCAAGGTCTTTGCCACCCCTGAACCGAATGGGTCCTTGGCCTTCTGAATCCCTAATCATGAGTTTATTTTTAACGGCATCTTGAATTGATTGAATGTATTTATCGATGCTGGTGTAATCGACCAAAAATTTAGCTCCATAACCATACCGTTGACTTTGGCGGAGGCTACGGATGGGATGATCTGGTCCCACGTCTTCATCGTAGTAGTTTTGCTCAGCGATGGGACTGGCCCCAAATAAGTATGTAAGTAACCAACGGTATCGAACGAATCCCTGCCCTAATCGCATATATAAGTAATCTTTTACTTCTTGTTTGTTATTGAACTTGTCGCTCATTTGGGCTTGGATTAAATCAATAATATGGTCATTGATACTTAAATTAATGTGAGCACCGCAGGGTAAGAACTTCGCCATTCCATGATGGAGTTTAACCAACTTAATTAAAAATTCGTGTTTTTCTGTAGTGGAATCCGCCAACATATCATTGGTTTTATTTTTAGGCATAATCGGTGGCATTGACAACGGCCAAAGGATTTCACCAGGGGCGAGTGCATTCCGCAATGCATTATTGATCCGATATAGGTAATGCATTGCATCGATGGGGCTATCGGCTGATGGTGTTACCACTTCGGACATGGCAACCAAAAAGTCCTCTGTAATCCAGGGGTTACTATGGGCATCGCCAATCGTATCTGGGTATGGTTCAGAGCTGAGGTGACCATCTTCATCTGCTCGATCCATTTCAATTTCGATCCCCATTCTAAAGTCAGAGATTCTTGCAACAGCTTCATTTTGAAAAATAATATTACCGATTTTACTAAACATTGGGCATTCCTCCTCGATAGTTTGCTCTTGATGTTTGCATAGTCAAGTTAAGAAATTATAAATCTTTTATAACAATATGTAAAGTTCACTCTAATAATTTTCTCATTTAATTTCATTTGATTAAATGGTATGATTAAACTAAAATGGAGTGATTTTAATGCTTAAAGTTGATGGACACACCCACACGGAATTATGTCCGCATGGCAGCGGTGAAGCGACTCGCAAAATGATTGAACGTGCAATTGAACTTGGTTTTAGCGAATATCATATTACTGAGCACGCTCCAATGCCTGAACATTTTGACCGAGTCTATGGAGGATTGCCAGATAATATTGCTACTGAAGGTCTAAATAATGACCAGGTTGATGATTATTTGAAACTAGCGGTGGAGCTGCAAAATGAGTATCAATCTCAAATTAAAATCAGTGTTGGATTTGAAATTGAATATTTAAGTGGCTTTGAAGCTGAAACGAAGCACTTTATTGAACAGTACGAACCAGTGACCCAAAATAATATTTTATCAGTCCACTATTTACAAGCGGATGATGGTCAATACTGGGGCATTGATTATGCTCCTGAAGAATTAATTGATGGCTTTAACGTTGATCTTAAGCACCCCCAAAAGTTATACCAAAGATACTTAAATACGGTCTTAGATAGCGCCAGTGTTAATTGGGAACATCAAAAACCACTTGAATTGGGACACATTAGTTTAATTAAAAAGTATCAAGATTATTTTAATTTACCAGAATTGTTTGATGATGATAATTTAAAAATTGTTGATCAAATCATAGCTCAAATGCAAAAGCATAATTTGAGTTTAGATTATAATTCAGCGGGACTTTATAAAAAATTTTGTAATGATTTTTATCCTGGTGAACAGATTTTAAATCGGGCATTGAATGCTCAATTACCAATTGTCTTTGGCTCTGACGCCCATAGTATCGATGAAGTTGGCCATGGCTGGCACATGATGAATAATTTTTTAAAAAAGCTTGACATCTTAGATTGATTAGAATATTATTAGTTCAACATCATTTGAGTCTAATTTAAATATAATAGTTCTGATTCGGAGAGTAGTAAGTTATGCTTGAACGAGAGAGTCCCGCTGAAGTTGTGAAGGGACCAAGCTGATTTATGAACCACACCGATGAACTGGGTTGCTGAACTTAAAGTAAGCAATTTCGGGACCACTCGTTATCAGGGTTGAAGTTATTCTTCAACTTGAGAGATGCTTTGTGAGAAGCATCTGAACATGAGGTGGAACCACGCGATAGCGTCCTCTTTATCCAGATTGGATAAGGAGGACGCTTTTTTATTAGCTCAAATGATTATTAAAGGAGGTAGTTAACATGAATCGTATTAAGTTGCCAACTGGGCTGCGTGATGAATTTGGTGAGGTTGCTGAAAGAAAAGATATCGTAACAGCTTGGATCTTAAAGCAATTTCGTCAACGCGGTTATACCAGAATCAACACGCCGATAGTTGAAAAACGTGACTTATTTAATGATTTTACAAGTGCTAATCCACCGTATCGGGTCTTTGATCCCGCCGGTGATGACCTGGTTTTAAGACCAGATCTGACCTTGCCGGTGGCACGCTTTTTATCAAATATGAACTTATCGCTCCCACGGAAATTATATTATGTGGGAACTAAGTTTGAAATTTCCCCAGAACTATCTGGTGGACAGAATGAACAAACGCAATTAGGAATTGAATTAATTGGATATCGAACGATTAAGGCCGAAATGGAGGAGGTGATCATAATGCATCAATTGAGTCAACACTTTTTACATCAACATCAATTAACAATTGAATTAGGACATGCTAGATTGGTAGATCAAGTTTTAGATTCACTTCATCTTGATCATCAATTGCATCGTCAATTGGCGCAAGCGCTATATCATAAGAATTTTCCAGCGTATAAAGCATTGCTGGAAAAGGTTGGTGCATGTGATGAACTTCCCTTCCTAAAGAAATGGCCACGATTATTTGGAACGATTGCAGAACTTCAGCAAATGCTGGAAGCAGTCAAGATTCCAAAAGCTGCCAGGCCGCTAGTCGATGAATTAATCACACTTGCTCGATTTGCAAGTAGTTTACCGAACCAAAAGGTAATTGTCGACTTAAGCAGCGCGGTTCCGCAAAAATATTATACTGGAATCATTTTTAAGGGATATACAGCCCGTTCAAATACTTATGTTATCAGTGGTGGTCGTTATGATCGACTGCTGGCTAACTTTCAAGCTAAAACTGAACCGGCCGTTGGATTGGGAATTAACATTGATGCATTAGCCAAAATTGCAGATGTAGAATCGCAAATTCAGCGACCGGTTTTTGTATACGCAAAATTAGCAGAAATGAGTCAAGTGGCACCATTGATTGAGGCTAACCCGAACTATTCACTAGCTCCATTCGATAGCCAAGAAGAGGCTCAAGAACAGGCAAAGTTAGCTGGAGTAAAGCTATTGATTTGGAAATCAGGAGAGGGGTTAGTTGAATGTTAAGAATTGCATTAACGAAGGGGCGAGTTGAAGAGAAATTAATTCCGCTACTAGAGAAATGTGGGATTGATTGCGAACCACTAGTTAATAAGAAACGCAAGCTAATCATTAACTTAGCAGATCGTTACCAATTTATTTTGGTTAAGGGTGAGGATGTTTGTACCTACCTGCGAACTGGAACGGTTGATCTAGGAGTGGTTGGTAGTGATATTTTGGCTGAACAGGATGCTTTGAATCAAGTTGATGAGTTATTGGATCTTGGGACGGGACGTTGTCAATTCATCGTTGCTTCTAAGCAAGATTTTAATTGGAACCAATCGAAACGCAAGGTGATTGGAACTAAGTATCCAAGAATCGCCCGCCGCTATTTTAATGAAAAGGGTGAAGATGTTGAAATTATTAAAATTTCAGGATCAGTTGAATTAGCACCATTGACCGGGCTAGCAGATGCGATTGTCGATCTAACGGAAACTGGGACTACGCTGCGGGTTAATCACCTAGTCGTACATGACTGGTTAGATGTAATTACGAGTCGATTGGTGGCCAATCCGGTGGCATTAAAACAAAAACGGACGGAAATCTTTGAATTAGTTGATAAATTAAGTGAAATCGTAGGAGTGAATGAATATGAAAATATATAAAGAATCATTAGCAGAAATGAAAAAAATTGTTGATAACTACACTAGTCAAACGATTGATTTAGAAATTGAAAAAACGGTCAGCGAAATCATCGCCAACGTTGCTCAAAATGGTGATGAAGCGCTTCGCGATTATGAAAGAAAATTCGATAACGTTAACTTAGCTGACTTTTCAATTCCTAAGTTTCAATTAGATCAGGCTCTTGAAAACATTGATGATGATTTAAGAGCAGCGTTAGAGCTTGCCAAGCGCAACATTACTAGTTTTCACAAACAAGAAATTGAAAATAGTTTTGTGGACGTTAGTACCCCTGGGATTATGCGGGGTGAAAAAATTACTCCCATGGCAAGCGTTGGACTATATGTTCCAGGCGGGACAGCCGCTTACCCTTCAACGATTATGATGTGCGGGATTCCAGCCAAATTAGCAGGAGTTAAAAGGGTGGTCATGGTTACACCACCACAACCAAATGGTGTCAATCCAGCCGTCTTAGCAGCAGCAAAATTAGCCGGAGTCGATGAAGTTTACCAAATCGGTGGTGCTCAAGCGATTGCAGCATTAGCGTATGGGACTGATAGTATTCAAGCAGTTGATAAGATTATGGGGCCAGGGAATATTTTCGTAGCGACTGCTAAAAAGCAAGTCTTTGGCAAGGTCGCTATCGACATGGTGGCAGGACCTTCTGAAATTGGGATCTTAGCTGATGACAGTGCGATTGCATCCGAAGTGGCAGCTGATTTGTTATCGCAAGCCGAACACGATAAGAGAGCTCGGCCAATGTTGATCACCGATAGCGAAGCATTAGCTACCGCCGTTTCCAAGGAAGTCGATCAACAACTAGTTACGCTGCCTAGAAAAGAAATTGCCGAAGCAGCGGTTTCTGATCGTGGTTTTATCGCCGTGATGGATAATGTGAATGAGATGTTCGAACTAATGAACACAGTCGCTCCAGAACACTTGGAAGTCCAACTAAAGAACCCGACTCAATACCTAGGGTTGATTCAAAATGCAGGGTCAGTCTTTTTGGGTCGATATGCTAGTGAACCGCTTGGTGATTACGTTGCAGGTCCTAATCACGTCTTGCCAACAGGTGGGACTGCACGGTTTGCTTCTCCACTTGGGGTTTATGATTTTGTTAAGCGGACCCAATTTGTACAATTCGATAAACCAAGTTTGCAAGCAGATGTTCCAGCAATCGCTAAGTTAGCAAGAACCGAAGGGCTTGAAGCCCACGCTAGAGCCGTTGAATCACGGTTTAAGAAATAGGGGGAGATTTAGATGCGGAAAGCTGAAATTACTAGAAAAACCAATGAAACTGATATCACAGTGAAACTAAACTTAGATGAACAAAGTGGCATTGAAATTGATACTGGAGTTGGCTTTTTCGATCACATGTTGCAATTATTCGCAAAGCACGGGCGATTCGGATTGGTAGTCAAAGCCCGTGGCGATCTTCAAGTCGATGCTCACCACACGGTAGAAGACGTTGGAATCGCCATTGGAGAATGTTTGACGCAGGCGCTTGGAAATAAGGAACAAATCGAACGCTACGGTGATGCATTCGTTCCAATGGATGAAACACTGGCTCAGGTAGTGATTGATTTGAGTGGCCGTTCATACTTAGTATTTGATGCTGAATTGACTAATCCACGGTTAGGGATCTTTGAAACGGAGGTTACCGAAGACTTTTTCCAAGCCTTAGCATTCAACGGCCAATTTAACTTACACGCTCGGGTGTTGTACGGTCGTAATACCCACCACAAGATCGAAGCATTGTTCAAGGCTACGGGTCGTGCATTAAGAAAGGCTGTTACCATCAATCCAGAAATTAAGGGTGTGAACTCAACCAAGGGGGTCATTTGATGATTGCAATTATCGATTATAACGCTGGAAATGTTTATAACGTTTTAAAGGCCTGTAAAAAACTAGGCATTGAGGCGCAGTTGACTGCAGATCCAGAAACGATTCAAAATGCAGATGCAGTCTTATTCCCAGGCGTGGGTGCATTTAAGGATGCTATGGATACCCTTAATGAACGTGGGTTAGTCGATGTCATTAAGCAAACCGTTGCTAACGGCACCCCATTTTTAGGGATTTGTCTCGGGATGCAATTATTGTTTGATTCATCAACTGAATTTGGCAATACTGCAGGTTTAGGACTGATCACTGGTAAGATTGAAAAAATTCCCAATGATAATGGCAATCGAATCGTTCCACATTCTGGTTGGAACCAAAATCAAGTCAAGCGTGATTCGATCTTTAATGGAGTGCAAGGGCAATATACTTATTTTACTCATTCATATTACGCAGTTTGTGATCCGCAATTTATTATCTCCAGTGTTGACTACGGGGTTGAAATTCCGGCAATTGTCAATCGTGATAATATCTATGGTTTTCAATTTCATCCCGAAAAAAGCGGCCAAGTTGGTTTAACGCTTTTAAAAACATTCTTCGAACAGGCGGTGGTCAAATGATTTATCCAGCAATTGACTTGCGGGCGGGTAGCAGCATTAGACTGTACCAAGGTAACTATCAAAAGCCAACCCTCGTGAACGCAGATCCAATCGACCAAGCAAAATCGATTCGCACCAGTGGAATTCAAAATTTACACTTGGTTGACTTGGATGGGGCAAAGGATGGCTTACCGACCAACGTTGAATTAGCAAAGCAAATTGCGGCCATCATTGATGGACAAACTGAAATTGGCGGTGGAATTAGAAATGAAGCCACAATTGAGATGTATTTGGCAAATGGGCTTTCACGGGTAATCTTGGGTTCGGTAGCATTAAAGGATCCAGCATTTACCACTGCCATGATTCAAAAATACGGTAGTGAACACATTACGATTGGTGTTGATGGGGCCAACGGAATGGTTGCTACCGAAGGTTGGGTAGAGCAATCGAACGTTAAAATGGCTACCTTGATCAATAAGATGGCATCCGTTGGGGCGAATCGGTTTATCATTACAGATACCAAAACTGATGGGACGTTAAGTGGCCCCAATCTAGACTTATTAGGAAGTTTAAAACACCAATTTCCAGAATTAACGCTCGTTGCCTCTGGTGGCATTAGAGACCTTTCAGACGTGATCAAACTAAAGTCGATTGGAATTGACGATGTCATTATTGGTCAGGCAATCGCAGATCAAAAGGTAACGCTAAAAGAAGTTGCGGAGGCGAATAAATGTTAGCAAAACGAATCATTCCATGTTTAGACATTGCAAATGGACGGGTTAAAAAGGGGGTTAACTTTGTTAACTTAAAAGATGTTGGTGACCCCGTTGCAATTGCAGCAACCTATGAGCAACAGGGAGCTGATGAATTGGTGTTCTTAGACATTACGGCAACTAATGAGAAGCGTAAAACGATGGTCGACGTGGTAGCTGATGTATCTCAACAGGTTTTTATGCCCCTGACGGTCGGTGGTGGGATTAGTTCGATTTCAGATATGGAATCGTTATTACACGCCGGAGCTGATAAAATTTCAATTAACTCATCCGCAATTGCCAATCCGAATTTAATAACCGAAGGGGCGAAACGATTTGGTAGTCAAGCAATTGTGGTGGCCATTGACGTGAAATGGGATGCAGCAGCTCAAAAGTATGTTGTTTATACCCATGGTGGGACTAAAAATACTAAAATTTCAGCAATTGAATGGGCGCAATTAGCGGTTGCTAAGGGAGCTGGGGAATTGTTGATCACTAGTATGGATCAAGATGGAACTAAGGACGGATTTGATGAAAAATTATACCAGCAGATCGGTCAATTAGTTGATGTGCCAATCATTGCTTCTGGTGGTGCGGGCCGAGTAGCTGACTTTGTTGATTTATTTAAGAATACCAAGGTCACAGGGGCACTAGCCGCATCTGTTTTTCACTATCAAATGCTTTCGATTCCGGAAGTCAAACAACAATTAAAAGATGAGGGGGTCTCCGTTAGAATATGAAACCAGACTTTAGTAAGCTATCTGGACTATTGACCACCGTTGTGATTGATTCGAACACTAAACAAGTATTAATGGTCGCTTGGATGAATCCAGAAAGTTATCAGCGAACGATCGAAAGCGGTGAGACGTGGTTTTGGTCACGTTCGCGAAATGAATTATGGCATAAGGGTGAAACGAGTGGAAATACACAACGGGTAACTAAAATGGAACTGGATTGTGATGGCGACACCCTATTAGTATCCGTTGTGCCGAATGGGCCAGCTTGTCATACTGGTCATGTAAGTTGTTTTTTTAACCCAGTTGAATTTAAAAAAGGAGTCGATAATAATGGATAAACAAAACTTAGAAGAATTATATGAAATGGTAAAGAAACGGAAAGCAGAACCAATCGAAGGTTCATATACTGATTATTTATTCACCAAGGGCTTGGACAAGATTCTTAAAAAAGTCGGTGAAGAAACAACGGAAGTCATCGTTGCCGCCAAAAATAAGGATCCTAAGGAATTACAATATGAAACCGCTGATATGCTATACCACTTAATGGTGTTATTGGTCGAATCTGGCGTGTCTTTTGATCAAATTAAGACCGAACTTGGTTCGCGAGTGGGTAAAATGAGTCAATACAAAGATCGGGCCCCAATTAAAAAGTTATAGAATGGAGTGATTTCCAATGAAGAGTGCAGTTAAAGGGCTAGAAAACTACGTCCCCCCAGTTGCGATTGAGCAACTTAAGAAAAAGTACGGATTAAATCGAATTGTCCGCTTATCAGCAAATGAAAATCCGTACGGGACTTCTCCACAGGTTGCTAAGGCAGTCACTTCTGCAGTTCCACAGTCGGAAAACTATTATCCTGATAGTAATTGTACGGAGCTACGCAACTTAATCGCTAACAAGTTAAAGGTTCCTAGCCAAAATATTGTTTTTGGTTGTGGATTGGATGAAATAATCTCAATGGTTTCGCGCATTTTTTTGAATGCTGGCGATGAGGTAATTGTTTCAGAACCCACTTTTTCTGAGTATCAAATCAATGCTGAAATCGAAGGCGCTAAGACGATCAAGGTTGCAGTGAATGCTGATGGTCAAAATGATCTTCCTGCATTTTTGAGCCAAATTAATGCAAATACGAGCTTAGTGTGGCTCTGTAATCCTAATAACCCGACTGGGGGCTATAATTCAGTCGAATCGATCCGCCAGTTTATGTTAAAAGTGCCTAAGGATGTCTTGGTGCTCATTGATGAAGCATACATTGAATACGTAACCAGTGCTAAGGATTCTTCAGCCGTCCCATTATTAAAAGAGTTCGATAATTTAGCGGTGATGCGGACTTTTTCAAAAGCTTATGGTTTAGCTAGCTATCGGGTTGGCTATATCATTATGGACGCTAAACGCGCGGGGTATATGCAAGCGGTCCGCCTACCGTATAACCTCAATACGCTTTCCCAAGTTGCCGCAGTTGCTGCGCTTAGCGATCCAGAATTTGTTCAACGAACGGTAAATAATAATAAGACTGAACGTGATGGATGGGAACAATTTTTAAAGCAAGCTAATTTAAAATACTATCCATCGCAAGCCAATTTTATTTATTTTCAAAGTGCTGATGCCGATAAAATCGCAAATGAATTACTCCAAAAGGGCTACCAAGTTCGGGTTGGCCAACAACCAAATTGGATCCGAATTACAATTGGGCGACAAGATGATAATAAAGCGATTCAGGACATTATTAAAAGCTCCTTATAATGTTATCAATAATTACATGTATAATAGTCAGCTGATTTTGAATAAATAACCTCTTTGTCACGATAAAAAAGCATAAAAACCAATTTTTTTGAAAAAAGCTTTGCTTTTCGAAATAAATATGATAGAATAAATTAAAATTAAATGAGAAAAAAGCTAATTTGATTTTAATGTTATGTGAATCAACGGGACGTCACGTAACTTTTTATTACATTTATTTTGGGTAAATACAAAATTGGTAAAGGATGTGTTGATCATGGCTAACTCAAACATTAGAGAAAATCCAGATGGAACTTACCGTTCATTGAGTAACCGACATGTGCAAATGATTGCAATTGGTGGCACGATTGGAACTGGGCTATTCTTAGGATCAGGGACGACGATTTCTAAAACGGGACCATCCATTTTGATCGTATACTTAGTCTTAGGATTGTTCTTCTTCTTGATGATGCGTGCAATTGGAGAAATGTTTTATTCAGATCCATCGCACCACACGTTTGTATCATTTATTACTAAGTATCTAGGACCTGCTGCAGGTCGATTCACAGGTTGGACCTACTGGATCGGGTTGGTGTTTGTCTGTATGGCTGAAGTAACTGCGGTGGCCACTTATGTACAATTCTGGTTTCCTAATCTGCCAGCATGGTTGATTGAAGTCGTCTTTTTGGCTGTTCTTTGTGGCTTAAACCTAGTGGCTGCGCGTCTGTTTGGTGAAACCGAATTCTGGTTCGCAATGATCAAAATTATCGCAATCGTTGCTTTGATCGTTACCGGGATTTTTATGATCTTTAGACACAGCGCAACGCCACTTGGTCATGCATCACTCGCTAACATTACTAATAATTTGACATTATTCCCCCACGGTTCATTTAACTTTATTTCTGCGTTTCCAATGGTATTCTTCGCCTTTCAAGGAATTGAATTCGTAAGTATCACGATTGGTGAAGCAAAGAATCCACGGCACGTGATCAAGAAGGCAGTTAATGAAACCTTACTTCGCATCTTACTATTCTACATTGGTGCATTGGTGGTAATTATGGGAATTATTCCATGGACTTCACTTTCACCAGATAAAAGTCCATTCGTTCAAGTTTTCCAATTGGTTGGAATTCCAGCTGCTGCAGCTGTGATCAACTTTGTGGTTCTAACTTCTGCTGCTTCGGCATTAAATAGCTGTATCTTCTCAGCTGGTCGTCACTTTTACCAACTAGCGACTGAAGCAAAGGAAGGCAGCTTCATGAAGGAAAAGTTTGGTAAAATCTCTAATTCTGGGGTTCCGGCAGCTGCCATTTTACTATCAGCTAGTTTGGCATTGATCACTCCAATTATGAGCCTTAGTGCAGCGACTGGAGCAGTCTTTACAATCGTAACTGGTGCATCTAGTGATATGTATATCTTGGTATACGCATTAACAATGCTTGCACATCGGAAATATCGTCAATCAAGTGATTATATTGAAAATGGGTTTAAAATGCCTTGGTACAATGTTACCAGTCCGCTCACCATCGCTTTCTTTTTGGTAATCTTCGCTAGTTTATTCTTCATTCCCGATGATGTTGTAGGTGCCATTGCTGCAATTGTATGGGCAGTTGGATTTGGTGGATATGTATTGATTAGCCAAAGAAAATCAGAAGCAAGTATAAATGGATAATATTAAAAAATATCTTATTATCGATCGATAATAAGATATTTTTTTGTTGCTAGCTTTTTATCAAATTGTCCTTGGCTTAAAATTTTATTATTGACAAATTTTTCACCTTAATGTTAATATAAGGTTGTTCAAAATTAAATATTTATCACATTGTATCTGGGGTGCCAAGTAATTGGCTGAGATTATACCCATTGAACCTGATTTGGTTAATACCAGCGAAGGGAGATGCAGTTCTTTTATCGCTGATTAATTATCGAATAATTAGGACGGTTCTCCTGGGTTTTACTAGGGGAACCGTTTTTTTATTTACAATTGTGATGATAATTTAAACACTGGGGTGCCAAGTAATTGGCTGAGATTATACTCATTGAACCTGATGTAGTTGATACTACCGAAGGAAGGGGTTTAATCTTAACTAGTGCGTTAAAAAACCTCCTTTCTTGGGTCTAGAAAGGAGGTTTTTATTTTGGTAACCATTAATGGAAAGCCAGTGGAAGCATTGGCGGGAAAACCGCTATCATTCTTATTGGCTCAATATGCTCAGCATCAAGATAACGTTGTGGTCGAATTAAACGGATCAATCGTCCATCGCAATGAAATCGATGGAATTACTTTAAATCCAAATGATCACGTTGAATTAATTTCTTTCGTAGGAGGTGGTTAGCAATGACGGTTCAAATTGATGGAATCAGTGTTGAAGATTTTTTTATGCAGATGAAGGATCGTAATGTTGATAACTCGTATCAGGCCCTAAAGAATGCACACGTTACGATTGCAGGTTCAGGCGGGTTAGGATCTAACATTGCAATTGCATTGGCGCGTTCTGGTGTGGGCCATTTGACCCTAATCGATTTTGACGATGTGGAATTAAGCAACTTGAACCGCCAACAGTTCAAGTTCAGTCAAATTGGGATGCCAAAGGTCACTGCATTAAAGCAAAATTTATTAGAATTTAATCCCTTTATTAAAGTGGATGCGATTAAAACAAAGGTCAGTGCTGAAAATATTGAGCAACTCTTTGCTGACTGTGACATTATTTGTGAAGCTTTTGATAACCCTGCTGCCAAGGCGATGCTACTCGATGGGGCGACCAGTGCTTTTCCAGATAAATCATTAGTAATGGGCAACGGATTAGCGGGGGTCCATGGTGCAAATCAAATTCAAACCAAACAACAATCCCCAAACGTCTACATTAGTGGTGATGGCCAGACGAGTGGATCAGAGGGATTGATGGCACCACGGGTAATTATTTGTGCCGGTCATCAAGCAAACGCAATTTTAAGATTACTCATGCAACTACCAGTGGTTGAAAATAAGGAGGAAATTTAACATGGCAATTAAAGACGATTTAGTAATTAACGGACACCATTTTACATCACGGTTTATCTTAGGTTCAGGTAAATATTCATACGACCTAATTGATGCTGCAGTTCATAATGCCAAGGCTGAAATTATCACAATGGCATTGCGGAGAACCGAAGCAGCAGCCGAAAATATCTTAAACTTTATTCCAGAAAATGTCACTATCTTACCGAATACATCCGGTTGTAAAAATGCTGAAGAAGCAATTCGGATGGCTCGAATCGCGCGCGAATTAAGCGGCAGTGATTTCATTAAGCTCGAAGTGATTCCAGACAAAAAATACTTAATGCCCGATAATGCAGAAACGATTAAGGCGACTTCCATTTTAGCTGATGAAGGTTTTACCGTAATGCCATACTTCTTACCAGATTTAATCACTGCAAAGCGGTTAGTTGAAGCTGGAGCATCAGCGGTGATGCCATTAGGCGCACCGATTGGGACTAACCGCGGCTTAGCCACTAAGGACCTAATTCAAATTTTGGTCAACGAAATCGAAGTACCAGTGATTGTTGATGCCGGAATTGGACGGCCTAGTCAAGCTGCTGAAGCTATGGAAATGGGAATTGATGCCGTAATGGCGAATACTTCAATGGCAACTGCTGGCGACATCCCATTAATGTCAGAAGCATTTAAGCTAGCGGTTGAAGCTGGGCGCAAAGCATACCTTGCTAAGCCAGGACGGGTAGTTAATAGTGGTGCGGTTGCTTCTTCACCACTTCTTGGGGTTAGTAAGTAGGCACTGTCATGGTGATGAAAGGAACGCTTAATTTAAACGATTGGTTAGATCAATTTACTGTTGATTCCGATGAAGGACAACACCGATTGGTTTATGATGAATACTGGATTGAAAATCAAATTCGGTTGATTCACTTAGGACAGCGACTGGGTTTTAAGGCGACCGTTGACATGGTTGGAAACGTCTTTTTAGACTTCATCGGGCAAACGGATTCGGTGATTGCGGTTGGTTCCCATATGGATACGGTCGATCATGGTGGTAAGTATGATGGACTATATGGCGTTTTGGGTGGATTAAAGGCGATTGTTGATACAGTATCCAAAAATGGCAAGCCGAACAAAACGCTGCGCTTGATCTCATTTAGTGAGGAAGAGGGGAGTCGGTTTCCTGCCACTTTTACGGGTTCGAAATACTATGTCAATAAAACGCTTCCGCCCAAGTTAGTTGATGCAAATGGGATTAGCTTTGAAGCTGCTAGAAAAAAGGCCGTTGAGCAATTGACTAATCAACCACAAGTTACTTTGCGTAATTGTGAGTTACCTGATGCTTTTACGGAATTACACATTGAACAGGGGCCTCAATTAGAAGGAACGAACGCATCAATCGGGTTAGTAAATTCTATCGTTGGGCAACGGCGCTATACTGTGGATATTAATGGACATGCTAACCATGCTGGAACGACACCGATGCAGGGGCGCTGTGATGCGCTAAGAAAAGGGTGTCATCTAATTGATTCGATTTATCAATTGGGCGATCGTTTTAAACAACCGTTCGTTTTGACGATTGGTAAAGTCATGAACCACCCCAACGTTAGCAACGTTATCAGTGGACAGTTTAGCTTTACGATTGATTGCAGGTCTGATTCTGAGGATCAACTGGATGATTTTGAATCCCGCTTAAATGAATTAGTTAAAAGGCAGCGTGGAATCATCGATCGTTATTTACAGGTTCCTGTTACCCAGTTAAACCGTCAGCTTCTAAATGTTAACCAAGATTTAGCGCGTCAATCTGAAATCACATTTTTAGAAATGGCATCTGGAGCAGGACATGATAGTCAGATAATGAGCAAGGCCGTTGCGACTGCAATGGTATTTGTTCCCAGCAGTAATGGAATTAGCCATCGTCCCGATGAGTTTACAGTCGCTACTGATCTAAATGCGGGGGTACATTTCTTATCGATGATCTTACAAAAACAAGCCTATTAGGAGACTGAAAATGAAGTTGAAACAGAACTTAACCCTGAAAATTCTTCTGGGAATGTTGATTGGAATCTTAATTGGTGGAATTGGTGGTTCCAAGGTGGCGTGGTTACAAATATTTGGTGAAATTTTTTTACGCCTTCTTCAAATGATAGTAATCCCACTGGTAACTTGTTCGGTAATTTCAGCTGTGGGCCACTTTTCCGTCGGTCAGTTTCGTAAGATTGGAATGCAAATGGTGATGATTTTTCTAGCCACCACGATTGCTGCAGCTGTGGTTGGTTTATTAGTCGGGTTACCAATTAGGTTGAACTTGAACCTAGCAAGTCACGCCAGCGGGTTGGTTCATAAACAGTCGCCTTCGATTTCCGATACGATTCTATCATTTTTTCCGCAGAATATTTTTGAAGCTTTAAGTGCCGGTCAGGTCATTCAAATCACGATTTTTGCAATTATTTGTGGATTTACAATTATGCGAATCAATCGTCGGGGGCAATTCGATTTAGTCTTGGGTGCGATTGATAAGTGTAATCATATTTTGATCGAAATGATGAATACAATCCTAATTGGTGCGCCGCTGGGGATTTGCTCTTTACTAATCGGTAGTATCGCAACCAACGGGATAAAAATTTTATTCCCGCTATTGATGTTTATTATCATCTATGCGGTTGCTGTGATTTTATTTCTGATTGGTTTGATCTGTATTTGTAGTTTTAAAACACAGGTTTCGCCATTTAAAATTTTTTTGAAGTGTTCACGAATCATTCTAATTGCTGCGACTACGGCATCATCAGCCGCAGCATTACCAATGGAAATGCTTGATGCCAATAAACGTCTCGGTATCGGGGAATCCGTTCGCGAATTGGTTCTGCCATTAGGAATGACCCTAAATAGTAATGGCTTATCCATGTATCTAGGGTTAGCAAGTGTTACGATGTTGCAATTATTCGGAGTCCCGTTGACGGTGGGCATCGGATTGAAGATTATCATGGTATCGACGCTGGCCTGTCTTGGGACGGTCGTTATCCCAGGTGGTGGATTGGTATCACTAGCAATCGTTTTACCAACCCTTGGTCTACCAATCAGTGGAGTGGGGATCATTGCTGGAGCCGATTGGTTGATCGGTATCTTCAGGACCATCTTAAATGTGATGGGCGATGTTACAACGTCAATCATGATTGCTAAGGATGAGCATTCCATTGATTTAGACCGATTGAAAAATTAGTAAATGCAAATAAAAAAGCTTTATCATAGTTGATGTAAACTCTAAAATTTGTACATTAATATATTGTTTTTCCTAGGCGGAAAGTTATCGGTATTGGATCGAGGACTTTCCGCCTAGTTTTTGTAATTTAGCTCCTTGATGTTAAAGAAATAATTTCTCCAATCACTTTCATGATCTTTTAGCACTAATGTTGGCCATACAAAAACACCCCTAAATTTTTTACAAACTTAAGGGTGTAGTGCTTAATATTTAGGATGAAATGAAAAATAAAAACATTCTTATTTTTGTAGGATCCCACAAGCTTCTTTAACAAAGTTTTCTGCTTGTGGTGAATCTGGCAATACAAAAGAAACTCTAGGATGATTCATAAAGTTGGTTAAAAGGTCAAAATGCCATTCATAGTTATCTGTGCTATTTATTTCACTATTAGTATATGCTGTTCCAACAGCATTACCAGTATTTCCATTAGCGTAAGCAACACCAAATGAATTGGATGAACCAGTAGAATGGGAACCGGTATGTACTCTTTCCCGACTTACTTCTTTTATGCAGTCTCTATTATAGACAACTAGTAGTGAATTATCAGCATCGAAATATATAACTATATCTTGATTATAGATAATACATTCTCTTTTAACTCTGAAACTTCTCCATGGTCCTAAGTTAAAATAATTAACTAATGGTTGAATAAAAGTATCTGTGTGCTGGTAACTAACGTTTGTAAAATGATTTTGAGCGCGACTGTTCTTATCAAGCGCTGCATTAAAAAATGGTCCACGTCTACTCAAAAGAAAGGAAGCTATAAATAACAGTATTCCCGCAAAAGCAGTAAGTAAACTAGATGAAGCTACTAAAAAAATACCAATGATTGAAAACGCTACAGAAGTCGCATGATAAGAACTGCTTTTACGTTTATATTCCTTATATGCGATCGACCATCTATTGTTAGCCTCTATCCCTGGTTTCCAATGATATATATCTGGTAAACCAGTAAATGAGTACAAGTCCCATTGACCTGGAATATTAACTGATGACATAAGAATATTATCCTTTCCAATATAAACATTTGATATATTATAGTATATCATAATTATATTTAGGAATTAAATTAAAAAAGATTTTTCTACCCCCAACCGTATGTAAACGCTTCATTAAAACAATAAATCTTTAAAGTGATTTTTAAAAACATAATTGAAGTGGTTAATCATGAATTATGGAAAATTATTATCATTAGTCTCAGTAAGTCTTTTATGTCGTAGCGCTTTTAGTCTTTATGCCATTTCATTTGATACCTTACTTCGTTGGTGGCTTCTTCAATGAACTGCCCCTTGATCACGAAATCGTTTTGTTCATAGAACATAATGGCAGTGGGGTTATTTAGGTACACTGAGGTACTAATCTGGGCAACTTCAGCTTTACATTGATTTAGTAACTGGGTAGCAATGTCTTGTTGGCGAAAATTTTGATCAACGAATGGACCGATCAGCTGGTCATCTAAAATTGCTGCGCCTCCAATGATCTGCTCATCCTTAATAGCAACGTAAACGGTGGCTGCCAAAAGTTGTTTTCTAATCGGACTGTAACGATTCATCCAGTAATCACTGCCGACAAAGGCGTTTGCTGCCAAGTTACTGGTAAGCCAAATTGACATGATGCGCTTTAGTTGCGCCTTAATAGTTTGGTTGATTTTAGTGATCATTTTTTAAAGCCCCCAGTTAATATCTTAATTATCATTATATGCTAGACAACTGTTGACTACAATTAAAAGCGGCCCCCTTACTACTTGCTTAAGGGGACCGCTTTTCTGAATGTTATTTCTTTACTTTTTGGCGAATCAAGCCAATTAATGCTGGGATTAATGAAACCACGATGATCCCCAATACGACTGCCGAG
Source organism: Nicoliella sp. ESL1120 (assembly GCF_058508515.1). Taxonomy (NCBI): domain Bacteria; kingdom Bacillati; phylum Bacillota; class Bacilli; order Lactobacillales; family Lactobacillaceae; genus Nicoliella; species Nicoliella sp. ESL1120. The sequence goes on from NZ_CP196384.1 coordinate 44,804, forward strand.
AAGTGCTCTTGAATGAACGGAATGTTACCAAAGAAGTAACCAGCCCCACAACAGAGCAATACCCAGGCGAATCCGGAAGTCACGTTGTAAAAAATGAACTTTTTGTAATTCATCTTCCCGGTGGCCGCAATGAAAGGCACCAGCGTCCGTAAGATTGGGATGAAGCGTGCTAAAAAGACCGCCGCTGCACCGTGTTGATCAAAGAATTGGCGCGTACTATCAAGGTGGCTGGGCTTGATGACTTTTTGAACCCACTTGTGGTCCAGTAATTTTAAGCCGACCTTCTCACCGACCCAGAAGTTGATCGAATCACCAACAATGGCGGCGATTAGGAAGATTGCGATAAAAATCCAGATGTTCAACGAATAACTAGCGTTAGCAGATAGCGCGGCAGCTGCGAACAGTAATGAATCTCCCGGCAAGAACGGCATAATTACCGCCCCAGTTTCCAATAGGATCACTATGAATAAAATGAGATAAGTCCAGTTACCAAATGTGTTAACAATATTGATAATGTGTTGATCAATATTTAAAATAAAATCAATTAAAGCACCCAAATTAATACTCCTTGTATAATTAATAATTATATTCTAACAGAATGATAATCAATAAATTTAGATTGGGAGTTTAATTTATGAAAAAATCAATAAATGCCTTTGATTATTGCTTTTGACCCATGATTGCTACGTAACCGCCACTTCTAAAACCCGCAACGGGTTCTTCAACGAAATCGTTAGTGTAGAGTGGATTGGCAAGGAGGGTCTGTTGGGTATTAACGTTTATTAATTGCAACTCGTTTTCAAACAGTGCCTTTTTATCCCGTGCGGTCCATGAATAAAATGAACCAGTCAGTTCAACGGGGTAGGGGTGTGCTGGTGCAATCGCACGCAGGTATTTTGAATCGTAGCTGCCTTCGCTTGACGCGATGTGATAAAGCATTCCGTATGCACTTTCTAACGGGATGTCAAGTGAAATAAAGCGTCCGCCTGGTTTTAAAGCTTTAAGGCAGTGTTGATAGGCGAACTTGAGGTCCTTAATATAGCTCGAACTGCCGTTGAAATAGATCACATCATAAGTATCCGCTGGTAGCTCGACGGCTTCGGCGGTACTGATCGTAACGTTTAGTCCCCGTTTTTTTGCGATTGCTGCCATGTCTGTGGATGGTTCAATCCCATCAAAGAGTGGCAACGAGTAGTGGCGATGGAGGGCATCTTCAAACAACCCGCTCCCACAGCCGATCGAAAGGACGCGTTCGGTGGATGCCCCCGTTAAGGTGGCCTTCAATAACTTTAATTCACTTAAAAAGACCTGTTGATTAGCCATGAACCATTGATCGTATTTAGTTGCATAGCCGTCAAAAATTGCTTTGTGCATTTTATAAAACCTCCAAGAATTTAATACTTGGTGAGTTCAATCGACACTTTGGTTTTCGCTTCCCTACGCGAGCATTGTCTCACAGGTTCGAAGGGTTCCAAAAATGGTCTCAGTCAAAAAACTCCCCTAGCAGTTTTAATTATAGGGGAGTTAGTTCAAAATTGCATATTAAATTGAATTGACGGGGCGATTGATCTGATGATTTTAAAAATGCACAAAGTTGACCAATACAATATAGGTTGCCGTTCCCGCTAAGATTGAAATCATCATGTTCTTCTTCCAAAAGTGCAGCCCCAGCGTGACCGCCCCAGCAATGATGCCAAAGAGCGTCTCTTGGTTAACATTTATAATTTGATCCTTATAACAATAAATCACTAAGATTCCCAAAATGGCTGGAGGCAAATAATCACCCAGGTACTTTACGAACTTAGGGGTCGGTTTATTTTCGGGAAAGACGAAGAACGGCACGAACCGCGTCGCCATTGTGGTGATTGAGGCAATCGCGATTGTTAAAATTTGTTCAGTTAAGCTCATTTTGCCACCTCCCGTTTGTACTTCACCTGTAAGATAGACACCATTACAATTAAGCTAACCAATAAGAACCATTGGGATCCGAAGATAAATAGTGCGAAAAAGGTGACGACCAGTCCAGTAATGGTACTAAAATGACTCTTTTCGTTCATGAATTGATTAGCAAATAGGACCAAGAATAATGCAGTCATCACAAAGTCTAATCCGGGCAGCTTAATGGTGATCAAGCCACCTAAGACGCCCCCTAAAAAGGCACCAAAGACCCAGTACGCATAGTCTAGGAGGGTGACGTAGAACATAAATTCCTTATGGTCAATATTTTCTGGGACCTTAGTCGCATAGTTGATGGCAAAGGTTTCATCACACATTCCAAAGACCATGAAAATCTGTTTACGACCGGTCCCGCGGTACTTTTGTAACATTGAGATCGCATAGAACAGGTGGCGCGAATTGATGATGAACGTTAAAAAGAACACTAACCAGGGGTTGAATTTGCCCAATAGTAGGTTGGCAATCACAAATTCAACTGAGCCACCGAAAATAGTGGCAGCCATTAACGTTGGGTATAGAAAATTGAAGCCGCTTTGGTGCATGTAAATTCCGTATGTAGCGCCCAAAAAGATAAATCCCGCCATGATCGGGATCGTTTTTTGAAACGCAAATTGAAATGATTGATTTTTCAAGCTAATCACGTCCTTAATTATGTTTATATCCGATTATAAGAACATAAGTGAGTACAATCAATGCTATAATTGTACTCATTACAATTTTAATCGAAAGAAGCGAACGACATGTCGATCAATATTTTTACTGATTACCCGCTCAGTTGGCGTCCCGACCGTGCGCAATTGAAACGGCCCTACTATCAATCGCTAGTTATCCAGATGCAACAAGCCATTGATAACGAAACCCTACTACCAGATACTAAGCTGCCACCGCAACGTGAATTAGCAGACTTTTTAGACATTGGCTTTGCAACGGTGACCAGGGCCTATAAGTTGAGCCAACAGTTAGGGTTGACTTATGGAATGGTGGGCCGTGGTACCTATGTGGCTAAAAATGTGCGTGGCCTGCAAACCATTTCAAGAAACGATGCGCAAAACATCAAGGAATTAGGCTTTAACGCCTCCTTTGAGAACAACAACGGCCTTTTAAAATCAACAATTGAGGAAGTCGCCAATCAGAGCAACTTAATTGATTTATTGAACTATGAGGAACCGACGGGGATATTAAAGCATCGGTTGATTGCCAGCCACTATCTGGATCAAGTTGGGATGACGGTTAATAAGCAAAATACGATGGTTATTTCGGGTGGGCAAAACGGTCTAACCGTAATTTTAATGAGCCTCTTTAATAGTGGCGATAAGATTGCGGTGGATCAATTCACCTATGCGAACCTAATTGAGCTCGCTCGGATGCGGGGAATCGAGTTGATCCCAATTAATGGGGATGAAGCGGGGATGTCCGCCCAGTCATTAGCCCAACAATGTCGCAATAAAAATATTAGTGGTGTTTATTTAATGCCTGATTACAGTAACCCGACCACGATTACGATTTCTGAACAACGGCGGGGCGAATTGGCACACGTAATTGCAGCGCAAGGACTCATTTTGATTGAAGATGATTACCTAAACTTTTTAAATTTATACCGAACCAAACCGTTGACGAAGCTAAGTAACCTCGTCCCAAACCAAAGTGTTTACATCTGCAGCATGTCCAAATCGCTAGTTTCAGGATTACGGGTCGGCTTTATCCGAATGGCCAATCAATTTAAGCAACCGCTTGAAAATGCGATCTTCAACATCAATGTGAAGACGTCTGCTTTGGATGTTGAAATTGTGACTCGGGCGTTACAAAACGGGGTCGCTGGTAAAATTATGCAACGCAAACTGGATGCGGTTGTGAAAGCCAATACAATTTTTGATGAAGTGTTCGCAATTCCAAAAGTTGCCAATGACTACCGTTTCTTTAGGATCATTAAAGTTGATCGGGCGTTTTCTGGCAAGCAGATGGAAGAGACATTCCTGAAAAGTGGTATTCGACTGTTCCATTCTGATAAATTTTTGGTGGGGTCAGAAGAAAAGACGGCCTTTTTGCGGGTCTCGTTAACCTCTTTAGAAAGTGGAGAAGAACTGCACGCCACCTTAGTGAATTTAAAACGAATATTATTGATCAATGGGTTTATTAAATAGTGGGTATTGATATTCAAAATAATTTTAGAATTGACATATTAATTTTTTAATGTAATATATAAATTACATAAAGGAATATATATGTTACCTGAATGGAGTAATTGAAATGGATAATAGGGTAAAAATAACGCGAATGACCAGGGGGCTCCAGCAAAATGAATTGGCCAAAATGGTGGGGATCTCACGGCAGACGCTGAGTTTGATCGAAAAGGGGCAGTACAACCCGTCCTTGAAGCTATGTATTCACATTGCCAGGGCGTTGCAGACTGATCTGAATAGTTTATTTTGGGAGGAAAATAAGGATGAAGCAAAATAAGGAGTCACTGTACATGCGATTTTTAAAACAATTTTACGGGATTCAGGGGCCGCTCGATGAGTATCGGGAAAGTGCAATTAATAAAATCGGTAATCGGTCATTTTTGTTTTTATTTAGCTACCTAAGCCTTGAAACATTCATCACTAGTTTATTGATTTTTACGTTTGATGCGAAAGTGCTATTATGGATAATTCTAATTACTAACTTTTTAGTATTCTTGGGAATTTGTATGCATACGGCCCGCCAAGTATCCAAGTTAAGGTTAGATCTGGTCGAAGTGGATAGCAACGATGAATATCGGCATTTAATCCAAAAAGCAAAACGTCGGATAATCTTGTCAACGATTTTATTTTTCTTAGTGGGGCGGACGACATTTATTTTAATGGTTATTTTTGATCCATATAACCATCAGTCCATTTTCAGCTTAATTTGGGATCTAAGGAGCAATTTAAGCATGCTAGTTACTTCAATATCTGTCTCTCTTTCCATTTATTGGCTTCAAAAACGAAAAATTGATCGTGATAATCAAGAATAAAATGCTGATGAACAGCCATGCAATGATTCATTGCTTGTCAGAATATTGCAAACCGATGATCTTGGTTGGTTCAAAAAACTCCGAAGTGGGTTAAAATATAGGTAAACTTGATTGGGGATGTTGTAATCAGCATCCCCACTACATAATTGGAGCTGGTCGAATTGAAGCACATTAAAATCATAACTAGTAGCGCTTTAATCACTTTGGCCGCTGAAGAGTTAATTGCACGGCATCATTCACGGAGCTTTATGGCCCAAGTAGTTCGCCATTTTCTCCCCTTCATTCACGCAGTACCATCGATTCAAACGGCGGCTGATTATCAGCGTGCACTTCAGAAGAGTAAGCAACCTTATTTGCTACCAACGTTAATTCAAAAGACTTACCACGTTCATAATTATAATGGTGCTAGGGATGTTTTGGTGATCAATCCCAGTCGTCTTAGTAATCCCAACCAAGTCGTTTTTTATTTGCATGGTGGTGGTTATTTTGGGCAACCGTTTCCGCAACACTTTCAATTAGTTGATAAGTTGGCAAACCAACTAGGAAGTCGGGTAATTATGCCCATTTACCCGAAAGCACCTGCTCATGATGCGCTTGATACAGTGGCGATGGTGATGCGAACTTATCAACGGGTTCATAAAAGTGAATCAGCTCGAATCATTTTAGTTGGTGATTCTGCAGGTGGTGGTTTGGTGTTATCATTAATGCAACAACTGCGCGACCAACGCTTGCCACTACCTGAGCGGGCCGTTTTGTTATCGCCCTGGTTGGATGTTTCGAATACGAATCCCAAGATGCTTGCGGTTCAAACCTATGATCCAGTGTTGAACCTAGCGAACTTAACGCGACTCGGTCGTATCTATGCTAAATCGGTTGGGACTACTGATCCATTAGTTAGTCCCATCTATGGAAGTTTAGCTGATTTACCGCCCATTCTAACGATCACTGGCACTGCAGATATTTTGGCACCTGATGCTCTGAAATTACAGCACTTAGCTGATATCAATCATTGGGCGGTCTTTACGAATAGTTATCATGCAATGAATCACGACTTTATCTTATTCCCAATTCCAGAAGCTAAGCGCGCTTTGACAGAGATAACTGATTTTATAAAAGATGGTGAATTAAAATTTTAATGAATGGTGGAATGAATAATGAAGATTAAATATGGGCACCCTTTGCTGAAATTTTTATTTACCTTGTTAGTGGGCCTAACTATCGATAGTGTAAATGGGATCAATGTGAATGCTAGTAACGCTAATCCGATTTATCGAAATGTGAACCCCAATCAAGAACAAACGGTAACAATCGGCTTGAAAAATCACAATAATCAACAACTGGATCGGTTTATTTACCAAACCGTAGATCCCAAAAGTAAAAATTATCGCAAGTATTTAACCCCCCAACAATTTGGGCTTAAGTATGGTTTGTCTGATCGAAATGTGGCTGTGGTTGAGAAGTTCATGGCTAAGAATCACTTGAAAGCAGACACCTATCCAGGGCATTTATTAATGACGGTTACTGGAAAAACGAAGGATCTGGAGCGAACCTTTCATTTTAAGTTAAGACAAACAACGAATCAAAAGCATAATTATCAAATTGATTCTGGCACTGCCAGGGTAAAGCAATCAATTAGTAAATACGTTACGTTCATCGATCAGCTCGGTTTAAGGATCCCCATTACCGATAATAAGACTGATCCTAGTAAGCAAACGCTTAGTACGTTGGATAAAATAAAGGATTCAAACATCAGTGATCGTTCTTATAGGAAATTCGGTCGTGCTTATGATACTGGTTCATTATATGCAAAGGGGAGTTATGGTCAGAAGCAAACGATTGGAATTATTAGTGATAGTAATTTTAAAATGAGTGATGTTTCCGCATACCTCAAAAAACAAAGGGTTGATTCTGACAATGAACGGATCAAAAGAGTCTACGTTAATAAGCAACTGGCCAAAGATAAGGGCGATAGAATGGAAGTAACGATGGACGTTGAGCAAGCTAGTGCCATTGCTCCCAAGGCAAATATCAACGTCTATTTAGGAAACGATAATTACTCAGGATACTTTCTTACTTCGTATGCAACAGCCATTGCTAAGGATAATGTGGACGTGATTTCCAGTAGTTTTGGGCTGTTAGAAAACCAGTTGGCAAATAGTAGTCGGAAAATTAAGGGTGAAACTGACCTATTGGAAATGCTGTTAAAGCAAGCCGCTGCTCAAGGAATTACCGTATTTAACGCAGCGGGTGATAATGGTGCTTATGGATTTGCGATGGGCAGCAAAGAACGGGGCGTTTTTCTTCCTGCTTCTTCACCGTACGTTACTGCAGTTGGTGGGACGACATTACCATTTAAAAATGTTTCATTTTCGGATGCATTCGGTTTTACGCCCACTACAGGGAATCGATCAGTCTCATTAGCTCATGAATCAACTTGGAGCAATACGACTAGTTTGAGTTATTTATTTGGCGGGAAATTTGTTGCTGAACAGCTTCTTCAACATCTATTGTCAGCGGCTAAGACCGACAAAGAAAGACAAGCCATTGAAAAAGTGCTTGATGATGCATCAGATAGTAAAATTGATTCAACCTATCTTGCCAATGTTTTCCTTGGTGGCGGGGGTGGGTTTAGTGCCTACTTTAAGCGACCAGATTATCAAGTTGGCATCAGTGGTGTGGGGACTTATAACGCTAGACAATACATTGATATCACCAAGGGGGTATTAAATGCTAACTCGCAGTTAATAACGGGGCATGCAAGTGGCAGAAACGTGCCAGATATATCTGGAAATGCTGATGTTTTAACCGGTTATAATATTTATATTGACGGTAAGTATGATCCATCAGGGGATGGGACGAGCGTTGTTACTCCTCAAATGGCTGCAATGGCAGCGGTGATTAATAGTGCACAAAATAAACGGATGGGTTTTTGGAACCCGCAAATTTATCGGTTTGCTAAGACAGCGACATCACCGTTCACACCGCTGAATAGTACTGACGATAATAATCTTTACTATACTGGGCAACCAGGTAAAATTTACAATCAGGCTAGTGGTCTGGGGACGGTTAATTTTACTAAGTTAAACGCCACGTTCTCAAAAGCGAAATAAAATCATAACTGAATCTGTCATAATTAATATAAAACGCCCCTTATGACATAAACAGGTTAGTTAATCATTTCGAGCAAGTAGGATACTACCAATAATCATGAATATTAAAGCAAAAATAAAATTGGCAGTAATGTTTTCTTGGAATAATAGAAATGAAATTCCTACTGATATAAATGGAGCAATCGCATAGTATGCACTAGTTTTGGCAGCTCCAATGTATCGTTGGGCCATTATATATAAAATAATACTAATCCCATATGCAATAAAACCAAGGCAAAGGGCGATTAGAATGGTGGTTAGATTAGGGATTTTTTCCTTTAGTACTGGAACAAAGAAGAGACTCCCAATGCCTACCCCCATCCCCTTAGCAACTACGACTTGGAGTGGGTTTCGATCGGATAACACTTTGGTAAAATTATTTTCTAATCCCCAACAGATTGTTGCAATGATTGCTAGAATTGATCCTAACGATATACTAAGGTGTGCCGCATCATTGATACTTAACATGATGCTAGCGATGGTAATAATAAAAATTGCTAGTGCAGTGAGCTTACTAATTTGTTCTTTAAAAAATAGCAATGCAATTATTGCAGTAGCAACAATTTCAAAATTACCAAGCAGTGCGATATTGGAAGAAGAGGTTAATTGCACTCCAATATTCATCAAAATGCTAGCCGCAATGTTAAATCCAATCACTGCAATAACACTTGGAATATCAGAAATCATTAATCGAGATCCGAAGTCCATCTTGGTGGGCTTTAAAATTAAAAGTAAAATGAGTGTGCCAATTCCAGTTCCCAAGTATAAAAATGCTGATAAATATGCTGGTGGACAGTTTTGGATTATTAACTTAGCGATTGGCGGGTACAATGCATATAGTGATGCTGAGCCAATTGCATATGTGATTGCTTTAGAATTTTTAGTATTTTTCATTTGATTTATCCTAACTGTTTAGTAACTTGAGTTTATTTATATCCAATAGTCAATAAATATAACATTTATCGCAAAATATTTATTTAGTTAAAAATGGATACTCAAGGGTTTTGAAACGTCCTTGAGCATCCATTTCTTAATTTTATGCAATTTCCTTAATTTTTAAATGAATGTTAGCTTGACCACCGAAGTGAAATCCATATTGTTGAAAATCTACTAGCATTTCAGGAAGGGCCTTTTTAGTATTGAACCACCATTGAAGGCGGTATTGGATTCCTGGATATGTCCATTCGTTTTCTTGAAAAGTAACATGGATAAGGTTTTGATTGTCGGTGTGGTACACTACTTGGGATGTTTGATTCTTTAAATTTAGTTTTAAGATTAGGAATGGTAAGTCACCGATTGAAAAAGTGAGTTCAACGTTATCAGTCATTTTTAGATTCCCTTCTTTTAAATGATTGGCTGTTAGATATATCTTGATAAAGGGTTTTCAATTGGGGATGTTGAAGCATTTGTTTGAAAGTAATGATCTTCATTTTAGCAAAGTTTTTATATGGTACGTCTTCAGACTGAATTTGATCGTTTAGAGCTGCTAGATCAGCATTAACCGCTGCCATGTCAATTTGAAATGGTTTGAAGTGATGGTCATTTAAGAATTCAATTTCAAATCTCAGTGCGTCAATCGTTTTAGCTGTTCCACTGAGCATCGACGTCTCTTGTTGGATCATGTCCGATACGTTAGATTTTACTTGCATTTCATGAAACTCTGGATCATCATCAAAACTGTATTTAGCTTCGAAGCCAGGCGTCCAACTGGGTAATCTAGCACAACGACCATAGTCCATGTTCAACGGAATGGTTTGGTTAGTTTTGAAGTTTTGGATAACTGTAAAGTTGCCGGGGTTGCCGATCCGATCGGAATTGCCAGTTAATATATCAAATCCAGTCTCTTGAATTAAGAACTGCTTTGCAAGTGGTTCATCCATTCCCATTTTAACGAACTGTTTGGTCAAATTATCCAAGCGTGTCTGGGCATCTTGATCATAAATTTCATTCGCAAAATATTTTTGATCAACGAATCCATGTTGTTCATCATTTCTTATCCCTAAGTTCAATTCAAATTCATAATCGTTTTTGAGAAAGTTTTTGGAAAGAGTCCCGTGTTCCACCTGTTTACCGTTAGCAACGGGTTGATAACGATAGTCAACGAACCGTCCGTTATAAGGTTCAGGTTGAATGTGACGTGCCAAGCAGCTAACCATGGCCTCAGCGACGGCTGAATATTTATAGTCATATTGATCTTCCCAACTCCCATTTTGGTTCGGAGTCAGAGCATCTAATTTTAAGAATGGTTCTCGCGTGGGGGCATCTGGAAACTTAAGCGTGCCTTTCTTTTGCATCCCCGAAACGTGTTGTTTACCGAATTGAATGGGATCATCAATGATCAACAATTGATGGTTATTATCATCATAATGAGTCGTAATTGGCTTTAAGGTCGGATTGAGTTCAACCATGAAAAACATCCCTTCTAATTGATTATTGGTGGCTTAAAAAGTAAGTATAATTATATAATATAATAATTATATGGTTTTAGAAATTATAATACAATTTAAGCAATTCTGATTGACTTTTTTATAATTATATTATAAGTTTAATATGTATTAAAATTAATTTTGGAGTGATATACATATGAAATTTAAAAAGCATTTATCAGTATTGTTGGCTGTGACAGCATTAAGTGGCTTTTCTGCCCAAATGATTAGTTCGTTTAATCCAAATACCGTTCACGCTGCTAGTCAAAGTAGTAAATCCTTAGTTACTAAAGTTTCCTTAAAGTATGATAAGGCAATTCAGCTCAACCTTGCTACTTTTAGTGATGCTTATGATTACACAATTAAAGTTCCTAAAAATAATGATAATTTGTCTAGTTTAAGTCCAAAGTACCCTAATTCCTTTAAGGGCCTTAGTCAGGCTGCTGCTGGATTAGTAAAGAATCTTAATAAAACGATGGATAAATATGTTAAAGGCGACAAAAGTACCAAACCAAAGGAAGATTTTGTTGGCAGAAGTCAGGCGGTAGTTGGCTTGTCAAATGCTGTTGATGGTGCACATAGAGGGGCGTTACCATTAATTAAAAATAAAATTAATCAAAAGGATTATAAAAAGCTTCAATTAATTCATTCAAAAATTATTAAAGATTTTAGTAATAAGAAAATAGAAAAGGAAGTTTATGCTGCTGATAAACCTAGTAAAAAAAGATATGCGATTATTACTCGTGATTGGGAATTATCAAAATCATATCTAACTGAACTTTCAAAAGTGTTTGCGAAGCTAAAATAAAAAAAACAGGACCTGGTTTTAGACCACGTCCTGTTTTTTATTTGCATTCAAAAAATAGTTTACAGTTCATTATTAATCATCTGGTTCTTCTAAAATGTATTCATTTGGACCTAACTGCTTAACTTCAATGTTCCAAAGTGGAGTGAAAGTGACATCTGAACCACTAAACTCAATGATTAATTGCGGGTCATCATAAGCAGTGATCGTATCATCGGTGGGGATGGTAAGCATAAATAAGAGAGTATTATCCTGCTGATCATAAAAGTAAACCATCGAATCTTGGTAGTAAAAAGTTTGATTGTTAATCTTTACATTTTGCATTGCTTTTCTCCATATAACTAATCTAGCATTTCAATTAGATAATGATTTTCAGTTTCTTCAAAAATATTGATGAATTTTTCGGGATGAAAAGTTAATTTGCCATCGATAATATCAATCACTAATTGAGTTTCTGAATTATGAATGAATGCAATTCTTTCATTATTGAAATCTGCAAAACAGGTGGTTTGCTTTTCGTTATATTTAAATAAATAATTGTTAATTTGAGCTATTTTCATTTGTTATCCCTTTTACTTCAAGATGATTTGGTATTGCAAGGTGTTCATTCCAATTATTTGCACTTCGGCGTCAACCGCAGATTCTGTGGGAATCGAAAACGCTAGCTGTTCGTTCACTAATTCAACTTTTAAGATCACATCTGCATAATGATGATCTAAAAAAATAATTTTGCTTAAGTCTTTATTATTAACAATGTTTGCGCTGCGTGAATCAAATTTAATTTTAAACTTACCAATCGAGACTTCTTGCTCCATTCATTTCTCCTATTGATTTTTAATGATTTTATACTTTTTGGTTGCTAGTTTTTGGAATGAGACCCCATAACGGGGCTTTAAAATTAATTGATCATCCTTAACACTAATATGAATCATGACCTCGTTTTGAGTTTTGAAAAAAACCAGACTATTTTGGTCGATCATGAATTCTGGGGTCCCTGGTTCAAATTCAAATTGGTAGCCCTTAAATAAAATTGGTTGCATGTCTGATACCGATCCTTTAACTTTATTTTGAGCAAAAATTTAATTTAATTATACGGATTTCATTCAAAAATATCAAAAAATAGTCGTAATGGATGCGATCCAAAATAGTACCGCCAAGCTAAGGAACCAAATGTTATTGTTTCTCTTATCATAAACGAATCTGCCGTAGCAAAATGAACCAGTAAAAAAGAGGGTAAAGAACATAATATTGAACAATGTCGATTGAATTGATAATGAAATGATGGTGAATGGAATGATAATCATCGTTAAACTGATTACCGCAACGCCAAAGGAAAATGAATTTTTTCTACTCATGATAATCACCTCTATTTGAATTACTGATGGTTTGATAATTATCAATATAACTGAGTTGATTTGAATAGTAAATACTACATTAACCTTTCTTTACGAACTAAATACTAAATTAATTTTTATCAATTAAAAAAATAATTTCATCCATAAAGACTGTTATATCAACATGTCAATGATTCTTTGCTTGCTATCAATTTGAGTTTTAGTAATAATATCGTTAATAAGGAAATGACTTTAGGAGGAATCAGCATGAAATTTGGCGAACGACTGAAAAAGCAACGCATCGCAATGGGGTTAACCCAAGCGGATGTGGCGCAGCAATTTTCAATTACGCGGCAAACAGTTTCCAGTTGGGAAAATGAAAAGAGCTATCCAGATATTGATAGTTTGGTGAAATTGAGTGATTATTACCACGTTTCGTTGGATACGTTATTAAAAGAAGATACGGGGATGCGTGATTATTTGAAGAAGGCAGACGTCAAAATGGCGTTAAAACCGATTTTATGGGTGCTGCTCTTAATTGATTTCTTCTTTACGGCCGTAATGATTTGGAATCAATACTGGCCAATCAACAACGGCCACGTACTAAGGCTGATCATCATCATCATTTCAATGGCGGTCGTATTTGCCCTGGCTAGGCTTCGGAAGTTTTATAATTCACTATCAATTGAATCTAACAGGCCGTTTAGTAAGAAAATGCTAGCGGCAATTGTTATTTTAATGGTGAGCATGGGCATCTTTGGGTTGCTCAATGATGATTACTTTTTGATCGGGATAGCAAGTGGGGGCATTGGAATGGTGATTGCACTCGTTGTTGAATCAAAAAATAATTAACAATGGAAACTGCATCCTAAAAAATGGTTCTTAGCAGCTGGAGGTTGGACTTCGGTTGTTAGGAACCATTTTTTAATGCATTACTTGACGGTGTTTACCGGAGTGAGCGGTTGTTTGCCATCAAACACGTTTAAAATATTATCCAACGCATGGTTAGCCATCTGTTCCCAGGCTTCCTTGGTGTGGCCAGCACAGTGCGGAGTAATGAAAACATTATCCAATTCACGCAGTGGGCTATCCATCGGTAGTGGTTCTTCATCATAGACATCCAATGCCGCCCCAGCAATTTCATGGTTTTTCAACGCCGCAATTAAGTCATCCTGGTTGACCAGTGGACCACGGCCTAGGTTCAACAAGTATGCGGATGGCTTCATCATTTCAAACTGTGGTTTGGCGACTGTGTTGATGGTCTGCTTGGTGGCGGGCAGGTGCAACGAGATGTAGTCGGCCTGCTTAAAAATCTCATCCATTGAGACCATTTTGCCGTATGGTGATTCACGCGGTGTCCGGTTATAAATCAAGGTATTCATATCGAAGCCCGTTGCCATTTTAGCGACATCTTGACCGATGTGGCCATAACCGATTATTCCCAAAGTTTTATGATTAATTTCGGTTGCCATTTCGCGTTGTCCGTAGCGGTCGTTCCCCTCGCGCATCTCTTTAGAAATATTGTAGGAATCCTTAGACAGAATTAGCATATCGTTGATCACGTTTTCAGCGACCGCCTTGGAATTACCACCTGGTGCGTTGGTTACCCAGATTCCATGGGCAGCAGCAACGTCGATATCAATGTTGTTATATCCGACCCCCTGGCGCGCAATGATTTTTAGGTTCGGCATTTGGTCGAACATGGTGTCTGGAAATTCCCTCGCCATTAAGATGATGGCATCGACATCTTGAGCCTGAGATAAGATATCTGCTGGCTTTTGACTGGCTACCACGACTGGTTCGATTCCGTGGGCCTTGATTCTTTGATCGATGAATTGATCGATGGTAGGGGTTAATAAAATTTTTTTAGCCATGGCGTGATTCCTTCTTTACAATTTTTAAAGTTAATTATAAGTGAGCACTAGATTAAAATACAGTTAATTGCCTTTGCTTTTAATTGAATTATCCTTTTAGTGATATTTTGCTATACTAATAATAGTGATAATCAATTGAAAGGATAGTTCAATGTTTAATCAACTACTGGAAAAATTAAATTTAAAGCGCCACGTTAATACTAAATCCGATCAAGTTGCGTTGTTCAGCGTCTTCAACACGATCACAAATGCCTTGATCGCGATTTTTAAAATTGGTCTGAGCATCTTTTATTTATCAACTTGGTTTTTTATCTTCGGCATCTACTACTTCGTTTTATTTGTGACCAGGGTGTATTTTCTGCGTCGTTACACCCAGATTCGGCTCCAAAGAATATCGGGAGTGCAACGAGCGGCCAAGGAAACTTTTTACCTCCGTGAGGGTGGGGTTCTATATAGCTGCTTGGGCCTGATCTTAGCTGCAATCTCTGCTTATATGTATACCCGTGCTAACAATGAGTCGTATAGTGAAATCGTGGTGGAGCTAATTGCGTTAGTTGGCTTTATTAAACTCATTTCATCAGTGATTGGTTGGTTCAAGGCCCGCAAGTTAAATAGTCCGATTATCTTATTCTTAAAGTCGCTTAGCATTGCCGATGGCTTGGTTGCAATCGTGATGACCCAGTATGCAATTCTTTCGTTCAAGCATTCACCCAGTGCGTCTTCTGCAACTGGGTTGTTCGGCATTTGTATTGGAGGATGCCTGTTTCTAATTGGGGTCGTGATTTTAGTGCGGAGTCATTTTTATCGAAAAAATGGATTTTAACATTTCAGCAACATTTGATTAACATTTCATCAATAAGTTCCCGCTAATCTATTGTTTGTAAATTAATAAATTAAGGGAGCGATTTTAATGGAATTTTTAGTTGGATTGATTGGATTGATTTTAGGAGTTGGGGTCGCCTGGTTATTTTTATTAGTCAGTGCACGGAGTAGTTTTATGTTATACCCGATTGCGGGGGTGTTCGGTGGCTTAGGGTCACTTTCTGCCGATCAACTCTTAAGCTACGGACCGACTTTGCTGGGAATCATGATTGTACCAGTCGTGGTGGGAAGCATTGTTTTAGCGTTAGTTGCAATTTGTGGCTTTTACCTTTTTAAAAGAGCCTTTTTGAAATTACGAGATCATGATTAAATAACGATTGGCTCTTCAATCCAATTGGAGAGTCAATTTTTAAATGCAAGGAGAAAAATCAAGATGTTAAAAGTATTAGTGGTTGAAGATGATGAAAACTTCAACCAAATCGTTTGTCAGTATTTACGGGAGAATCAATTTATTGCAGTGGGTTGTTTGAATGCTTTGACTGCCTATGATGCAATGTATGATCAAAATTTTGACTTAATTATTACCGACGTAATGATGCCTGATGTTGACGGGGTTGAATTTGCCCAGACGATTCGTGGAGTCGACGAGCAGATTCCGATTTTATTCGTAACCGCTCGGGATGATTTTAAGACCAAGCAGGATGGCTTTCGAATCGGAATTGATGATTATATGGTCAAACCGATCGATATTGACGAACTGATTTTACGCATTCACGCGATTTTAAGGCGTTCCCACATTGCTCAGAGCCAACAAGTTCAGTTGGGTGGATTTCTAATGGACGCGGATTCGCGTTCGGTGACCTATCAGGGTCAAGAGGTCGCAATGACGGTGCGTGAATTTGACATCCTATATAAGCTACTTTCGTATCCGAACCGTGCATTTTCGCGATCCCAACTACTAGATGAATTCTGGGATATCGATTCATCCAGTAGTTTAAGGTCGGTCGACGTCTACATTACTAAAATTAGGGACAAGGTCAAGATGGTCGGTGAATTCCATATCAAAACGATTCACGGACTAGGTTATAAAGTGGTGATGAATAATGGTTAAGCATAAAAAATGGACCACGCGGGGCCGATTGAACCACAACCGCTTTTCATGGTGGGAATACCTAATAACTTTAATATTGTTCGCCGTTGTCGGGGGGCTTCCAGGAATCCTGTATACTAAAGACATTGAACAGGTCTTTCATAATCAATACGTGGGGTGGTATCTACTCTATTGGATATTGGTGGCGGCCATTTTTGTTACCTTTATTACCATTCGAAAGTATCTGAAGTACGAAAAACCAGTTAACAAATTAAGCACCGCCGCTAAAAAGGTTGCTGATGGTGATTTTTCGGTCTACTTGGCACCAGTCCACAGACCGAGTCAGTATAATTATATCGACCTACTATTTGAAAACTTTAATCAAATGGTGGCTGAATTGGGTTCGACCGAGACACTGAAGAATGATTTCATCAGCAACGTCTCCCATGAGTTTAAGGCACCACTGGCGGTGATTCAAAGCTATTCCAAGCAGTTGAGCCGCGATGATTTAAGTGCAGCGCAACGGCAGCGAGCGGCCCAAGCAATCGGGCAGGCAACGGACAATCTCTCTTCGCTAGTAACGAACGTGTTGCGTTTGAATAAGCTAGTCAACCAGTCGATTAACCAAAAATGCGCCGAGTTTGATTTGACTCGCCAACTAGTTGATTGTTCATTGGATCTTGAAACCCAGTGGTCAGTCAAAAATATTCAGTTCGAAGTGGATCTTTTGAATGACTACCCAATTCAATCTGATCAAGAGTTGCTGGCAATCGTTTGGAACAACCTCTTAAATAACGCGATTAAGTTCACCCCGCAAAACGGGCGGATCAAGTTGAAACAAACGGTTGATGATAACGGGGTCTTGGTAACGATCAGTGACACTGGAATTGGGATGGATCAAAAAACGGTCAAGCACATTTTTGACCAATTCTACCAGGGGGATGCGTCGCACTCTAAGTTAGGCAACGGGCTCGGCTTGGCAATGGTCAAACAGATCGTGACCATGTTGAACGGGACGGTGTCCGTAAGTAGTAAGGTGGGGAGTGGAAGCATCTTTACGGTCTGGTTACCGCAACGACCAATTAATGAAGGGCCTCAGGAGGGACGATAATGAAATCAAACGAAGACTACGTTAACTATGAATACCACGAAGTAGTGGTTCCCAGGCGGATGCTTGACCGCTACTTAGATGATTACCCGAACTTCGGTTGGGTGATCATTCAACAAACTGCTTACCGGGCTTCGATCGACCGAGTGCTCATTAAGATGAAACGAAACCGAAACATTAACAATAAGGCTGAATTAAGGCGGCTGCAAAGCAAGTTTGAATTCGGCATCGACCAGTTAAAAAAATTGCATGTAAAGCAGGTCCTAACGGCCACGATCATGGCAATGCTGATTGGCGTCCTCGGGACCTGCCTAGTTGGCATCGGTTACCTAGCGTACCAAAATTCTGGGTTAACACTAGCCCTGGTTATTGGCGTTCCTGGAATAGTACTGTGGACGCTACCGCCAATTATTAAGCGGCGGATGGTGGCGAATGCAAAGCGCCGCTTAGAATCACAATTTAATCAGGTGTATGATGTTATCGATGAAACTTGTAAAAAAGCGCACCGCTTGTTTTAATATTGATTTAAAGAAGCGCAGAGCGCTTTTTATTTTAATGATCTTGAGACTTTGTTATTAAAATCTATGGAACTGATGAGAATGAAACCAGGGATAATGATGCTATTTCATTTGCAATCGATTAGGGAGAACTAACGATTAACGTTGGGGCCTCTGGTGCTAGGAAATCAACGCTGTTGAACATTCTTTGCGGTCTGGATAAGAACACTAAGGGCGACATACTCATTAATGGCAAAAATATTGCTAATTATAATGATAAGCAGCTGACCACCTATCGCCGCCATTCGATTTCCAGTTCCCGTTACCAAAATAGAATGGTAGGGTGCGATAAAATGAAGTAGATTTTAAATAAAAGTATCTTTCGCGAATTTAAATTTTCATTCGTCCGCATATTCTGAATGGCTTGAAAGGTTAAAATATTGATATGCTAAGGGAACTGAAGGGTGTTGACTAGTTAAAAAGCTTAGTCGTTTATGACTAAGTTTTTTTATTTCAACTAGTATGCTTTACAAACTAGTTGAAATAATATATATTACTATTATGTTAAACAAACTAGTGAAGAGGAATGAGAATGAAGACAAATATATCTAGTCAGATGTTAAAGGGTATTTTACAAGGGATTGTATTAATGATTTTGAATCAGCAGCCAGAATATGGTTATGGACTAAGTAAGCAGCTGAATCAGTATGGTTTATCTGAAGTTCCTAAGGGGACCATTTATCCATTATTAATGAAAATGGGAAAAAACGGGTTGATCGAAAGTAAAATGGTAAATTCTGAGGATGGGCCGAATCGGAAGTATTACTTTATTACGCCACTTGGCAAGCAAGCTAAAGAAGATTTTACTGGGGAGTGGCTGCGCTTGGAAACAGCGGTTAATCAATTAATTGATAGGGAGCGAAACGACAATGAATAATGAACAAATGGTTGAAGAAAACAATAAGTTGCGGGAGCAGCTTAATGAAAAAAATAAAAAATATTATGATGATTTACTGGTATACATAAGAATTAATGGGATATTTAGGAATGAGGGGGTGATAGAATCACAATTATTATCAATTTTAAACGATATAATTGATGCCCAAAAAGATGGAATCAGTGCTGCTGACTATTTTGGCACGCAACCCAAGGAAGCAGCTGATGGTATTATCAATCAAACCCATTTTGATTCAATCGGATTGGCTAAAATTATTGGAATGTGTGTGGCAATTTTAATTTTCTTTTTTATTGATGGACAAATTCTTTCACCCAAAATTCAGTTTGATTTTGGAAACCTATTAGTTGCAACAATCTATTTTACGATCCTTACTTTTGTAATTATTAAGGCAGTTGGAATAACTGTTTATGGTGCACTCAGTAATCGGATTGGTAGAATACTTGTCTTTATTGCATTAGCAGGATTAATATCAATTGGATTCTTATTGTTAATTTTCTTAAAAACACCACTTCGTTTCAAGTTAGATGGAATCATTGGAATTATTGTAGTCGCGCTATTTGCAATTATAATCTTTGCAATCTATATGAAGTTTAAAAATAATAAGATGGTGTTACCATTTGTCATCTATTTAATTGGCAGTTGTGGTTTAGGAATTATTAACCGTTTGCCATTTATTGGCAACTGGTTATTAAGTACTTTTTCTGGGATGGTTATCTCTGCCGTTATCCTTTTTGGCTTACTATTAATTGCAGCGTGGTTATCTTTTAAAAATATTAAAAGTGAATAAATCATTTAAAAAAGATTGAACACATGAGCATATTACGTTACTTTTTATCAGAATGAATTATAATGAAGGCATATTAATATTTGAGGAGGAATTGCAATGAGTTTAGAAAATGAAAAAGATAAATTAAAGGGTAAATTTGACGAAGTCAAAGGCAAAGTCAGTGGCGATAAAGTTGACGAAGCCAAGGGGAAAGCAGAAGGTTTCTTAGGCAAAGCTAAGGACTTTGTTGATGGCGAAGTTGATAAAGCCAAGGAAAAATTTGGTTCAAAGGACGATCAAGATAGTGACCAAAGCGACAAAAACTAATTTAAATTTAAAAAACTGACTAGCGCAGCAAATGGGTTAGTCAGTTTTTTATTTGGCTTTTTTAAATAATGAGCCCAATGAAATGGTTGATCGTGTTAGCTTCAATTAGGATGAATCCACCAATTCCAATGTATACAACTGCCGTGAAAAGATCGCCATACTTAGCTAGTATTCTTGCCACAACTGGCAGTCTGACAAATACTAACCCTAGTAAAAAGAAGATGGTAAGCATGACGAAGAATGTCATTAAGATTATTATTAGTTCACCCCAATGGCTAATTTGAGCAAAGATAGGGACGTAAATACCAATGTTGTCAGCTCCACAAGTGGTAATGGTGATGATGATAACACTTAAGATCAGATTGTTTTTGGAAAGGCGTTTAGTCACCTGTTCCTGCTCGTTATCACCATCCAGGTGAATTAGAATATAAAGTCCAATTAAAATTGGGATAATTCCTAATAATCCCAACATCCACTCTGCTGGAAGGAAGCGTGAACTGAGTGAAAAGAGTAAACTGATGCTAATTAAAAAGATGGTTCCGATTAGGTCGCCCAGGTAAACCTTGATTCTTTCTGATGGTTCTGAATAGAACGTGAGGACGGTCATTAAAATTAATAGGTAGTCAACACCAGTGGAAATATAGGCTGTAATTCCAGTAAAAATTGCATTTATCATATTCAAGCTCCTTCATATGTTAATTAATTCATATGTAAATATTAGCATATGAAACCTAAGTTGTAAATAAATTGTTTTCAATAATTTCTTACATTAACTAAAAAATAAAGATGTTTCTAGTCCTACGGTCGATAAGCTTGGCACTGGGCAAGCGATAAGGACACCCAGGTGATTCTGATCGTCCGTACTGCTGGTTGCATCCGCAGCATCTTGTTGGAAGACCAAATTGAAAGCAATAAAAAACTAGACCAGTTTGGTCTAGTTTTTTATTATTCTAATGGAATTTGAATTTCAAAGACGGTCCCCTTGGGCTGTTGATCACGGACCATGATCTTACCGTGATGTTCACTTACGATCCATTTAGCAATCGCTAGGCCGAGACCATGACCACCTGTTTCTGAATTACGAGACTTATCAGTTCGATAGAAGCGTTCAAAAATCCGCTTTTTATCCTTATCAGGGATCCGTTCACCGGTATTGCTGATTCGAATGGTAAAGTGACGTTCATCGTTTAAAACGGTGATGCCAATGCTATCACCAGGTTTGGTATATTTAGATGCATTATCAAAAATAATCGTTACCAGTTGACGAATTAAATCAGGATCGATTTGGGCTGTCGCGTTGGTTTCAATCCAGGGGGTGAAAGCCTTATTTTGGCTGGTCGCAATTTCTAGATAGGGTGGCAGGATTGATTCAAACCATGGTTTGAGTTCCACTGACTGTTTTTGAATTTGGATAATGTCTGAATCGGAACGAGCGAGTGTTAACAGACGATCGGTTAAAATTTTTAAATGGCGGGTTTCATTTAAAGTGGTCGAGACTGAATCAATCTCACTAAGGATGGTTGCCTTAGGTTTGGTAAGCATTGATTCCATCTGATTTTGAATGATCGTCAATGGGGTGCGTAATTCATGGGCGGCGTTAGAACTAAATTCACGTTGTCGTTGCCATGACTTAATGATTGGTTTCATGCTTGCTTTAGATAGTAGAAACGCAACTGCAATTGCTAATAGCCAAAATAGGATTAATGTCCCGATCAAAGCATTTTTAAAACTATTGATGGCTAGTAAATCACTATCGACGTTTTCTAGAATTAATACGTATTTACCAGCAGTTCTTTCGTCAGGGGCGGTGTTAGGTACCTTGATTAGTAATGAACGAAAATGACTGATAATACCATTATAGGTCAAAGTCATATCCTGGATCTTGTTTAAAGCAGCGGGGTTTAACTTCGCCTTGCTAAATAATTGGTAGGTTCGGTTACCTAAGGCAGCAGCGTTTTCAATCTCTCCCTTGCTATTAAAGATAATTTCGTTAGTCCGAAAGGGACTGTTCAACGAAGGTGGTTGGGAAAAATTACGGCCGTTTTGGAACTTAGGAGGGGCCATTCGCTTCTTTTGATTTGTGTTTTGGACCATTAGTTGTTGCTTTTGGACCGTTAAACTATGGTCGATATTGCGATAAATAGATTGACTAAAGAAGAGGTAAATAATTAAGCCTAGGCTTAAAAAGAGCAGGGCGAACGCTACTAATTCTTTAATGAATAGGCGCCATTGCTGCTGTTTTTGTGGATTATTGGGCTTCATGATTACCCCTCCGTTTCGAATAGGTAGCCGACGCTTCTGATTGTTTTAATTGGTTGGGCCCCTAGGACCGCTTTAATTTTTTTGCGAACATTGCTCATGTAGACTTCAACAACCGTTAAGGTGGTTTCAGAGTCAAATCCCCATAGACGGTCAAAAATTTGATCCTTAGTTATAATAATATTTGGATTTTGAAGGAAGTAGGTGAGGAGATCATATTCCTTACCATTCAATTGCACGGCTTGGTCGTTGATCGTAATTGTGCGATTACTTAAATCAACGTGAAACGGGCCGACTGATAATTGATTGTTATCACCTAGGTGACCAGCTCGTTTTAATAACGCTTTAACCCGTAGTAGTAACTCTTCACGATGAAACGGTTTTGTTAGATAATCATCAGCCCCGTTCGAGAATCCTTGCACCTTATCGGCAATCGTATCCTTTGCAGTTAAGATTAAGACGGGAAGGTTGAGATGATCAACGCTGCGCCACTGTTTTAAAATATCATAGCCGCTTTTTTCTGGGAGCATTAAATCTAAGATCGCAATGTCATAGATATTGTCTTCCCCCATCTGTTGGCCAATCAACCCGTCGGTTGCAATGTTGACTTGACCAAGTGGTTCTAAGAAGCCAGCGATACTCTTGGCTAATGCCTCATCATCTTCCACAATTAATATTTGTAAGTTTTGCATCAAAATCACTCCTAATATCAACTATTGTAAACGGAAATGAAATAAATATCATTTTAATTTAGTTTTTTAAGGTTAATTTATGGTTCGGGTCTTAAACTATGGTTATTCAATTCGAAAGGAGCATGATGTGAAATGCCAGATCAATCAAATCAAGTTGAAACAACACGAGCTGAGCATCACGATGCAAAAATACAGCAAAAACGATTTCGGCTGGATTGGTTCTTAGTAGCCACGCTGGTCGTTGCTGCAATACTTTATTCATGGAAAATTTGGGAAGCAGGGAGTGCCAATGATTTCTATACGGCCGCCATTACTAGTATGACCCAGAATTTTAAAAACTTCTGGTATGCTAGTTTTGATCCCGCTGGATATATTACGGTTGATAAGCCACCAGTTGCACTTTGGTTTATGGCGATCAGTGCTAAAATCTTTGGGGTTCATCAATGGAGTGTCGTTTTACCATCAGTCCTCTTTGGACTTGGATCGGTATACCTCATGTACCGCTTGGTAAAACCAAAGTTTGGCCGCGTTGCTGGGAACTTAGCTGCACTTGCAATGACGCTTACGCCAATTGCAGTTGCTGACTCGCGGACGAATAACATGGATGCAACGTTAATTTACTTCCTATTATTCGCAATCTACCTGCTGCAAAAGGCAGTCGATAAGCATAAACTTTGGTATCTAGTAACCAGTTTTGCAGTCATTGGGGTGGCATTCAACGTTAAGATGTTGCAAGCCTTTATGATTTTACCAGGAATGTTATTGTTTTACTGGTTAGCTTCGCATTATAATTGGAAGAAGAAGTTGGCTCACCTTTCATTAGCAACCGTTGCATTAGTTGTCTTTACCTTAATTTGGCCATTGTCAGTCGACATGACGTCTGCAAGCAAGCGCCCATACGAAGGTGGTTCTGAACATAACTCCGTGCTAGAATTAGCATTTGGTTACAACGGAACGGAACGACTATTAGGACAAACGACTGGAACTGGTGGTGCGTTCCCAGGAATGGGGAGCACTAGCAAGTCGAAGTCAAATAATGGAATGCAACAAGGTGGACAACCTGGTGGGAATACCACTGGGAAACGGTCTGCTAATGGTCAAGCTGGGGGAACTCCTCCAACTGGGATGACCGGTCGTGGAAACCGTCGTGGTGGAATGAACGGCGGTGGCATGGGAGGTGCCGGTGGCGCATTTAACATCGGAACCGCTGGACCATTAAGATTGTTCCAAGACCAATTAGGACCACAAATTAGTTGGTTATTACCATTCTCGTTAGTTGGGATGATTAGTGCTTTTGTATTCTTCTTAGATCGCAAGCGGAAATGGTATCAATTAACCGCGAACCAAAAGCAAGTCGTGATGTGGGCTGGTTGGCTAGTACCGGTATATGGATTCTTCTCCGTTGCCAGTTTCTTCCATCCATACTACACGATCATGCTTGCCCCACCAATCGCCGCATTCTTTGGAATCGGATTGGTAACGATGTTCAAACAACTCAAAGCAGCGGCTAGTTTTAAAGACTGGAAACGCTACTTGCTACCATTCTCAGTGGTAGCAACCGCATTACTACAAGCATGGTATGTAAGTAGTTACTACGTTTGGGCAACTTGGTTGCTCATCATCGCTGGAATTGGCTTTGGATTGATTCTATTGCTCAAACCAGGTAAGCCTTTGAAGTCGTTTACCATTGGTGGTTTGGTAACCATTATGTTAGCCCCAGCGTTTTGGTCAATGACACCAGCGATTGCTGGTGAATCAGCTGCCATCCCAACTGCAGGGCCTGATCTACTCAGTAGCAATGGTCAAGGTGGTGCCGGTGGTGGTATCGGAAACGGAAGCGTTAACACTAAGTTGCTCAATTATCTTGAAAAGAATCAAGGCAATGCGAAGTACCTCTTTGCGACTGATGATTCTGGTACCGCTGCGCCATACATTATCAAGACTGGTAAAGCAGTTATGGCAATGGGTGGATTTAATGGGACCGATCCTGCAATTACACTGAGCCAATTTAAGAAGTTGGTTAAGAGTGGCGAATTGAAGTACTACTACTCAGGTGGTAAGTCTGGTTCTGCTAATAGTGCAATTGTCAACTGGATCAAGAAACATGCGAAGAAGGTTAAGGCTAGTGATTACGGTGGCACTACAACTACTACGAATACTAGTTCTAAATTAACTGGAAGTACTAAAACTAAGGGCCAAATGCCAACACAAAGCGGCAAAATGAGTGGTGGCCCTAGTGGAATGAAACCAAGTGGTAAGTTTAATGGCAAGCGGCCATCTATGAAGCCATCCAGCACAAAGGGTAAGAGCAATAATCAACAAATGCCTACTGGTGGTGGTATGATGGGTGGTAATAGCGGTACGCTTTACGACTTATCAACGATTTACAAATAACAATAGGAGGTTAGGGCATGGCAAGAACTGAAAATCCTTTAATTTCAATTGTCCTGCCGGTGTTCAATGAAGAAGCCGGAATTAAGCATACGATTGAAATTTTAGAAAACTACGTTGCCAGCCAACCTGAAGAATACGAATTAATTTTTGTGGATGATGGTTGCGTGGACCGGAGTGCCACAATTATTCAGGAAGCTGAACAACAATATGACAACATTCGCCTAGTTCAATTTTCACGGAACTTCGGCCACCAATTAGCGATTACCGCAGGAATTCGTTATACATCTGGAGATGCAGTCGTGGTGATGGATGCGGACTTACAAGATCCACCTTCCGTAATTCCTGCAATGATCAATAAGTGGCGGGAAGGCTACGACGTAGTATATGGAAAACGACTGCAACGTGATGGTGAAAGCTGGTTTAAGAAATTTAGTGCATCCGCTTTTTATCGGATTTTGCATAAACTAGCTGATATCGATATTCCGCTGGATACGGGTGACTTTAGATTAATGGATCGCAAGGTAGTTAAGGTCTTGTCCAAGATGGATGAGCCAGATCCTTTTGTTCGCGGGATGGTCAGTTGGGTTGGTTTTAAACAAACCGCAGTTGAGTACGAACGTGACGAAAGAACGGCGGGAACTACTAAGTATCCGTTATCAAAAATGTTGCACCTTTCAATGAATGGAATCACGTCATTTTCAGATGTACCACTAAAACTAGTGAACGTCGTTGGTGGATTAATGATTGCAATCGGTTTGATTTACGGCTTAGTCTCCCTCTTTACCGGATTTGCAACCTTGCAATTTGCGATCGTATCAATGTTTGAACTATTCGGAATTTCCCTATTAATGTTAGGAATTATGAGTGCATATCTCTACCGAATCTTTGAAACTTCACGTGAACGGCCATTATACGTGGTTGCTAAGACGTCGGGGTTTCAAAAAGAACGCCGTCCAGAGATAAAACAGATCAATGAACATGTAATGTAATGAAGAAGAGTCTCTCCTTAATCTGGAGGGGCTCTTTTTTATGCTAAAATGAATTTATTAGATTCATAAAAGAAGGGGTGTTTCCAATCGCTGTTTACATGATTTCAGCTATGATTACAGTTTTATTTATTGGATTACTATGTTTAAGTTACCGTAGTAACCCTGTTCGCTTGCTAAATGGTTTTTTAGCCACAATTGCCGCTGGTGGGGTTTTTATTACGCTTTCAATTTTGATTCTTAGTTTTAATAACTCGGTTTTGGTGCGTTTGTATGTAATCTTTTTCTTAATCTTAGTGTTGATCGCAGCATTAATCTATTTCTTCCAGGGTTTCTTTTGGCTCTGGAATGCTTGGATCGTCTGGCGACGCGAAAACCACACGTTAGCCAATATGTTAACTCTATTTATTGGTGTCATTACGCTTTTATTTCCAATTGTGAACTTGGTATTTGATAAACATCGAATGGGACCGCTTGGTGTATTCATTAATACGTTCATAATCTTATCCGTCCTATACGTGCTATTCTGTGTGATTTCGTTTATGGCCGCAGCAACGTTGTTTACGTTCAAAAAACTGCGACTAGACAAACAGTTCATTATTGTTTTAGGAGCAGGACTATTGAATGGTGATCAAGTTTCCCCATTACTAGCTTCGCGGATCGATAAGGGCATCCAATTTTATCATCAAGTACTTGCCAAGACTGGCCATGCACCATTATTGATCTGTTCAGGTGGTCAAGGGGGCGATGAAACGGTGCCTGAGGGCCAAGCGATGCGTGATTATGCCATTCAAAAAGGTGTTCCATCAGCACATGTAATAGCTGAAAAGAAGTCAAAAACGACGCTGCAGAACATGTTGTATTCGAAGAAAATCCTTGAAGCAATGCATATTCCGCTTAACGAGGGGATTTATGTTTCCAATGATTATCATATCTTTAGAGCAGGAATCTATGCGCAACAAGCAGGGTTGAATATTCAAGGCCTTGGTGCTAAAACGAGTCGCTTTTTTGTACCGAACGCAACGATTCGTGAATACATTGCGTTGTTGATGAATCATAAGCAGTTTCATGCGGTGATGTTTGGTTTGATATTAGTTGTTTCGGTGTTGGGGATGGTGTTGAGATAGGGAAGAATTCACAATCATCATAATTTAATTTAAATTAATTCAAAAACAATAAATTAATATAGTTTATTGTTGACATTAAAAATACTATTGGTATATAATTTAATTAATCTAAAACTCATTGAAGTAATCTGCGTAACGTTAAAATCAAACAAGGCTTTTGCTGAGTTTTCTTTTTAGATGCTTATTTAAGTATCTTTAGGCACTTCGTTAGTGCCATACATATAAAACGTTGAGGGGAGAAAAATCACATTTAATGATTTTTCTCCTTTTTTTCTATGATTTTAGTATATTTTATTAGATTGATTTAATTTTAGGAGGCTATTATGGATAAAAAACCTTATGGAATTGGATTAGACATGGGTGTCGGATCAGTTGGATGGACAATCGTTGATGGTAATAGTAAGATTCTCAGAGTTAAAGGAAAGGATGCCATTGGAGTTCGCCTTTTCGATGAAGGTGAGACAGCAGCTAAAACTAGAACATACAGAGCTGCTAGAAGGCGTTACAAAAGAAGAAAATGGCGATTGAAAATATTAGATAACTTTTTTTATGATGAAATTATTGAAAAAGACCCTAATTTTTTCCAACGGCTAAAATACTTTAGTGAACATCCTGATGATCCTAATCGACATGGTTATGCAAGCAATTTAATAGCTGGGATGACAGATAAAAGGTACCATCGGCTTTATCCAACGATTTATCATCTAAGAAATGCTCTGATGACCAAGCATGAGCCCTTTGATATTAGATTAGTTTATTTAGCAATTCATCATATTGTTAAGTATCGTGGGAATTTTTTAATGGATGGTTCAGCAGATAGTTTTAATGTTAAAAATTCTAACTGGGAAGAATCATTTGATAGTATCAAAGAACAACTCTTAAAAATTAACAAGGATTTTAACGGTTTCAGTGGTGATTTTGATTTGGTTAAGAAAATTGCTTTTGATCATAAAAAATCTAATGCAGATAAGAAAAAAGATATTGTTGATGAAATAATAGAAAACAAGCTTGATGAAAATATTTTAAATAATTTAATTAGTGGTATCTTAGGAAATAAAACTAACTTTGAAGAATTATTTGGACTTGATGTTTCTGATGAAGATCAAAGTAAATTTCCGACATATATTAAGGATTGGGATGATAAAGTAGATGACATTAGTAGTTACTTATCTAAAGTTCCCGATGTGTATGATTTGATTAATGAAATGAAAAAGTTGCATGCTGAAGTGCAGCTTTCTGGAATTATCCCAGGGAATCAGAGTCTATCTGAAAAAATGATTAGTTCATATGAACAATATGGGAAACAATTAAATCAGCTAAAGGCATTTAGTAAGGCAAATCCTAAAATTGGTAAGGAGTTAATGTCAGCTTATGATATTTATAATTCCGACGGTAAGATTGAAACTTTTTATCCAAAACTGAAGAAGATACTGAAGGAAAGAAAGGATGATTTTTCTAAACGAATTATAGCTGCTGCAAATACGAATAATCCAAATTATTTGGTAAAGCAAAGAACCGCTGCTAATTCATCGATTCCATATCAAGTTCATCAACGTGAGATGGATGAAATAATTAAAAATCAAGCTGAATTCCATAAAAAATTATCAACTCCAAATCCAACTAGTGATGCCGTTAGAAAAAAGGCCTTTCCATATGCCTTAGATGAACTAGTTGGTTTTAGAGTGCCATACTATGTGGGACCACTAGTAAGCTCTAAAGATTCAAAATTTGCTTGGATGGAAAGAAAAAATAACAGTAAAAATAATCGGGAAATAACCCCATGGAATTTTGATGAGATTGTAGATCGTGATAAGTCTGCTATGAATTTTATTGAGCGAATGAAGACTACTGATAGTTACTTAATTGATGAGGAAGTAATTTCAGAGAAAAGTCTCACATATCAAAAATTTACAGTTTTAAATGAATTAAATCGAATCAGGGTTCTGTTTAATGGTAGTAAAGAAGGTGGAGAACTACTAACTGTTAATCAAAAGCAAAGAATTTTTAATCAAGTATTTAAATCTAAGAAAAGCGTAACGGATAAAGATATTATTGAAAATCTGAAGATGAATTCAGAAGTACCAACCGATGTGATAATTAAGGGATTATCAGATGGCAAACATTTTAATAATTCTCTTTCATCATACATTGACTTAAAAAACATCATTAATGAAAAGATTGATAACCATAAATATTTTAATGATATTGAGAAAATAATTACATGGTCAACAACTTTTGAAGATAATAAAATTTTCAAAAGACAATTAAACCGAATTGAGTGGTTAAGTGATAACCAAAGAAGTATAATTTCCAACATTCGCTATCGTGGTTGGGGAAGGCTATCTAATAAATTATTGTTAGAGATTAAAGATGATAATGATCAATCAATTATGGATCATCTTTGGAATTCTCAGCGTAACTTTATGCAGATTGTTAATAGTCCTGAATTTAAATCCCAGATAATTGATATTAATAATAAAACCTTAGATAGAAATCGAAAAATTGATGGTGGATTAAAAGATACAATTAAGGATTTGTTTACTTCACCACAAAATAAACGATCTATTAGTCAGGTAATTTTAGTAGTTAAGGATATTGTAAAAGTAATGGGTTATGAACCTTCCTGGATTTTTATTGAAGCTGCTAGAGATAACAAGAAAAAAGGGAAAAAGACAGTATCTAGATCTGAACAACTAGCTACAATGTCAAAAAAGTTCTCTAAGGATGTTAAAAAAGAATATAAAGAAAAGGTTGATTCTGGGGCTACTTTTACTGATGCCTTAATGCTTTATTTCCAACAAGACGGTCGTGATATTTATGATAAATCATACAAGCTAGACATTAATAGTATAGATAATTATGATATTGATCACATTATTCCTCAATCGTTAATTAAAGATGATTCTTTAAACAACAGGGTTTTAACCTCTAGAATTAACAATGAACATGTAAAGAAAAATCAACTCGCAATGGATGTATTTGGAAGTAGTATGATTAGTCATTGGAAGAGTCTGGAAACTAGAGGATTTATTACTAAGACCAAGTATAATAATTTAACTATGCGTAGGGAGACATTTAATCAACAAGCTAATCGATTTATTGCTCGTCAGCTGGTAGAAACAAGACAGGTAATTAAACTGGTAAGTAATATTATTAGTAACCAGTATCCAGAAACGAAAATTATAAATGTAAAGGCAAAGCTTTCGTCCGACTTTAGAAGAGAATTTAAATTCCCTAAAATTAGAGTTGTTAATGATTTTCATCATGCTTTTGATGCATACCTAGCTGCTATGATTGGAAACTATTTAATGCGTCGTTCCAAGACATGGAATCAATTTGTAATGTATGGAGACTATCCCAAGAATAAAGTATCCTTAGATAGGCTAAATGGAATTAATAATTATAATGTTCTTGGAGAATTTAAGAAGGACAAGCTAGTTTCAAAAGATACTGGTGAAATTATATGGGATAAACAAAAGCAAATTAAATATCTTGATCAAATTTTTAATTGGAAGTGTATCTTAGTTACGCATAGAGTTTTTACTGATACTAATAAAATGTTTAAAGAAACAATACTAAAAGCTGATAATAAAAAGCCTAAACCATCTTTCCCTATAAAGAAGAATAAACCTGTAAATCTTTATGGAGGATATTCAAATGGAGAAATTTCTTATTATTCAATTATTAGAATTATTGGAAAGAAAAAGAAAACCATAAAGATATGCAAGGTTTTAACTTCAGTCGTATGTGAATTAAATAGATCAGCGAATAAGCTAGATTATTTAAAAAAATATATTTCTAGTTTTGTTAATGAAAAATTCGAAATACTAATTCCAAAGGTATACAAGGAACAATCATTCAGAGACTATGTTGATGGATACAATCGAAACTATAGAATAAGCGGTGATTATCGAAGTAATCAACAATTTTGTATGAATAGATCAATGCAGTTATCGCTTGAAAGGCCACTAAAGAAAATGAAAATTGATGAGAAAGATGATATAGATGATGAAAAGATGAATAGTATTTTTGATTATATTTGTGATCAGATCATTAATTATTTCCCGATGTACCATAAAAGAAGATATTTAGAATCAATTAAAGAGAGTGAAAAAATATTCTATTCGTTGCCTCTTTATAATGGAGATAATAAGGGAAACGATAAGATTAAAATAGTTAGTAAAATTTTAGGTGCACTTCATACAGATGCTCATTCTGAAGACTTAGGGGCTATTAAATTAGGTAACAGATTCGGAAGACTTTATTGTGAAATTAGTAAGGGACCAGTGACCTTAAAAGATTCAATCAAGATAATTTATTCTTCGCCAACAGGATTATTAAATAAAGAAATTAAAATTTCAAGTCTAAGAGGAAAATAATAATGGGATGGAGAACAGTTGTTGTAACTCAGCACGCTAAGATATCTTTGAGTTTAGGAAATTTATTAATCCAAACAGATACTGAAATTAATCATGTCCATATAAAGGATATTCAAGTTTTAATAGTTTCTTCTTTACAGGTCGTAATTACTTCAGCTGCTATTTGTGAACTATCAAAAAATAATGTCAAAATTATTTTTAGTGACAATTCTAATCAGCCAATATCAGAAGTTATTAACTATACTAGAAATTTCAATAACGTTAGTTTATTAAAAAAGCAGTTTGATTGGTCTAATAAAAATCTATTGTCTAAGAAGTTATGGACCCAAATTGTGATAAGTAAGATTAGTAACCAAATTCAAGTTCTTAATTTTTTTGGAATTAACTCTGATTCGCTAGTATTAGAGTTAGATAGTGTAGAGTTAGATGATATTACTAATCGCGAAGCGGTTACAGCAAGAAAGTACTTTTTACTACTATTTGGAAATGATTTTAGTAGGGATGGAATCTCTCCAATTAACGATGCCCTTAACTATGGCTATTCGATTATTTTATCTTCAGTTAATCTTCAAATTACCACTTATGGTCAACTAACTCAGTTAGGAATTCACCATCATAGTGATGTAAATTACTTTAATTTAGGTTCGGATTTAATGGAACCGTTTCGTCCAATAGTTGATCAATGGGTAGGTAATCAAAAATTTAAAGAATTAACTCCAGAAGTTAAATTTAGTTTAATTAGATTGTTAGATGTAGAGGTCACTTATAATAACCAAAAGATTATATTAAGAAATGCAATTTACGATCACGTTAGAAATTGTCTTGATTATTTAAATCAGAAAAAAGATTCTATAAAAATTGAGGTGGGAATTCCAAGTGAGGTATCGAATAATGCGTTTAATGATAATGTTTGATCTGCCAACTGAAACTAGTGAACAAAGAAGAAATTACCGTCATTTTAGAAAGGAATTATTAAAAGAAGGTTTCTTTATGATGCAATTCTCTGTTTATGTAAAAGTATGTACGAGTCGTCAATCTGCTAAATTTACAGAGAATAGATTAACTGTTTTGGCACCTAAGGAAGGGCTTGTTCAATCATTTATGTTAACCGAACGACAATATCAAGATATGAAGTTTATTTCTGGTAAAAAGAATGATGATGCTATTAATTCTAGTGATCGGACTTTAATATTATGAAAATTACTATTTATCCTTTTGAACCGTATAGTATACTAGATAACTCTTTGAATATTATAGATATTGCTAGCCCTTCCCTAAATTCTAAGATTATTAATCAAGTTAAAAGTTATGATGACGAACTTATTTTTAGTGACGAAGACTACAATGTTATTAGTCCTAAGTATGCGTATGATTATTATGGAGATATTTTAATTAATCTTGATTTAGATAAAATATTTATTTCCAAAATTGAAAAGAAAATAGAACAAGATATACAAGATAATGTCATTGCTGATGTTTTTGATAATCAAAGGAAAATGTTTTCAATTTTTCTACAAGAAGCTTATTTTCTTGATTTACCAATTAGAATGAATTTTACGTCCAATATAGATAAATTATTAAAACAATCTAAATTATCATTTATTCATGATGAATTAGTTGAACCATATCAAATATTGGAAACTTTAGTTAAGACCATCACTAGTTTACAGGATAATAAGTTAATTATTTTATTAAATTTAACTAGTTACTTAAGCGAATCAGAATTAAAATTAACTAATCAATTACTAAACGAGTCCAAAAAGACGATACTTACCCTTAACTTTAATAGTCATAAAAGGGTATGGAATAATAATTATAATTATTTATTTATTGATGAAGATTTTTGTGAATGGAAAGGGACATGAATTTTTATTTATAGTATAATAATTTATGAGTTTAGATATATTATAAATAAATTAATTTTTCAATCTTTAGAAATCTTATTTTAATAGCCTTTTAGTGAAATTATATTATAATTTAATGGTTTTAGATGCAGGTTATTTCAATGAGGTTTAGATCGCGGTTCAACGAATCGATTTCGCATGTTAAGTTTTAGATGCAGGTTATTTCAATGAGGTTTAGATCCAAGCGGGATTTTTTCTTTTTTTGATTCCGGTTTTAGATGCAGGTTATTTCAATGAGGTTTAGATCAAAGTTCCTACTGAGATCGACTAACACTGGGTTTTAGATGCAGGTTATTTCAATGAGGTTTAGATCTGCTTGTAGGTTCTTGATGCCCTTGATGATGTTTTAGATGCAGGTTATTTCAATGAGGTTTAGATCCAAGATATTGTGGATCACCATTTTGTAAAGGTTTTAGATGCAGGTTATTTCAATGAGGTTTAGATCACAATTTTAATTCTAAATCTGTAATATACTAGTTTTAGATGCAGGTTATTTCAATGAGGTTTAGATCTGGCCTAAAGGGCGATATAATGACTCAATTGTTTTAGATGCAGGTTATTTCAATGAGTTTTAGATTATTCTTAACTGAAACAATATAGTTAAATGGCGTTTCTAGATGAATTATGTACTAGATATTAAGTTTGATTTACTTTAAATTTTATAATAATATTTTCCCTCAAAAACTAATTGCCATATAATAATTAGATTCTATCTAATTATTATATGGCAATTTTTTAATAAAATCTAAAACAAATAAAAACGGCAAGTCCCTAGTTCAATACCAGCAACTTCCCGCCCATAAATAAAAAAAGATTACCAAAGTCCTATGGGCTTTTAGCAATCTTTTTTATCTTCTTTTTTGATGATCTTGAAATTTAACGATAGTAACAAGGGTAGTATAATAATCCCTATCATTTCTACGAATGTGTCGAGTTTGAACATGGGTAGAAAATTGATCAGTTGGAAATGATTCCAGGAATTTCGAAATTGCCTCGCTACCAGTAGTTGAAAGCTCTTTAACTATTTTTTGACCGGGGTTCATTTCCTCAGCAATTTGTGGGGCGGAATCAATTTCGGATTTAACCCTTTTATTCGATGATTTAATTATTAATATACAGTAAGCAATGAATAAAATGACTAATCCAATCCCACCGATGATTAAATATGTTGCCATAACCTTAATCCTCCATATATGTATTTATTTAATTGTAACATTTTTTATTAATTTGGTTAAATACATTTAATTTTAAATTTTTATTACCAATTAATATCAAAAAATAGGTGGTAAGCCTTAAATTCAACATCTAAAGCTTTCCACCTAGAAAAATGATATATAAAAAATTTTTAATTTAATTATCTATGTAACTTGTAGTAGTAATGCAAGTCGCCACCAACGTATAAATTCCCATGTTTATAGATTAGATTAAAGTTTTTGAATGCACCGTTTGATTGAGTTTGCCATTTATTTTCGTCAACTCTTTTTAAGTTAACGTAAGTGTTATTAACGCGCATATGTTTTTGTTTATCACCGAAAATCGTTACGTCATAATCATTCCCGTGCCAATTACCGTTGATTGATGCGGCCATTGCAGAAATGGGTGCTTGGATTGCAATTGAATTACTTAATACTATTTTAACTAATGAAATATTAGCTTTATTCATGATTTTTAACCTCCAAAAAATTTCAATTTCCATTATATCACAGATAGGGTAGTTAAAATAAATATAATTTATAATATTTATTTTTAAGCATAATATCATTAATTAAATTAAAAATAATTATTAAGAATTATTCGATTTACTATAATTGTTTTTATACTCAATGTATAGTATAATTAATAGTTATTAAAAAGGAATGATGATATTAAATGAAGCAATCACAAATTATAGTTCGAGTTGATGCCGATTTAAAAAATGACGCTGCTAAAATGTTTAATGAAATGGGATTTAATATGAGTACAGCCATCAATATGTTTTTAAAACAATCTTTAAGGGAGCGTTCGTTACCTTTTAAGCCAACCTTAGATGCTGATTCTCAATTTAGCGAAGAAGATCAGAATGAACCATTGACGCAATATGAGTTTAATTCTATTAAAAGCCTTGATGAGTTGATGAATAAGTTAGCTAATGATGATAAAAAAATTATTTAAATTTTTAGCATTGTCTTATCCTTTTTCAAAGTTTGTACCTAATGTATAATTAAGATGTAAATAATTTTAAGGAGCTACAGATATGAAAAAATTATTTTCAATTGCGGCTGGTTTATTGCTAACGTTTATATTAATTGGTTGTAGCAATTCTAATACAGATAAAAAGGGCAGTAGGGGAGCAAATCCTTCTAAAGTTTCTCATAAAGCTAGTCTAAATTATCACAATTTTCAGTCCATTAAAGTTGGTAGCTTTGTTGATAACAGTGGTTCAACATCTGCATACGTCAGAAAGGTGCTTGGTAAGCCATCATCAGTTACTACTACCAAGGTTAGTAGTGGAAAAGAAGTAAAAAGTTATCTCTTTAGTAGGTTGAGTAATCAATTTAAAGCAAAAGATGTTACGGTTACGTTTGAAAATGATCGTGTGGTTTCTAAGGGATTCTCCAATTCTGATATTAATAAATTAAGCGTATTGAACAATAATAAGATCAATTCAATTAAAATCGGCAATAGCTATAATAGTGTAATTGAAAAGTTAGGGCAGCCTTCTGCGGAATCAGAAAGTGCCAGTGGCGGAACACCGTTAAAAACCGTTGTCTATCTTACAGGTGAAAATGGTAAATCCATCAGTTTGGTGTTTAGTAATGATAAAGTGACTCAAATTACCAATAGTGAATTAAAGTAAAATAAAAACAGGGCAGTTGCAATTGAATTAGCAGCTGGCCTGTTTTATTAATTGTTTTTAGCTCAATCGATCGAATAAGAAACTTTCCTTACTTAAAATATCGATCGCAGTAATATCAACTAAATTAATGGGTTCATTTTCATCAACATCGTTAAATCCATTTAATTCACTAAATTCAACTTCGTTCAAAGTTATTGAGTCATTTTCAATCGTCATGATACGACCCTGTTGCACATAATCGTGCTCGGTACTATAAACCGAAAGGGTTATTTGATGTTTAAAACAATAATCAATAATTTTAAAAAAATCATCAGTTTTAAATTTTTTAAATTGTTGCTGGAGATTAAACGGATCGTAAAGTTGATTTTCCTTCGTAAAAGCAACGTAACGGTCAAACAGTTTTGAATAAGTAGTTCCAAATGAAATTTTTGAAATATCATCCTTTAAGATGATTGTATATGAATCAAGAAATCCATAGTCATCGATCGTTTGTAAAATTAAGTACATCCCCAAGTCCCTTACGATATAACCAAGCGCAAAGTTTTCATACTTATAATTATCACGTGATTTTGAATAAATTTCTAATGGTTTATCGTTTCCGATATACTTATTGATCTTATGCTTATCCATTGGCAAAATCTCCTGACTCATTCGATTGATATGTATATTATGAATGATTTATGTGCAGTTGTAAAAATATGCGTTCTAAATATTTCAATTTAGCTTGGCAATAAAATAGCTTAAAATCAAAATACCTGACAAACCATTATTCATGATCTGTCAGGCATTATTATTATGGATTTGAATCTTTAATAACGAAATGGTGGAAACACTTCTTTCTTATTTAGAATCTGCGGTAAATCGACTTTCTAAGTGAATGGTAACACCTTCCTGTTCATTAGCTGGGTAAAACGAACTTTGTACTAAGTTGGTGATTACATCTCCCTTGAATAAAATCTGGGGTAAATCGTTCTTCATGATACTGGAATCATCCCCTTTGATTTATTGTCATTATAATATACCTTTTAAATGATAAAGTAAACCCTTTTGAACGATTTTTTCTAATCTTTTTTAATTATTTTTTAATCATCCGTTGATAGGGAAAAGGGCGGGAATCAAAATACCTGATAGACCATTTTAGATGATCTATCAGGCATTATTATTATGAGTTTGAATCTTATTTAGCAAAATGGTGGAAACACTTCTTTCTTATTTAGAATCTGCGGTAAATCGATGTTTTAAGTGAATGGTAGGTACCTCTCTTTCATTAGCTGGGTAACTCACTTATAATCTCATTGGTGGAAACACATCCCTTACAATTTAATCTGCGGTAAAGCCTTCAGTTTGCATTGGAAACATCCCCTTTGATTTGTTGTTGATAATAATATAACGCAATTAAATTAGAATGTAAAGGGTTTTATCTAATTTATTTATAATTATTTTCAAATTATCGCTTAATCATGATGATGCCTTGATTTAAAGGCCTAATCCATTAAAATCTGATCGATAATTAGCTGAGCGAGGGCGAATTAATTGCGGCACATTGTTATCAATGATAATTTATTATTATATCAATTAAAAAGGATGACAATTATGGATAAAAACGAAGCTTTAATTAACTTAGCCCATCGTAGGTATGCGACTAAAAAGTATGATCCGAACAAACATATTTCCGATAGGGATTGGCATACCATTATGGAGGTCGCTAGATTATCACCTAGTTCAATGGGACTTGAACCTTGGCAATTTTTGTTGATCGAAAACAAAGAATTGAAGCAGGCAATGTATAACGATGCCTGGGGGGCGCAAAAGAGCCTTGACGGCGCTGACAAATTTGTTGTAATTTTAGCTCGTAAGGATATGAATATTCATTCCCCTCATATTAAGCATATGAGCGAAGATGTTCAAGGCCACCCGTTTGATATTGATTCACCGTTCTCTAAAAAAATCATTAGTTTTCAGGAAAATGATTTTAAGTTAAATACTGACCGAGAATTATTTGATTGGGCTTCAAAGCAAACCTACATTCCATTGGCGAACATGATGGATGCCGCTGCAGCGTTAGACATTGATAGTTGTCCAATCGAGGGCTTTAACCGTGCCAACATTGATCGGATTCTGTCTGATTATGGAGCTTTCGATCCTAAAAAGTGGAGCGTTTCTGTAATGGTCAGTTTTGGTTATCGTGACCAAGCAATTACGCCTAAGAAACGCCAACCAATGGAGGCTGTCTACCGAGTTATTAAATAATTAAGATGAAGCACAATTCGTTATTGGATTGTGTTTTTATATGGAGTTGATTAATTCATTTTTATCGCTTAATATATAAGTGGATTCAAATAATATACCGATTAATGGGGTGCTGGAATGGCTGAGATGATACCCATGAACCTGATCTAGGTAATGCTAGCGGAGGGATTATTAAAGGTGTATAAAATCAAGCTATTGCTTCATTCGATTAGTCTTTTAAGGAGATTTTTCAAATGGCAAGAACAGTTTTAATTACAGGAGCAAGTTCAGGATTAGGCGCTGAAACTGCGAAACAATTTGGTGAACGGGGCTTTAACGTCGTGGTAAATTATTACCATCATCAAGACGCTGCTGACCAAGTAGTTGAAGAAATTGGATCAGACCATGCAATTGCGATCAAGGCCGACGTTAGGGACAGAAGTCAAATCGATGAACTAGTTAAGCAGGCAATTGATCATTTTGGAAGCCTAGACGTCGTTGTTAATAATGCTTTAGTCGGGTTTAAATTTGATCCCGTTAAGCAAAAGGCTTTTCAAGATTTATCATGGGATGACTACCAAAAACAAATTGACGGGACCTTGAAGGGTGCTTTTAACGTTACCCAAAGTGCGCTTCCTAATATGATTAAAAATCATTATGGAAAGGTCATTAATATCGGGACGAACCTGTTTCAAAATCCGGTGGTTCCTTACCATGAATACACCACTGCAAAGGCAGCATTGATTGGATTTACTAGAAACTTAGCAGCCGAGCTAGGGAGTGCTGGGATTAGTTTTAATATGGTATCAGGAGGATTACTTAGAACCACTAATGCCAGTGCTGTTACTACTCCCGAGGTGTTTGACTTAATTGCCAATCAAACACCACTTAAATCAGTAACTACTCCGAAACAGGTTGCTAAGATGGTGGTATTCTTAGGATCAGACGAAAGTGATGGGATTACAGGTCAAAATTACACTGTTGATGGTGGATTAACAATGAACTAAATATCAAATGAAAGGGCAGTAGTAATCACATTCGTGAATGCTACTGCCTTTTTTCATTGATTATTGTTCATTAATGTAATCTAGTATTCTAAACATGACTGCCTTATTTTCAATTGGAACTGGGGTGTTCAATATTTCTTGAGCGCTTTGGCCTAATATCGAGTCCTTAATATATGGAAAATCATTCACTACCATCTCACGAACGTTATTAGCCTTGGGTTCCAAATGAAATTGGAGTCCAGCAATTCGATGCTTCATCACGAACCCTTGGTTCTTTAAGCCAGGGGTGGAAAATAAACGTTCTGCCCCTGCTGGAATTTTGAACATTTCTTCATGCCAGTGAAGGGCAGTGACTTGTTTTGGTAATCCAGAAATGGCATTACTTTCTAGTTTAACAGCTGCCCAACCAACTTCCTTGACTGGCGATTTACCAACTGGGTATCCCATGGCCTTGGTGATTTGTTGCGCGCCATAACAGACCCCAAGCATTGGCGTATTCCGCTTTAAAAGGGTATTGATTAAATCGCGTTCCTGTTGAATCCAGGGAAAGTTATCGTTGGGACTCATCGGTCCTCCTAAAATAACTAACATATTGGTTTCATCTGCAGTGGGTAAGTAGCCGAATTGGTATGGATGATAGGTATAGACTTCATGGTCGTGTGCTTGCGCCCAGTCTAAAATTGAGCCTGGGCCTTCATTTGGAGTGTGTTGTAAGATATTGATTCTCATATTGGTAACCTCACTTTTCTAATAGGTAGTAATAAATAGATAGGTTGATAATCCGATTGCAAAAATCCCCACGCAAATTTCCATCACTTTAGTAGGGATGAA
Source organism: Nicoliella sp. ESL1120 (assembly GCF_058508515.1). Lineage (NCBI taxonomy): Bacteria > Bacillati > Bacillota > Bacilli > Lactobacillales > Lactobacillaceae > Nicoliella > Nicoliella sp. ESL1120. The sequence continues at coordinate 85,552 of NZ_CP196384.1, forward strand.
TTTAACAATGATCGGTCCTAAATAGCCGCCGACCACTAGTCCAATCGCTAGTGGAATGATAACGATCCAGTCCACTGGTAAAATCAAAATGAAGATAATGGCGCTGATAATGTTACTAGCTAGTGACAAAACGTTTCTAATCGCATTGTAGACATAATACGGGGCATGAATAATTCTGGACAACACTGCGGTTTCTAAAATTCCTGAACCCGCACCAAAGTAGCCGTTATAAAGACCGATGATGGGGAGAAACAGGTACTGAATGCTTCGTATGAAGCGGTTGTCATGGGGCTGGTCTTTTTTGGGGATCAACATCATGATTCCGGCAAACATAATGATAAACGGGACGATCCGTTTAAATTGAGCATTGCTGCTTTTGATTAGGATGAACGTGCCAATTATGCAACCAAATACTGAAAGTAATGTGATGACCCCAGCTTGTTTGCGATAACTTTTGATTTCCTTAGCAGATGATAGGACCGAGGTACAACCACTGAATATAATACTAATGGTGGCCGTTACATTTGCCATGATGGGAGAAACGCCAATTGACAACAGGATGGGATAGATCGTTAAGACCGCCATCCCGACAATCCCATTTAAAACCCCAGCCGCCAGTCCACCGATAATTAAGAAAATAATTGTTGGGATTGATAACATTTTATTTGCCTACTTCCTGAATTAACTTGATGGCAGCTTCTGCATTTCGATCCATCAATGCATCGAACAACTGATTATGATGCTTAATTTTCCCTTTATAGTGTGGATTCTTAGCAATTGATTGACTTAGATGACTTTTCCATAGTGGCTTTAGTTCCTTGAACCACTTAATTAAATACGCATTTTGTGCCATTTTGACGATTTGTTCATGGAATAGGATATCTTGTTCAAGGTATTCATTGAACTTGCCTTGTGATAATAATTGATTCCTTCTCTTAAGATATGCTTTGAGTGTAATCCATTCTTCAGGAGTAATATCATTATCAACCAATTCAACAATGGCCTCTTTTTCAAGCATTTTCTCAGTTCGCCATAGCAGGGGATTTTGTTCGTCGATCAGCTCCAATTGTTGAACGTATGTTCCTGATCCTTGTTTAATGCTAACCACGCCTGAATGGGCGAGGATTTGCATTGCTTCTCTAATAGTGGAGCGACCGACCGCTAGTTCATTCATTAATTCAGCTTCTTTGGGTAACTTATCACCAGTAGTTAAGTGGTGTTCCTTAATATACATAATGATTTTTTGGATCGTTTCCGTGCCAAGACTTATATTTTTAGATTGCATGTTAACTTTCCCTCCTTAAATACATCATATCATTTATATAATACATCAGATGTATTTTATTACAAGGGTGATTATTGTTTTTTGCTAAAAAAAAACGACCTAATAATAAAGATGATTAGGTCGTTTTAATATTTAATGATTAATCTTGATATTTTACATCAATTGTTTTTTGATCCTTAACTTTGTGATCCTTTAAGTATTTAATGCCCTTATTGACGTAGCTGGTATCGCCGACTTTACCAAATCTAACTTTATTGGTCTTAACATTGTAATAAACCTTTGTGATTCCTGAGTTAGGCATTGCTTCATCGGTAATTAATTTCTTATCAGCAGCACTCATATTGTGATCATATTTTGATAAGTATGCAGTAATGATATCTCCGGAACTAACGACAAGGGCGTTTTTACCCTTTTCCTTAGCAGTCCGTTCAGCTACTTCTTTAATGCCTTTGGCTTCACGTTTAACGATTGCAGTACCACTTTCTGCTCGATCAGCTTTAGGGAGTTTGGTACTATCTTTGTCAATTTCGTACAATGCATCATGCATCTTAACTACAAAATCAGTTCCAAATTTCTTTTGTAGCTCTGCACGACTAGTGGCGTTGTAGTACTTATTTAAAACAGCATCTTCTTGGTCATAATTGTCTAATTCGTATTCACCGTTACCAGCTTCTCTAAATAGGGGCGTTTCGTTAACGGTAACTTTACCATTACCAGAGTAAACCAACATGTCTTTAACCGTATCTAAGTGTCGAATTAACTTTCCGCACGCTGCATCAGTAAACTTGATCCCGCGTAATCCAGCACCAACTTCTTCAGCCACTTTTGCGCCCTTAGGGGTTAATGGATAATCATCCCAACCCTCTGCAAGCTCCATTACGTTTCCCGTAGTTTCACCATGGCGAGCTAGGTAGATCGTAACTTCATTCTTGTTAGAACTTGCTTTTGCACTAACGTTGAGAGTCGAACTACTTACTGTCAATAACGAAATACCAATTACACTGATGGGAATCAATTTACTAAAATGCTTCAAAATAATCGCCTTTTTTCTATTTAATTTTTTGATGCATCTTTATCATATCTCTGAAATTGTAAAAAAGTTAGCATAAAAATGTAAAAAATAAGTAATTAATGGGGGCTAACATGATAGAGGACTGCACATAATCACAAGCAAATATTTACTTTAACTAAAATAAAAAAAGAACAATTGTTTATAACTAATTTATAACCTATAATTATGAATTAAACATCATCATAAATAAGGATTTTAAAATATGAACATTAAATGTATTAAATGTGGGTTTATTAGAGTTGATTCAAAAAATGAATGCCCATATTGCTACAAAATAGATAGTAATAAAAATAAAAAATTTTTTAGCACCTGGGAGGGGATTTATTTAAGGTGTAATTTATGTGACTACATTTATTGCATTGATGATCTTGATTACCCAATATTAAATGCTTGTCCTAGATTCGATTGCGATGCAACGTTAGGTGAAACAACCCCATACGACCATCCAGAATTCAATAAAATTAACTATGCTGACGTTAATTTAGCATCGGCAAAAAAGTTAAAATGCCAAAAATGTGGTTATATTTATAATGATTTGCTTAAAGCGTGTCCTTATTGTGATGCTTCCAATGCTAACGCCAAACCAGTTGCTGATGACGAACCAGGTGGGGTGGAGGTGCAATGCTATCGCTGCAAACGTATTTACCAGGACACCCAAATAACCTGTCCCGAGTGTGGTTCAATCGATTATCATCCGACCCATGCTGATGAGCGGAAGGCTTCACCACATTTTGACCAAGCACCAAATGTAAAGTGCTCCCGATGTAATTTTGTGTATCCGAGCACTTTTTCAGCATGTCCGAACTGTCCTGCCAGAGCAATATGGGCAACTGGAACGAATGCACCATGTACGGTCAGTGAACTCGAAAACACTGTTGATAAAGAACTCCCAGAAGATCAGCCAAGTTATATAGAGAACATTTTCGTTTGGACATTAACGATTATTTTCGGGTTACCAATTATTATTTGGACACTCTTCGTGGTAGCGTTTTTTGGTTTCATTATCTTCTTGCTCTTGGTCATGGTATTCAACGTCTAGGTGCGTGGTGCTTGACTTATAGTTAACTCTAGGTGGTTTAATAGTCTTAATCACAGAAGGGGGCAATATTATGACAAAATGGAATGCTTCACAGTTAGAAGCTTTTGCTACTGCAGATGATATGCACATCTCACCATTTTACGACGATGGCAAGACTTACGGGACACCGACGTTCATTTGGTCGGTCGTTGCTGATGGTAACCTTTACGTTCGTGCTTATAACGGTCAACATTCGAGTTGGTACCAATCAGCAATTAAGCAGGGGGCCGGAAAGATCAAATTGGCGGGACAAGAATTTGAAGTAACCTTCAAATCAGCTGCTGGTAATTCACAATTAGATGCAAAGATCAACCAAGCCTATCAGGATAAGTATGGCAGCAGTCCTTACTATCCACCAATGGTTGAGGCAGGCCCTGTTTCTGCAACCGTCGAAATCGATCCTAAGTAGTTGCTTCAATCTAAATAAAATACCCAATGGTTGTTAAAAATTAATAACAATTATTGGGTATTTTTTATTAAATTATTTAGTAGTAACAACTGACTTAATTGTTTTTCTTTCAGCCATTGCTTTATAAGCATCATCAACATCATCAATGTTGTAACTAGCTGTAAATACTTTTCCAGGATTGATCTGACCATCTAATACTGCTTTTAATAGGATGTTTTTATCATAAGTCGTTACGGATGCAATTCCACCAGCAATGACAACATTATTCCAGAATGCAACTGGGTAGTCAATGTTACCATGGGGAACGCCGACACGACCAACGTGGGCACCAGGACGTGCAACCTTCAAAGCGGTATTAGTCGATAATTCACTTCCGACACATTCGAGTACGGCATCGGCACCAGCGTTGTGGGTAATTTCCATGACTTTTTCGACTGCTTCATCCCCACGTTCTTCAATAATATCGGTCGCCCCAAATTCTTTGGCTAATGCTTGACGATCAGCGTGACGACTCATGGCAACGATCCGCTTAGCACCGAGTAATTGAGCAGCAATGATTCCACAAAGTCCAACTGCGCCGTCCCCAACAACCACAACTGTATCACCGTTTTGGACGTTGGCTGTCTTAGCAGCATGAAATCCAGTGGCCATTACATCGGATAGGGATAAGAATGAATTGAGCATTCCTTGGCTATAATCTTCTGGATTGCCAGGAACCTTCACTAAAGCCCAATTTGCATGTTGGAAGCGCACATATTCTGATTGATACCCGTTACTAAAATTATCAGAATGGCTTTGACAATTCCCATCAAAGCCAGCCCGACAAGCTGCACAATGGCCACACCCATGGGTGAACGGTGCAATCACAAAGTCACCAGGCTTAACCGTGGTGATGGCTTTTCCAACTGATTCAACAATTCCGATTGCTTCATGGCCGTTGTTCAATGAATTAGGTGCTTTCTTATCTAATCCACGGTATGTCCAAAGATCTGATCCGCAGACACAAGCTTGCACAACATGTAAAATAACATCATCGTCTTTTTCAATTTCTGGTTTGGCAACGTCTTTCACTTCGACTTTCCCAGCTTTCACAAAACGTGTTTGTTTCATATTTAAATTCTCCCTTAAAATTAGTTTTTAATCTTTATCACCGTAGTAAAAATCTGCAGTCGCACCACCATCAGCTAGGAAGGTCGCACCAGTGATGAAGGCCCCGCGGTCGCTCATTAATAGCTCAGCAACGTTAGCGATTTCATCAGCCGTACCTGGCCGTCCAGCAGGGGACTTAGCGAACATCTTTTTATAAAAATCACCGCGAATCCCGTTAAATTCGTCAATTGCAAGGGGGGTAACAATGATTCCAGGAGCAATGTCGTTAATCCGCGCACCACGCTTGCCCCATTTAACGGCTTCTGCCATCACTCGTTTTTCGTTACAACGCTTGGCCAGTTGATAAGCCTTAAGGGTATTTTCAATATTATCGGGTTGTAGTAAGGCTAAATCCAATAGTTGTTCAGTTGGGGTACAAGCAAGTTGTTGATCTTCTTCAGCAGTAAGGGCGGGCATTCTAAATCCAGATTGACTGGAAATGGTGACCCCAGTTCCGCCCTTGGCAATAACCTTACCGACTTCTTCTAATAAAACTGCCGTTCCGTATAGATCGACCTTTAAAATCGCTTCGATCGATGCTTGGCTAGGTGATAGTCCCGCCCCGTTAACGAGTTGTTTAATTTCACCATATTGTTGAGCAGTCTGGATCATTTCCTGAATTGATGCCCGTGACGATAGATCCATTTCTACGGCCTCGACATCAAAGCCCGCATTCGTCATCGTTTCAGCAATTCGGTTAGCATTATTAGGGTTCTTATCCCCTAGGATAATCTTTTTATCGGCACCCATCCGTCTAGCAATCGCCATACTTAATTGACCAGCACCCGTTACAATCATTACATCTTTTGCCAAAATATTCATCTACTTTCTTGATTTGATGTTATTAGCTTACAGCTTAAAGTTGGGTTTAAGTCAACGTTTTTTATTTATTAATTTAGGATTCACTATTAAAATACATTCAATTGACTTTAGTTTTTGATAATACTAGCATTTAAGCATAGTAGTAAATTATCATAAGGGTGGAATTAAGATGAAAGCAATTGAATACAATGAATATGGTAATAATTCAGTTCTAAAGTTAGCAGACAAAGTTACTAAGAACCCTGTTGAACATGAAATCATCGTTAAAACTAAGGCGGTCAGCATTAATCCAATGGACTGGAAGTTAATGATGGGCTATATGCAACAGATGATGTCCATGCAATTTCCAGCAACGCCTGGGATCGATGTCACTGGGGTGGTTGAATCCGTTGGATCATCTGTTACCAAATTCAAACCAGGTGATCGGGTCGTATCATTTGTTAATACCTATAAGGGAACGCTTCAAGAAGAAACTGTTACTTTAGATAGTTTAACCGCGATTCTACCGAGTTCAGTATCATTTGAAGATGGGGCAACGATTCCAGTGGCTGGTTTAACTGCCTATCAATCATTATTCGATAAATTGCACCTTCAAGCAGGTGAACGGTTATTGATCAAAGGTGGCGCAGGAGCAGTGGGGATGTTTGCAATTCAATTTGCTAAAAATGCTGGAGCCAATGTCTCAGTGACCGCTAGTCCTGATCATAATGATTTTTTGCAGGGGTTAGGAGTTGATAAGGTAATTGATTATCACAATTCCGATGCATTTAAAGACGTTGATAAGTTTGATAAAATTTTAGATTTGATTGGTGGCAAGACGCTGGCGGCTAGTTATTCGCTGATTAAAGTCGGTGGAGCAATCGTTTCAACTAGTGGGATGCCTGACCAGGATATTTGTAAGCAACTATCCATTAATGGTGATTTCATTCAGACTGAAGTTAAGCCGAATCAATTAGCTGCAATTGCAGAACAAATTGCTGATAATAAAGTCAAGGTGACCATTTCAAAGCAATATGATTTTAGCTTGGTGAATGTTAAGCAGGCGTTCGAAGAAAGTGAAGCAGGGCATACAACGGGTAAGATTGTAGTTATATTTTAATTAATCAATTTTTAAGATAATAATTATGAAACGATTTAAATGATTATTATCATTTAATCACAATAATTGATTAAATATATTTATTAAATTAAAATATTTATGAGGTGAATATTATGAAAAAAATAAAAACTTTATTGATTTCCACAATTCTGGCTAGTGGGACTGTCTTTGGACTTACATATTCAAATCCTACGAACGTCTCTGCTGCTAAACACGTAGAGCACGTTCAAAAAGATTACGTCCCCCTTGTTAAGGAAATGATTTTAGATGATGCTAACGAAGCAAAATATATTAATATTCGTGGTGCCAAACAAATGAAATTTGATAAGAAATTAAACAAGGAAGCACAGACATATGCCAGCAAAGCAATGAAGTATATCTTTGGTGGTAAACATAGAGCATTTAATGATAAAGCATTCAATAAAATTGCAGGTAAGTACTATGCTAAAAACCACAATAAATCTATTTTTACTTCTAGAGCTTGGAACAATAAACGTTTAAATGCTGCCCAGACAGCAAGTTGGGTAGAACAACCATTATTCAACGCTGGTAGTAGTGGTAAAGTTGGTAAGAATTATAATAAATTCATTAAGACTAAGGGCTTTAAGCGTCTCGGAGTTGGGTTCGTTTATGGATACAATCCAAATAATAGTAAATTCCCCCACGAAAGCATCGCCATTGTGGTTGCTAAAAAATAATCATTAGAAATGAAAATTTAAATAACCCCTGAATGATGGTTCTTCATCCAGAGGTTATTTTTTAATTATTAGCTAGTTTAAGCGTAAAAAGACTAAATTAGATAATGTATTGAAGGGGATGGGGAATTCATGATTAAAAAAATCACGACCACCATGTTGTTATCTGCAACATTATTTCTACTGGTAACAAATGCAGTTCATGCCGAAGTAAAAAATGAAGATGGCATCATCGTATCTAATGACCAGGTTCCAGCATCGATTAAATTTTATTGGGACTACTGGCGTGAAATTAAATTGACCAAACCAGTTCAAGCAAAACTAGTTCATTACCCAAGTGATTCTTCAGGTCAAAAGATCGTCACTAAAACAAAAATCATTCCAGAAAATACAATCATCTATGCCAAGGGGATGCGTTCCTATAGTCCGCCTAGCAATTCGTATTTTGCAATTACGAAAAGCAAAAATGATCTAATTTATGGAAAAAGCACTTTTTCGTTCACAAAGCCATATTGGACGATTAATTATAATGATATTATCAACTTTGAATTAACTAGTAACAACGATCCAATTAGTAAAATTAACGTTAAAACATTAACCAGTAATTCATTTACGAATGATAAATGGCAATCAGGATATCTTTCATTAGCTAATTTAACAGATGGTCTTGGGAATAACAGCATTTTTTCTCAATCATATTCTGGGTTAAAACGCTATGAAAAATTAATGAATCAAGATAATGATACTGATACCGACAGTTCGAAAGATAAAAAACTTACTACCCAAATTAAGCGGGTCTTAAAAAATAATTTTATTAATTATAAGGGAAAAGATATTACTAAGGTATTTAAAGTCCGTGCATATAAAGATAAAACAGTTCAAGTAAAAATTGGTAAACATGTTTATTATGCAAGTAATTCAAATATTTTACCTTACAACACCACTAGTAATAATGGGATCACATCGTTAGAAAAGCCAACCACAAGCGGGATTCAGAAAGTGGTGTTAAGGGCTGGTGATACCATATACAATACTAACTACCAATCTTGGAATATTGGATTGTCCGCTAAAAATGGTGATTTTAGTAAAACTAGATATTATAGTTATGAATTTAATAGTCAAAATTGGTATCATAATAGCTATGATGGTCAAAAATGGCACCATAAATTATTAAAATAAATATTTGAAAATATGGAATAAAAAAACTAGTCCAGCTGGACTAGTTTTTTTATTTAGTAAGCTTACCCTTGTGGACCCAATCTAAAAATGCGTTGACCCATGGCATTAATTCTTTAACTGTCTTAGCTGGGGTCATTTCTGGCTTGTCATCATACCAGATACTAGAGGCAGATCCAATGATATTCTTGGAAGCTTTTACCTTTGTATAAAAATTTTTTTCGTTAAAAATATTTTCACCAAAATAGGTGTCTAGATCCTTTAAGTAGTACTTGTAATTTTCCTTGGTAACAAAACTCTTTTCAGGTAGTAAATATAGAAAGTATGAATTAATGTTGACTAATTTATACCCATTACTAAGTAATTGGGAAGCAGAAGCATTGTTGGCCAAGTTATCCTTCGTATATGACTTAACATCTTGGTCACCAGTTTGACTCCAGTATTCAATTACAATATCTAAGTTTAGCTTTTTGAACGTTAATTTTTGAGCACTATCATTATACATCCACATTTGATAACCTTTGAGGCTTTCATCTAGTTCATTATCAAACTTGAGCAATGCTTGCTTATGCTTTGCACTCGCTACGGATAGTTCATCACCACCAGTGCCAATCGGGCTACCTGCTGGAATCAACGGTAAATATTCCTGAAAAATAGCTTTCACAAGGTCTTTAGTTGCCGTTTTACCATAGCTAAGTTGTTCATACGCAGTATCGTATACTTCCTTATCTAACTTCGGATTAGTTACCTTTAAAACATTATGTAACCCAACCGTATGCGAAGGAACATCAATTTCAGGAATCACAGTAATATGTTTTTTTAACCCATATTTAACCAACTCTTTAAATTGTGCTTTGCTCATAAATAGTTTTTTGGTATCAGAATTATAGTAAAGACCATCCTTCATTTTAGGGTATTTTTTAACTGTTTGACCAATTGTATCATTTTCAATTGCAAAATCCGTATCGTCAGTCAGATGCAATTTAAGGTAATTGCCCTTGTGTTTAGCTACATTATTAATCATGATTTTGATCTGCTTAACATTAGTGGGGTTCCTTGCATCATCATAATCAAGGCCGTGCCACCTAGTACTGGAAGCGCTGGCACTTTTAAAACTCATACCTAATCCCAATCCCCCGATTAGGCACACGATAAAAACCATCATCAATGATTTGAATCCGGATTTATTCATATATCATCATCTCTCTTTATGGATAATTATATCACTAACTTATTCATAACATATTTTAATATATATATATTTATATTAAAAGTGGGTTACATTATAAATCATTTTCTTTACCGATCTTTTATGATGATGATAGTTAATAATTAATATATATACATGTAATAGCGAGTTATGTTATTTTTTATTACATTAATCCTTGACATATGAATAAAATTAGAATAATATTAGTAAAAATTAGATATTTATAATTTAATTTTAATTCAACTTTTATATTTCATGGGGTGATATTAATGGATATCTTTAGGAAAAAAGATTTAACAAAAATAACTGCCAATGCATCCCCATTAAAGCGAAGCCTTAAGACCATGGACTTAACTTTATTAGGAATTGGTGAAATTATTGGGACAGGGATTTTTGTATTGACAGGGAAGGCCTCCCTAACTGCTGGCCCTTCGATTATCGTATCGTTCATTATTGCTGCGATTTGTTGTGGGTTTGCTGGACTATGTTACGGTGAATTCGCATCGTTCGCACCAATTTCTGGATCAGCTTATACGTATTCTTACCTAGCATTTGGTGAGATCATTGCATTCATTATTGGATGGGATCTAATTTTGGAATATGCATTAGGTGCTTCCGCCGTTGCTGTAGGTTGGTCAGGGTATTTAACGAGCTTACTACATAGTTTTGGGATTAATATTCCACCATCGTTAGCAAGCGCTGCTGGTACGACTCCTGGAGTAACTTCATACTTCAATGTCCCTGCTTTTCTTTTGATTATTGTTCTTACGTTCATCATCTCACAGGGGATTAACCAAACCAAGCGAATTAATGACATCATGGTGTTCGTAAAAATTGGGGTGATTGTATTATTTATTGTTTCGACCTTCTGGGCGATCAAGAGTTACAATTGGAAACCATTTGCTCCTTATGGCTGGTATTCATTCAACCATGGTGTTGCTTCAGGAATTATTCCAGGGGCTTCGATCGTATTCTTCTCATTTATCGGTTTTGATGCCGTTTCGTCTAGTGCTGAAGAAACCGTTAATCCAAGCAAGACCCTTCCAAGAGGAATTATGCTATCGTTGATTATTTCAACTGTTTTATATATCCTAATGACATTAATCATGACTGGGGTAGTTAAATACACTGCATTTGCTAACTACTTGAACGATCCAGTAATTGCCGTATTAAGATCGACTGGTCAAACATGGCTATCAGTAATCGTGAGTGTCGGGGCCATCCTCGGAATGACGACCGTTACACTGGTTTCCCTATACGGCCAAACTAGAATTAGTTACTCAATGGGGCGGGACGGCTTATTCCCTAAATTCTTTGGTGAAGTTAATAAGAAGAAACAAGTGCCAGTAAAGGGAACGTGGTTCTTTGGAATTATCACTGCACTAGTTGCTGGAGCCGTTAACTTAAATGTCCTCTCAGAAATGGTTAATATCGGAACATTAGTCGCATTTATCCTTGTATCAGCTGGAATTATTTGGATGCGCAAAAAACACCCAGAAATTCACAGAGGCTTCAAGGTTCCAGGGGTTCCTTTCGTTCCATTGATTTCAATTGCATTTTGTATCCTGTTGATCTTAGGATTGAACTGGGAAACATGGGTCAGATTCGTCGTTTGGTTCGCAATTGGGATGGTCGTATATGTCCTATATGGCAAGCATCACTCCAAGCTAGAAAAGCAAAGTTAGAATAAAATGAAAATAAATTAAAATAAAATGTCAAAAAGTGTTGACTTTATAATTTTAGGGTATATACTTGTAGACAATCAGATAAACAAATAGCGATTATAAGAAAAAACGAATTAATCGATCTTTCAGAAAGCATTGGGTTGATGTGACAATGCATTGAGATTATGAGTAGTTATCATTCTTTAGTTAGTAGACTGAACTTAAAGTAAGTCCTACCGGAAGCACCCGTTATCATGCCAGCGTATCGTTGATTTTTAAATTAACCGTACGTCGAGGTCAAGCGATTATTGCTTGGCGAATTAAGGTGGTAACGCGCGTGAGCGCCCTTAGGATCCCAATTAATTTGGGAGGCTAAGGGCGCTTTTTGCTTTTCTGAAATAATAATAAGAAAGAAGTGGTTCGTATGAAATCAGACATTAGCAACAACTCAGATGACAGCGAGATTCAGATTAAAAATTACATTAGGATGATAGTACGAATCATTTCAATTGATTCGTTCTAAAAATTAAGGAGCGATTTATTATGACAAACACTAACACTAACCAAGAAAACTTAACTGTAGTAGAATTAAATGACGCTGAAGAAAAATTAGCACAAGCACTTTTCAATGCTTATACTAACCGCGAAGCTCTTAAGATGGATGAATGGGCAAACTTACTTAGTGATGAAGATGCATCATATCGAGTACAACGTCGATTAATGGAACTTAAGTCACAACCATTAGGTGGTTACAAAGTTAGTCTAACTAGCAAGCAAACCCAAGACATGTTCGATTCTACCGAACCACTATATGGAGCTCAAGTTCAAGAACATTTCGTTAAGTCACCAGCAACATTATCATTAAGTAGTGATTTAATGGATCCACTTGCTGAAGTTGAATTGGTTTTCAAGGCCAAAGAAGACCTATCAGTTAACGATTCACTTGAAGATTTAGCTCGTAAGACGACCGTTGCTTCAGGAGTTGAAGTTCCTGATTGCCGCTTCTCTGACTGGTTCCCATCATTATCTAAATACTTAGTCATGGCAGATGCCGCTGTTGGTGGATACGTAGTCTACGGTGAAGAACGAGATACCAGCGAATTCAGTTTGAAGGACTTAGAAAACGTCCATACCAAACTTTATCATGATGGTAAAGAAGAAGTCGATGGGGTTTCATCTGAAGTATTAGGCAACCCATTAAATTCACTTCAATGGCTTGTGAAGAAATTACACGAACAAGGCCAATCATTTAAAGCTGGTCAACGTGTATCATCAGGTACTTTCTTATTACCACCACGCTTAACTGCTGGTGATTGGACTGCTAAGTTCGATAATGGATTTAGCGATGTTACCGTTAACGTTAAGGAATAATCAATTTTAAGCCAATAAATAAAAATAAAAAGCGGATTAATTTCACGATCAAGAAATTAATCCGCTTTTTATTTTTCAATAAGTTAATCTAAATTAACATCACTTGAAAATAATTTGAAAATGATTATAATATAATTAGAAAAATAAATATTTGCATAAACAATTTGAGCAGGAGAGTAATTAAGTGACACTACTAAGAAAGTCCATGGTCGATGTAAATGGATTAGCTGTTGGTTAATGAAAATGACCTGTGATTTGGTATTATCGATATTAGATAATAATGCCTTGGCACCCCATTAACGGTGCACACGTTTTTGAATCTTTCAAAAACGTTAATAAGGTGACTCATAATATAACGAGTCTAAATTAGAATGGTACCACGGAGCCTCCGTTTCTAGACAGTGTAGAAATGGGGGCTTTTGTTTATCTGTAAATTAAATCATTTAGATAGTGAGGCGTTGAAAATGGACCTATCAAGTAAAATTAACAATACGGTAAAACAAATGAAGTCAAACGAGATTGTCGAATTTAATTTAAAAATTGCCGACATCCCTGGTTTAATTTCATTGACATATGGAGAACCTGATTTTGCCACTCCTCGACACATCAAGGATGCTGCTATTAAAGCAATTGAGGATGATGAAAGTCACTATACTGACCCCAGGGGAATCAAACCGCTGCGCCAGAACGCAGTTAAATTTTTAAAAGATAAATATGGTCTAAATTATGATCCAGATACTCAAATCACCACCACTGTTGGCTTAGCAGAAGGGATTCACGATGTTTTTACGACCATTTTAAATCCAGGAGACGAGGTGTTAATTCCGACCCCTACCTATCCATTATATGCTGCTAACGTAAAGTTTAATAAGGCCACTCCTGTATTCATTGATACATCTGATAATGACTTTATTTTATCACCAGAAAAACTCAAAAATGCTTTTCAAGAACATCCCAATGCAAAGGCAATTATTATTAATTACCCTAATAATCCAGTTGGTAATACATATACCAAAGATCAATTAGTTGCATTAGCTAATGTTATTAAGCAACACGAGGTCTTTTTGATTAGTGATGAAATCTATAGTGAGCTAACGTATGATGAACCGCATACTTCTTTTGGAAAGCTACTCCCTGACCAAACGATCGTTATGAACGGAGCCTCCAAAACATTCGCAATGACTGGCTGGCGAATCGGAATCGTTTGCGGGCCTGCAAATATTATTAGTAAAATCAACGCCGTTCATACCTTGATTAATACTAATGCAACCGATAATGCCCAATACGCTGCTAGTGAAGCATTTAAAAATGGGCAAAATGACGGGATCGAAATGAAAAAGACCTATTTAAAACGGCGAAAGTTACTTCGTGATGGTTTAACGCGTGCTGGATTTACCAGCCCTGAACCGAGTGGGGGGTTTTATATTTTTGCCAAAATTCCAGAACAATTTGAACAAGACAGCTATAAATTCGGTTATCAACTTGCAAAAGAGGCATTGATTGGAATCATGCCAGGTGCAATCTTTGGCCCTGGTGGCGATGGCTATGTCAGATTTAGCTATGCCGCTAGTACTGAAGACCTAACTGAAGTTGTGAATCGCGTTCAAAAGTTTGTTGATGAACACTAATTTCATAACGACTAAAATGATAAATCTATTAATAAGGTTTATCATTTTCTTTTCCAGCCCAATTGTTGATTGGACCGAATTCATGACCAACAATAATTTCGTTTTTGATTGCTAAATCAACGTAGCTTTTAGCATCACGAACTGATTTTTCAATTGAGTGTCCCCTTGCTAATCCAGCAGCAATGGCAGCAGAAAGCGCATCCCCAGTCCCATTTTTACGATTCGTTTTAAAGTAGGGGCCATTTAGCCATACTTGTTTGCCAGATGCTAACAATAAAAGATCATTCACGGTTTCTTGTTGTTGACCATTACGATCATGACGCCCCTTGATCATTACATTTTCACACCCTAGCTCCAATAGTTGATTGGCGACCTTAACCATATCTGATTTTTTTTTGAATTTTAGAACCAGTCAACACCTCTGCTTCATAGTAGTTAGGAGTAATAATGGTGGCGATCGGGATTAATGCCTCCTTTAAGGTGTCAATCGCAATTTGATCCAATAACACCTCACCGGTTTTGGCTAATATGACTGGATCTACAACCAGAGGACCGAAGTCATGCTGATGATAATTATTAACCACTAATTTAATTAATTCAGCATTTTCTAATAATCCAGTTTTACAAGCCTTAATATCGTAGTCAGCACTTAAGGCTTTAAATTCATTTTGAATGAATGACATCGGTAGCATATGACTATCTAAAATCCCGTATGAATTAGCTGCGACAGTGGTGGTCACTACGGAAAGACCATATACCTTCATTGCCATCATCGTCTTAAGATCGATCGGCATGCCACCACCACCGTCACTATCGATCCCAGCAATCGTTAGGGCTTCTGGAAATTGTTGCATTCGAATGCACCTCGTTTCTAAATTCAGTTAACATTAGTATTAATTATATCAAAATTGAAGGGGGGCGTTAATTTAAAAATAAGTTGGCACCAAGTAACTACATACCTAGGAGGATTTTAATATGAAAATTAAAGCAACTGATGAATTAAGATATTTAGAACAAGTTTTTAATAAGAAGGGGTTTTCAGAAGCAGACAGTAAACTATTGGCAGATACACTTGTGGATGCTGATTTAAGGGGAATCTCATCCCATGGAATCCAGCGGTTAGCATGGTACTTAAAAATGGTGGATGATGGGACAATTCAACCGCAAAATCAGGTTAAGATTCTTAAAGAGGCTCCGACCAGTATGTTAGTGGACGCAAATCAAAATATGGGCCAAATTGCATGTAATGTTGCAATGAATAAACTAATTCAAAAAGCAAAGGAAACGGTAATTTCGATGGCCGTCATCCGCAATTCCAACCACTTTGGAACTGCTGGCTATTGGGCAAGAAAGGCAGTGGCAGAAGGATTAATCGGCATTGCGTTCACGAATACAAGGCCATTGGTCGTGCCGACAAATGCATTAGAAGCTTTTCTAGGTTCGAATGCATTCGCATTTACTTTCCCAGCTGAACCACATCCATTTGTATTTGATGGAGCAACTTCGGTCGTTTCTGGTGGAAAGATTCAAGTTTTAGACAAGAAAAAACAACCCCTTCCTGGTGAGTGGGCGGTTGACAAGCAACGCAACGTCGTCTCAGATGCAAAACAAGCGGAAGATATTTTAGCCACTGCAGCATTAACGCCAACTCAAAAGGGGGGCGGTGTTTTAACGCTTGGTGGTGTAAACGAACACAATTCTAACTATAAGGGGTTCGGCAACTCACTAGTTGTTGAAATTTTAACTGGAATCTTAGCACAAGGGTCAATTTCTGCTGATACTAATGTTGGAAAACATGATTTTAGTCAATGTTTAATTACAATTGATCCCTCGTTTTTTGGCAACTTAGCTGATCTAAGAACTAAGGCGACCGATATGTTTAACCGTATTAGAAACTTAGATCACCTCCCAGAAACTGAAATTAAGATTCCTGGTGATCGTGAATATAAAAACTATGCGCATAATCAAAAACATGGGGTATCAATCGATGATGTAACGTCAGCACAAATTCAACAAATTGCTACGGAACTATCAATCCCAGCACCACAGGCACTTTAATCTGAAATCGGGATATAATTATCTACTGGTAAGCAGAGTAATTATGTCCCGATTTTTTATGCTTTAATCATTTTCCAAACATAAAAACACCGCTAAACTTAGCCTTCAGTTTAGCGGTGTTTTTATTAAAAGAATTGTGGTTAATAATTTGATCGATTTAAACTAGGTCGATGTGCATATCGTCCTTCTTGATCTTCTTAGCAGCCCGTAGGAACTTACCAAGAACGTAAGCGATAACTGCGGGAACAACAACACCGAGAACCAAGTACATAACGAACATTCCCATGTTTTGGGATGCTAGCGTAATTGGGGCAATCAGTGAGTTCAAACCAAGCCCAGCTAACTTAAATGAAACTGAGAAGTGGAAGAAAAGCGTCCCAATTGGAGCAACAACTGCTGCTGAAACCATTCCTGGAATTGCAATGTAAGGGTTCTCAGTGATGTTACCAAATTGAACCTTTGGAGTGATCAAGCCTTGGGCGATGTTTGCACCAGGCTTGTTTTCTCTAAATGACATTACAGTGTAACTGACAAATTGAGCAGTCGTTCCTAACAACGCAGCCCCTGACGAAAGGGGATCAAGCATAACTGCGATGGCAAGGGCTGCAGAAGATGCAGGGGTCATCATGAAGACTGACCAAACAATTGAGATCACTACTGAACCCAAGAATGGGTTGATCGTCATTGTTTTAGCAATTACTCCGGAAAGCCAAACCAGGGCGGGAGTAGTAACAGCAGCCATTCCTAATGCTGAAACCGTTCCTACTAAGGTAGCTGCGAATGGAACTAAGAACATATCCAATGGGGTTTTCCCGGTTAAGTATTTACCAACAAGTGTTGCAACAACTGCTCCACCCAAGGCACTAACTGGTTGACCAATCATGAAGATCGCAGAGCCAGCTGGTTGAGCTAATAAATGTCCGGTTGCAGTCGTCGCATTCATTGGACCGCTAGTGAAGAAGACATTGTTCGCACCAATAGTAGCAGCAACCATTGCACTAAAAAGAACCAAAGTATTCGTCTTTAACTGTGAGGCCACCGCCGCACCAATTGCTGGTGCTAATAAGTATTGACAAATCAAGCCGATTTGACCAAGTGCTTGCCAATGAACAAAGTTCGAAATGGCACCAAGTAATAATCCAACTCCCAAGGTGACTAAAATTGCATTGGACACCCCATTAAAAACTAGATAAGCACTTTCTTTGAAACTAGACTTTGCTTTAACATCTGACATGTTAGCAGCATTCATCTGTGGTGAATCTTTTTCTGTCGAATTCATCATATTGAATCAACTCCTTTACTATGAAATATATATTATGTATCGATTAGAAATATTAGAATTAGATTAAATTTCTTTTCGATGTTTATAATTAAAACATAATCTTTTTAATTCGTCAAGCAAAATTTTAGATTTCATAAATAAATCAGTGTATAATTATTTAGTTTACTAATAATAAAGGAGTGTTCATCTTGAATATTTTAGTTGGTGCACCTAATGAAAACTTTGATATCGAACAAATGAAACAAAAAATGGTTAAACATCCTGGTTTGATGAAAGAAAACCTCTTTTTTGCTGATCAACAATTATCTGAAATGGATTTAAATTCAATTGACGTCATCATTGGTTACGATCATAAATTGGTTCCAGCAATTATTAATAATCCGAAAAGTCAATTAAAATGGATCCAAGCCCTTTCAGTCGGGGTAGATTATTTCCCACTTGCAAAAATGAGGGAACGGGGGATTAGATTAGCTACGGTCAAGGGAATTCATTCTGAACCGATTGCTGAAACGATCATGGGGATGATTTTTAATCAATATCGGAACTTAGAGCGGATCACCAAAATGAACCGATGGGAAAAACCGACGCATCCATTCAAGATCCTAGAAGATCGCAGTGTGGTAATTTATGGGACTGGTGCAATTGGGATGCGGGTAGCAGAAATTTTACATGTGTTTAACGTTAAAACTATTGGAATCAATCGCAATGGACATCAAGCTAAGTTCTTTGATGAAACATTCACCATGACGGACTTTAATGCGGACGTAGTGAATGCGGATATTATTATTAATTCACTCCCCTTGATTCCAGCCACCGATAAGTTCTTTGACCAATCCTTTTTCAACCGTTTAACTAATCATCCCATATTCATCAATGTGGGACGCGGTGGCAGCGTCGTTACAAATGATTTGATCGATGCATTGAATCAACAAATTGTAAGTGCAGCATCCTTAGACGTAGTGGATCAAGAGCCATTACCAGATAACAGCCCGCTTTGGCAAATGGAAAATGTATTTATTTCTCCGCACATTGCTAGTTTGTTCGATCAGTATGGTGAACAATCGTTAGAAATTTTCTCAGAAAATCTTCGCGAGTATGAATATGACGGTGCATTATTGGTCAATGAGGTTAATTTGAACAAATAAAATAAAAGGGTCCCATTTTTAACTGGAAAATGGGACCCTTTTGGGACTATAATTGAATAATATTACATAAAAAGGTAGTGAAAAAATGCATTTTAGTATTAGTCAACTCCTACTACTTTTTCCGTTCGGCTTTCTTGCGGGAATCGTAAGTAGTACGGTCGGCATGGCTTCACTAGTGTCTTATCCAGCGTTATTATACGTTGCTGGATTACCACCAGTCTATGCGAATGTCACCAATAGTTCATCAGTTATTTTTAACGGGATCGGTTCTGGATTGTCATCAATGCCGGAATTGAAGGGACACGTAAAGCAGTTAATTACCACCTCCATCTTTATTTTTGGTGGTAGTATCATGGGAACGTTCCTATTACTTCATTTTTCAAGTGCTTCTTTTACCAAGTTAGTACCATTCTTCATCTTATTTGCTGCACTTACGATGATATGGCCAAAGAAAAAGGGAGCAGAGCTTCAGAAACGTGAAGTTGGTAAATTAGGACAGATCCTATACTCAGTTGCCATCTTTTTAACGGGAGCCTATGTTGGTTATTTTGGGGCCGCTTCTGGAATTATCGTTAATGCAATCTTATCAAAAATCACTAATGAGAAATACGCTGTTTACAACGCGATTAGAAACGTTTCATCATTCTTCGGTAATTTGGTTGCCATGATTATTTATGCATTTCAATCCCATGTTTACTGGATTTTAGTGTTACCACTGGGATCTGGATTGTTGATCGGTAGTTACATTGGCCCTAAGATAGTACGGATCATCCCTGAAAAGGTAATCAAATGGATCGTGGCCATCTTAGCATTCGGCCTTGCAATCCAATTATTTATTCAAGCATATTAAAATAAAAAGCGTCTTACCTAATGGTAGGGCGCTTTTGTGTGTCGTAATCAAAAATTGTAAATTATAATTGATGGATTTTCATTCGCGTGTCGATTTCATTATCATTGATCGTTGCTAGTTGGTTATATAATTCAACGAAAAATGATGCTGGTTGGTTAGGGTATTTTTCCCCCGCAATTTCACCAGCGATACTAAAGGTAGCAGTTGCTCGAACTAACGATTTAAGATCATTTTCAACTGCAATCGCAGTAGCTAAGATCCCATCTAGCATGTCACCAGAACCAACGTTTGTTTGAAAATATGGATGGCCGTTATCGACTGAGTAGGTTGTATTGCCATCTGTAACGATATCTCTTTCTCCAGATAAAACGACCCAACAATCGTATTTTTGAGCCACTTTTTGGGCAATTGACGCAACATCTGCATCGCCATTTCCAGCATCGATCCCATTTGCAGTCCAGTTAACGTTTGCAAGATAGGCGATTTCACCAGCATTACCACGGATCACATTGAACTTGACTTCCTTAGCAGCACGGAAAAAATTATCCTGGCGTAGTTCAGTTGCACCAATGGCAACTGGATCGATCACAACGGGAATTCCACGTTTATTTGCGACCTTCCCACTTGCGATTACATTTTTCAACGTATCTTCATTAGTGGATCCCATGTTGAAAACAGCTGCTGATGCAATGTTAGTTAGGGCAGCTGCCTCGCGTTCATCAGTGAACATGATGGGTGAGCCTCCGTAAAAATTGATTGCATCCGCTACGTGTTGGGGGGTCACCATGTTGGCAACGTTTAAAATCACTGGATTAAGCTTATGAATTGATTCAATCGTTAACATTATGCTTCTCCTTTCAATACCTGAATCGTATGGGCAACGTCTTTACTTTGCATAATATCAGAAATAACGGCAACGCCACTAACGGAATGCTTTAGAACTGATGCTACATTATTTTCATGGATTCCACCAATGGCAACAATGGGCTTCAATGTCGCTTGGTTCATCTGAAATAGGCCATCTAAACCAATCGGTTCCTTAGCATTATCCTTACTGTGAGTTGAAAAGACTGGGCCGACACCTAAGTAATCAACGCCCGTTAAGTCACCGCTAGCAACTAATTCATCAATATTATGAACTGATAGACCAACAATCATCCCATTTGCTTCAGCTACGACGTCTTGAATTGGTGTGTCACTTTGGCCAACGTGAATTCCATCAGCATCAATTTGGCGCGCTAACTCAAAATCATCATCCACAATTAATGGAATCGAGTACTTGCTAGTAATCTGACGAACTTGTTTTCCTAATGCTAAGCGATCATCACCGCTCAAAGATCCATGGTCTTTTTCACGGTATTGGAACATAGTAATTCCATTTTGACAAGCCAGCGTTAATTGCTCAATAAATTTATCCTTATCTCCATCAATGTTTTGGGTACCACCAATAAAGTAGACCTTCAACATATCCGTATTAAATTTTAACATCTGTTCCTTCAGCTCCCCAATGATTTAGTGGTCCGTGTCCTTGACCAACATGAATTTCATGTTGCAAGATCTCATTCATGTAGGCTTTAGCACACTTAATTGCTTTTTCAACATGACAACCCTTGGCAAGTTCTGCCACCATTACTGATGAAAGGGTATCACCAGTACCGTGCTTGCGCTTAGAGTCAACATGTTTACCAGTCATCCAAAAATCGGTGCCATCGGCCAATAGTACATAATCAGCGTTCTCGGGACCATCGCTATGGCCACCCTTAATAACGACATTCCTAGCGCCCAATCTTTGAATTTCTCGAGCAGCATCTTTAATTGCCTCTTTACCTTCGATCTTATGTTTAACGATCGTTTCAGCTTCAGGCATATTAGGCGTAATAATGTCAGCTAACGGGATGAGATCTGAAATCACAGTATCGATCGCATCATCGCTCAGTAGTTTCGCACCACCTTTAGCAACCATAACTGGGTCCACCACTAAGCTGCCGAACGAGTATTTCTTAATATTTTTAGCAACGCATGCAACGTGTTTAGAGTCAAATAGCGCCCCAGTCTTAGCCGCCTTAATCACAAAATCATCAGCGATTGAAGCAAACTGAGCATCCACCATCTCGAGGGGAAGGGGATATACCTTTTGAACATCCAATGTATTTTGAGCGGTTACTCCGACCACCACGCTAGTGCTAAACACATGACATTCCTGCATGGTTTTAATATCAGCCATCATCCCAGCACCGCCACCAGAATCAGTTCCAGCAATCGTTAATGTTTCAGGAAATTCTTTCATTACTTATATTCCTCCTTAGCAGCTTCTAGAGATTCCTTAAATTGCCAGTCTTGTTGATAAAACGCCTGTTCCCAGAACTGCCATTCTAGTTCACAACTCTTTAAGAAATATTGACTTGCTTCTGCTAGTTCTTCATTAGAAGCATGTTCAGCAAATCGATCAACAAATTCAAACACAGTATCACTCATGGTCTTATCGTTTTCCTTACTAGCATAGAACATAATCCAATCATAATAGGGATTATCCTTAGTAGCATACCCTTCACTAACCAAGTGATCAGCGATTTCTGAATAGGTCCAAGGACATGGTTGAAAAGCGGCTAAAATATTCAGTAACGAACCCGTTTCTCCTGCCCGATGCATATGTGATTCATATAAATATGCCTTAGGCGATGGGGTAGCGTGTTGTTGACTTTCATATGTGACCCCCGCAATGTCACAGAAAATATGATGGGGATGAATTTCACTATTTAAGATAAAACTAATTTGACCATTAAAGAAATTCATTAATTCACGGTCATTACATTTAGCAATCGCATTACCATAAATTTTAATGAATTCACTAAGGTATTGATAATCTTGTTGAACATAGAATTTCAATGCCTTGGCAGGGACCTCACCATTAGCAATCCCCTTGATGAAGGGATGTTCGAAAATTACCTTTAGAATTGGTTGTGCTTGTTGTTTCAATTGATCTGAAAACATGTTGAATCCTCCTAATTAATAACCATCCTGGGAAATAAAAAAAGCTTCCTGAGCAATTCAGAAAGCGCCTATTAATCGTTTTTATTTCGACTTCAGCCACGTTCCTACGCTAGTATTATCTAGAATCAGGTTCAATGGGTATTATCTCAGCCATACGGCACCCCAGTGGACAGTTAGATTATTTAATTACAAAACTAATATACCATATCTACTATTTAGTGTCTATTCACAAACACATAATGGAGTTAAGATTGACATTCTTTAATGGTTAGATTAGAATTCAATTAAAATAATATTAAGTAGGTGATCATTTGACTTATAAAATTGCATTAGCCCAAGCATATTCCGATATTGACCAAAATGTTAATCAAGTTAAATTTAATGACTTTGTTAATCAAGCTGCGGAACACGGCGCTGAATTAGTTGTCTTTCCAGAAATGTTCATGAGCACCATATCACCAACGGCTGGATTGGATGAAATTAATCAACATTCTGAAGCCCTGGATGGCCCATTTGTAACCAATGCAAGACAAACAGCGATGACAAAGCATGTCTGGATCATATTCGGGATGCGTGAAACTAATGATGATAATAATGATAAACGGGTCTATAACACGATCGTTGTCATCAATGATAAGGGTAACATTGTTAGCACCTATCATAAAACGCATCTCTACGATGCATTTGGGACTAAGGAGTCTGATCAGATTAAGCCTGGTAATAAATTATTTGAACCGATTGATACGCCATTCGGTAAAATTGGCTTATTTGTTTGTTATGAGCTTCGGTTCCCAGAAGTAGCGCGTTATGAAGCAATTCATGGCGCTGATATTATTATCATTCCAACAGCTTGGGTTAGCGGGCCACTAAAAGAATATCACTGGAGTTCCTTATTGAAAGCTCGTGCAATTGAAAACACGACCTTCATTGTGGGATGCGATAAACCCGATAGTGACAACCGAGTTGGATTGAGTCAAGTAGTCGATCCAATGGGAATCGTCGCTGCCCAAGCAGGAACTAACGAAACCATCTTGTATGCTGATATTGATTTAGATGTGATTAAGAAGGTGCGCCAAAAATTACCATCTGCTGCACAACGGATGCCAGAACTATATGATTAGAATAAATTATCCAATAATAAAAACGGTAGCTCCATTTCACTATGGAACTACCGTTTTTTTATTATTGATTGTTATTTGAGAATGCACCAATAACTCCTAATACCACTAAGATGATTGCTCCCCAGAAAAACACTTTCAACATCCAGATGATAGCTGCAAATAATAGGATCCACCAAAGCCAACTACTGAAAAACTTCCATACTAACCAGAGCATCAAAATCGTTATTAATAATACGATAATCACTTCACACCATCCCTTTAAATTAGTCAATTCATTTTAGCACATGAGCAATTTAAATCAACAATCATGTAATAACTTAATTTTAAATTGTGAATCAATTCACTAAGTGTAGAATAAGTAATCTACTATTATTTTGAATGGTTTTCTATATCACTATTAGATAGTAACCGTGATATACAAGCCAATTTGGATGATTTATTGTCTGTTACTGAGACGCGCTCAGTGATTGACTTCGCCTTTATAGCTATATAATCATACGAAGTTGTTCAATTAAACTGAATAATAATTTACAAATAAAATAAGCATCTGATCAATTTTCTTTTGACCAGGTGCTTATTTTATTTTTTCAGCTGATTAAGAATATTTAACACATCAGCTTTATTTACTAGCCGATGTGATTTATAATTATAAAACATCGGTTGATTCGTTTCGATTTGGTCTAAATCATCTTGATTGCTAGTTGATTGAGCAACATCACATGCATCCGCAATTCCGTTAATATCAGGATAACCAAGTTCATCCATGAGGCTACCCAATACTACATCAGGTGATTCGTGCTTTAGTGCTTCAACATACTTTTGCTTATCCACATAGTTCACCTTCCTTAATTAATATTAGCCTAATTTTAACACAGTTGATTCAAAGGGCTTTAAAATAATCACTAAGATAAATTAATTAAATTAGTATTAGATTTTAATTAGATGTTTAATATGGTATGATATTAAAATATATAAAATAAGGAGTTAATATATGATTAAAAACGCAAACGCAATTAAAGAGGGGACTTTAAACGTCCTAAATGGTGTCAGCATCGCAGTAGTGGTTACCCTAATGCCTGCAGCGCTGTTAAATGAAATTCTTAATTACGCTCAACGCTTTTTTCCGAGTTTATCGATTATCAATTCATTAGTTTCATTTGCAATGGTCCTGCTACCAGCCATTTCTGGATTATGTGTCGCAATGTATTTTAAAATGAAGCCACTAGAAAGTGCATCGTTAGCATTAGTTGGAGCGATGGGAGCTGGTAACTGGATGATTAGTCCAGTAGGGGGATTCTCTGTAAAGGGAACTGGTGATGTAATCAACATTATGCTCACCATTGCAATTGGGGTGATTATAATTAAGTTAATTAGTCCATGGCTCGGAAGTTACAACGTCTTATTATTACCAACTTTATTAATTATTATTGCTGGTGGTATTGGTCTATTGACCCTCAAACCAGTGCGAATGATTACAAAATTAATTGGTGATCTAGCATTATATGCAACTGAACTGCAGCCAATTATAATGGGAACTGTAATTGGAATTATCTTTGCAATCCTAATCTTAAGTCCCATTTCTTCAGTAGGAGTTGCTACCGCAATATCACTAAATGGTATTGCGTCAGGATCTGCAAATATTGGAATCACTGCTGCCGCAATTGCACTAGCGATTTATGGTAGTAAAGTTAATTCATTTGGTACCAGTATTGCACACTTTATCGGAACTCCTAAGATTCAAATGGCTAATGTTTTAAAAAAGCCCAAAGTATTATTGCCATTGGCCATTAATGCTGGAATCGCTGGTGGAATTAGTGCATTTTTTGAAATTAAGGGAACGCCCTTAAGTGCTGGATTTGGTTCAGCTGGATTGGTAGGCCCAATTAACGCCCTTAAAGGCGGTGCTGAAATTATGATCATTATTATTACATTCTTGATCGTACCAATTGTTATTGGTTACCTGAGTAAGTATATCTTTATGACAAAAATCCATTACATGTCTGCTGATGATTTTTATTTAAATTATAAATAATGAAAAAAATTCCAACTGAATCAGTTGGAATTTTTTTGTTAAAAGCAAGTTAGGGAATTGAGAATTAATGATATTTGCATTTACTTTACATAACATTTATTATCTGAAGTTGTATTTAATAGGAAAATGTCAATTCTAAATGCAACAACTTAATATCTTATTAATGGTTAAATTTATAATTCAAATTTTCCATTTTAAAAATAAGCATGTTAATGATATCATTTCTAGTATAATCGTCTTATAATTAACATAATTTATAAACAAGAAGGTGCTAATAAATGCATATTAATTTTCCTAAACTATCTAAGGATAATCCAACAATTGGCGAAAATAGTAAAATTAAGGATACTCAGTTCGGTCAATGGATTGAAATTGGTGAAAGTAACTTAATTGATAACTGTACATTTGGTGACTATGATTACACTGGTCAATATTGTTTTATGCAAAACACAGATCTAGGTAAGTTTAATAGTATTGCCGCAATGGTAAGAATCGGCCCTACTAATCATCCTTATGATCGTGCCGCTCAGCACATCTTTTCTTATAACGGTGGTGCCTATGGATTTGAGCCTAAGGATCAAGAATACCTAACTAAGCGTAAGGCAATCCGAACTAAGATTGGTAATGATGTTTGGATTGGGCACGGTGTATTGATTCAAAGCGGATTAACCGTTGGTGATGGTGCTGTAATCGGTGCTGGTGCAGTCGTGACCCATGATGTTGAACCATACACAATTGTTGGTGGGGTTCCTGGTAAGAAAATTAAGGATCGATTCCCTGATGAAATCAAGACTGACTTAGCAAAAATCGCCTGGTGGGATTGGTCGCGAGAAAAATTAGAAAAATACTACTTGGACTTTAGATTACCGATTGATGAATTTGTTGCTAAACATATTAATGATTAATAGGATTTAGTGAACTTGTTACTATCGTCCCCTTTAACATATTAAAAAGCAGAGCCCCTGGCCCTGCTTTTTATATTAATATAACAATTCCAAAGATAACAACTGCCACCGTCATCGCAATTGCCATTAACCGATGATCTCGTCGGCTGTCTGGATCATGGTTAATGAAAATCAGCAACCACGTTAAAATGGCTAATGAAAGTAAGATTAGGAATGCTTGGGTTTGACTATTCATACTAATCAACGATCCGCTTGCCTAAAATATTTAGGCTCCGTTGCTTACCATCCATTACGGCAACGTTAGGCATGTGGCCCCAGTCTTCATAACCATTCTTATGGAATAAATGGAGGCTTGGATCATTATGAGCAAAGATAAATGCAACGATATTTTTCACACCCAGGCGGGCAGCGATTTTTTCAGCGTGGTTCACAGCAGCGTTTCCGATGCCCTTGTGTTGAAATTGATTATCAATATAAATGCTGATTTCAACCGTTTCTTCATATGCGGGACGACCATAGAAACTGCTTAAGCTGAGCCAACCAGCCCTGTCATCGTCGTAATTAATTATTAATAACGGACGGTGGTTAGGATCATGTTGTCTGAACCAATCAACACGATCAGCCACTGACACTGGTTCGAGATCTGCGGTTGCCATTCTGCCTGGAATTGATTCGTTATATACATCCACAATGTATGGCAAATCTGATTTAGTAGCGGCGTTAAATTCAATATCGATATTTTCATCATCTAAGTTCATGTTATAAATCCTTCCATTGGCTTAATATCTTATATTATAGTTAAAAACCGCCAATAATGCACCCTTTTTGATTAATTATTAGATTTAATTTTGATATCTCCATCAACTGAATCAAGCCGATAAGGTTTATTAGAAAATGTATCTTGCAAACCCTTATCAATTGAGATGTCACCATCGCTTGCGTGAGCACTAATTTTAGCATTGTCTGTACGATCAACCACCCCATCAATATCGCCATCCTCGGTTTTAATGCTTAGGGAGCTTTGAACGTCCTGGTGGTCGAATGTAACATCACCATCAGCGCTGCTAACCTTTAAGTCGTTCCACTTATTTTGACCTAAAGTAACATCACCATCAGTGCTGCCGACTTCACTAATCCCGTTTTTAGTAGTGTTATTGTTCAACTTGATATCCCCATCCGTTGAACTAACCTTTAGAGTGTTGAACTGGTTGGAAGTCAGCTTAATGTCACCATCAGTAGTTTCAATGCTACTGTTGCCACTAAAATGACTGTTCTTAACGTTAATATCGCCATCTGCAGAATCAATGTTAATTCCCTCGGCGCTAACTTTATTCAAGGTGACATCACTAATGTCAGTCAATGATAACTTATTTGTGATCTTAATATTATCCATCACTAAATCAGAATTTGCATTTGCCTGCTGGTAACTGCTTAATGCCTTATCCTTAGGGATGATAATCGTAATTTTAGCGTTATACTGGGGCGTGGTCCAACCCATAATGTTAAAACCGCCCTTTTCCTTATTATTACCGCTAATTACTAACTCGCCGTTTTGGACCGCATAGTTAGTGTGATACCCGTTGGCATCCGCGCCACTGACTTGATAGCTATCCCCCTGCTTGATAGTGACGTGTGCCTTTTCAGTAACCCGAATGCGATCAAAGGCGGCTAATTTCTTGGTAGATGCTTTACCGTATGATTTTTCACTGACTGAAAAGAATTCATTATGTAAATTGTGCCAGTTGAACCCAACTCGTGAAAGCCCAAATACTGAAATCACGATGCCAAAAAGTAGCAATATTAATCCTGTAATCGTAAATTTTTTCATCATTAACCCCTCTTCTGCTTTTCTGCATCGTTTCTTTTAATCGTCTTATGAGCAAGCCAAGTGCTGAACCTTTTGATCCCCCACCAATCAACAAGATGCTGACTGTAAAAAAGGTCAACAGATAGGTAAGTGCCCAGAAAAATACCGCAAAGAACGTAACGATTCCGGCAAAGATGATTACAGCTAGCCCACGATCGCAATTATTATTAACCAAATCGATGGTGTTGAACTACCCTTTGTTTCCCTCCTGGTAGCCATCCGACTATCAGTATCGGTATTGACATAGTCATCTGCTAAATAGTTTTGGTAGTAATCAATACTATCGACCAAATCAGACTCATCTAACCGACCCAGGAGTTTTCTTAACTTTTCAATATATCTATTCAATTTCATCACTTCCTATTAATTCATTAATTCCCTTTTTAAAATCAATCCATTCAGATCGAATCATTTTTAAATGTTCAATCCCTAAATCGGTGATTTTATAATAGCGACGATTCCGTCCCTTATAAGGCTGATCATAAGTTGTTACCAATCCATCTTTATTTAAACCCCTCATTACTGGATACATCGTCAAGTTGGAAACCGTTATTGACTTTTGAACCCGTTTCGTAAGCTCATAGCCATATAAATCATCCTGGTTAAGGAGGCCCAACACACAACCATCGAGCAAATCAGTACTAATTTTAATCGCCATGTTATCGCCCCTCTAATATTATATGGTATATGATGAATAGTATTATTTTTCAAACCCAAATGGATAAAAAAATGTATTTATGAGTCAAATGGTGGTATTGTAGTTATAATTTAAATTAGAAGCATTATTTAAAAAGATTTAAATTAAAAAGGGAAGTGATTAACTTGTTGAATAAAATCGGGAATCAAATTGTTAAGCAGCGCCTTGTTCACACGCTATTAAATATTTCAACTGGAATCGAAATTGAGAGAATGCGTTGTGATGAGAGTGGCAATATGAAGCTGACCACCCACCCGAGTGGCGCGGGGAGTCCGTTTAAAAATCCCTGGATTACCAAGGATTACCTTGAATCGATGACTGAAATTGTGACGCCCCCCGCCAACCTTAATGACACCTTACAATTTGACGGAGCATTGACGAACGTATTAAGAAAAGTTCTCCCCACGGGTGAGCTACTATGGCCGCTTTCAATGCCCGCTATTTTACCAAAGCAAAAGGATAAATCACTACTAGCGATTGAACCACCAGAAAAGCAAGCCTACTTTGAAAGCATTTGTGAACGGTATGGAATTACTCGTGGTGCACCTTGTGGAGTGCATATTAACTTAAGCATTAGTGATGAGGTGATGAATAGTATCGTTGATGACGGGGATGCCAATATTATAACGGTCCGTAATCATGTTTATCCGCGAATTGCACAGGGGTTTATTAAATACCGCTGGCTACTGACCTATTTATTTGGTGCCAGCCCTGTTGCTCAAGCGAACTACTTTGATCAAAATAATGGTCCAAGTCATCCGATTCGGAGCATTCGACAGAGTCACTTTGGATTTATTGATTCATTCGATGTTGACTATTCAAGTGTTGATAACTACGTTGATCGCATTATGGAAGCATTTCGGTCCGGAAAAATTGCTGGGGTATCCGAATTTCACGGTTCCGTGCGTTTTCGTGGTGGCAAGCAGCTTCCCGATTTAAAAACAAACGGTGTGAAGTACTTAGAGTTAAGAATGTTCGATCTTGACCCCACCGTGGATGTTGCAATCAAAGATACCACGTTGCGGTTTATTCGACTTCTGGTTGCCTACTTCTTGATGACCGATGGTGAAACGTTGAATGGTGATATTATCAAGCAACTTGACCATGCTGACCAGATGAATGAACGAGTGTCAATGGAAAAGCCAGATCAAGTTTGTGAATATGTTGATGATGCGCGTCAACTGATTAGTCGTTTGCGTAAGTTTACCAACCAGCTAGTCCTTGGTCCTGAATACTTAGAGGTTCTCGATGCTGTAACTGCAAAAATCGAAGATCCAACCTTGACGCTCAGTGGCCGATTAATGAATGAGATTAAGGATAATTCACTCCTCGAATACGGATTAAAGCAGGCCCAGCGTTTCCAAAAAGATGCGCTAGCTGGACATTTTAGTTATGATGGGTTTAAGCAAAACGATGGCAACATTTCAGCAGCTGAATTAAGACAAGGTTTATTCAATGGTTCTTGGTTACCACAGAAATAGATTCTAAAATATCATTTAAAATTTCTTAATTTTGCGACAAACCATTCATTTATCGTGATATTATAGTAAGCAAATTTTATCAATGGGAGTATCTACTATGAATCAAAATCATGAACCAGAAACCCGTGAACAATTGCACCGAAATTATCGGCATTCGATTTCAGCCGACAATTCAGATGGTAATGATGAAGTCCATACCCGTCAACGTAATCCGCGAAATGCTAAGAAACGAAAACATCACTATGGAAGATGGATCACTGCAATTATTGCCGTGTTGATAGTCATTGGCATCTTTAACGTTGGCCATCAAATTAATGAACTCAGCAATACACAACGAAAGACCGATACCACATTGGATAAGGTGATCAAAAAGCAGGGAGAACAAATTGCGGAACAAAAAGTCCCAACGGAGGTCAAACCTCAGGTGATCAAGATTATTCAAACCACTCCGTTAAGCGAACTTCAAAAAGCTGCTAATGACCAAGCGTTGTTTAATCAGATTGCTACCAATAATCAAATTCCGCAACAATATATTCAAGCTGCACAGTCAGAATGGTTCAATGCAAATAATCAAGAACTACGTGACAAGATTGCAAATGGGAACCTGTTGGCTGCCTATAATGATTTTAAAAATGAAGATAGTACTAGTAACGCCAGTTCTAACTAAAAAAATCCTAAACCATAATTCTATGGTTTAGGATTTTTTGATTATTTTTGATTTTTAAGATCGTTTACTTCTTGTTCTAATTTTGCCACTTTTTGCTGTAAATCGTCGTGATTATCCCTACTGTGATGTTTATCAATGATAATTAAAGTGGCGCAAATGATTGCGACAATTGTAATTATTACTCCCCACATACTAAAGCCTCCCAATCTATTTAATAGTCTTATTTTAGTATATATTAAAATGAAAGAAAAGAAACAGGATGTTTAGGGATGCTATTAATTCCCCTGCTCCACCCATTATTTTGAAATAATCGAGTCGTGATTACTCCTTAGAATATCTTGAATCGTCTTGTCCAGTTGATTCAAGAGCTGCTTAATTTCACGGAGAGCATTGATTTCATCGTTCAAACCACCGCTAAATTGAGCAATCAGATCATTACTCAGTTGCTGATTATCCTTCGCATCGTTGAATAATTTACTAATTTTACGGTAGGCAACCACCAGGTCGCGGTTACTTTTGAATAACGCAGAATCAATTTTGTCCACCCTATCAATTGCTTTACTATCAATATCTAATGACATTAATCGATTCCTGGCAAAACTATAAAAACTAGTAAATTGATTAGAATCGAAGCTATCGATAAAATTCTGGGTATATTTCTCAATTTCAACTAAATTATGGTTTTGTTCAAAATAGCGGTTAATGACCTTCACCCTTCTTCCATAATCGAGTGAAACATTCTTAATGTGATAAAGGTCATTCAACAATGAATTTAACATCTGGTAATGCTCAATGAATAATGAATTATTTAGGCTATCTAGCCGTTCAGTTTTGATCTGCATCCGCGTAATGATTACCGTACCGATAACGGCAACAATCGAGCCAAGGTAACTCCCGATAAAAGTTAACCAGATATCTGGAGAGGTTTCCTTCGGGAAAATCATGTGTAAAATTAACAGTGGTCCAACAATAAAAATGCCGAAAATGAAAATATATATTAGTGTATCTAAGATGATTCTCTTTATTTTTGGGTTCATAATTTACCTCCTACTAAAATTATACAAGAAAAAAGCGACTAACGTTTACGTTAGTCGCTTTTTTAAGATTGGGCTAGCTGGGTTCGAACCAGCGCATCACGGGATCAAAACCCGTTGCCTTACCACTTGGCTATAGCCCAATAATATGAGTTGTGATGGATATGAACCACCATCTCCTGAATAAAGAGTCCAGGGCTTTACAATTAAGCTAACAACTCGAGGGCGGTATGTGGGAATCGAACCCACGCGTGTCGGATCCACAAACCGATGTGTTAACCACTTCACCAATACCGCCAAGACTTCATCATTACAGGGATAGTAGGAATTGAACCCACATCAACGGTTTTGGAGACCGGTATTCTACCTTTGAACTATATCCCTATAACTATGGAGGGGAGTGGATTCGAACCACCGAACCCGAAGGAGCGGATTTACAGTCCGCCGCGTTTAGCCAGACTTCGCTACCCCTCCGAAATCTGTTTGATATAAATATCAAAACAACAATTAATATGATACCTAATTCTCATTAATTAGTCAACCTTTTTTGTTTTATATATTATATAGTTAAAGTAAAAACAAACAAATTACTTGTATGTATCCAGATAATCTATTTATCTGGAGTTTATCCCTATCTAGTTAGCCTTAAATTATTTGCACTAGTTACCAAATACCCTAAGGATGTTTTATAAACTACCTTTCCATTTCGATTCTTTAGTTGCTTCAAAATTTTATATTTTTTATTCGCTTTCAATTTCTTACTATTTTTTAAATTAATCGTCTTTCCACTAGCATTACTATAAAGTTTGACTGCCTTTAAGTGTTTAATTTTAAAATACTTAATGGCTTTACTTTTTTTATTTTTCTTAACATTATTAATTTCTGATTTTTTTAGATTAGTGTTTTGACTATTTATGTCTGTTTTCTTTTTTGAATCATTATCAATCGATTGTGAATTATTAATCGCATTATTAACACTTCCTAAGTTATTATCTTTTTGGAAGTGATCTTCATTGTATTTTGAAGCATTTGATTGATCATTTTTGTTTGCGGATGAATTGATTATTCTATGACTAGTTTGATATCCAGTGTTACTGTCGCTTTGAATATTATTTAAAAAATAATTTGGGGTCAAAGGTGTCGATGCACTACTCTGTGAGCTATTTAGCACTGATGGTTTGGCAACACTACTCGATGCATTGGATTCTGCTACTGAGGATTCAGCCGCACTAATCGATGCAATCGATTCCGCTACTGAGGATTCAGCTGCACTGCTTGATGCAATTGATTCTGCCACTGATGATTCAGCCGCACTACTCGATGCAATTGGTTCTGCTACTGAGGATTCAGCTGCACTACTCGATGCAATTGGTTCTGATACTGAGGACTCAACTGCACTACTCGATGCAATTGGTCCTGATACTGAGGATTCAGCTGCACTACTCGATGCAATTGGTTCTGATACTGAGGACTCAACTGCACTACTTGATGCAATTGGTTCTGCCACTGATGATTCAGTCGCACTACTCGATGCAATTGATTCTGCCACTGATGATTCAGCCGCACTACTCGATACAATTGGTTCTGCCACTGACGATTCAGCAGCACTACTTGATGCAATCGGTTCTGCAACTGAGGACTCAACTGCACTACTCGATGCAATTGGTCCTGCTACTGAAGATTCAGCCACACTACTTGATGAGCTTGGTGCAGATGCTGATGACTCAGCCACTGTTGATTCAGATGTAGCTTCATTATTTTCATTTTCAACTAACCGCGTTCCAGAAAGTTGAGTATTATTTAAATGAACTTGCAATTCATTCCCCATAATAATATCAAAGCTAAACAATCCATTTTTATTCGTTCCTAACAAATTACCATTAAAAAATGAAATATTGGTATTTTCAGATTCTAGGTTCACTCTAAATTGAAGCATCCCAAAATTGAGCTGATGCCCATTTAAGTCGATTAATAATTCACGCCCTGGAATTCTAATTCGATTAGTCTTAGTAGATACATCATAGCCGTCTTTTCCAAGCTGATTTAAGTTAAGTTCGCTAAGATCGATATCGTTTGACAACTTAATCTGTTTTAGAGAACCGTTGTTCATTGCAGTCGCAAAATCTTTAGCGTTTCCAATCGAATTATCAATTTGAGTGTTTGCAGAATCAGCATTAGCAGTTTGGTTTGAATTGATCGAATATCCACAAGTAGTTGCAAAAGCTAATGCTACAGTAAATACCACCCAGCGCTTCTTTACCTTTCGTAATTTCTTTTTTTCATTTATATTTTTATTAAACATATTGTTTAACACCTCCGTTAATATATATATTCGTAATTTACCTAATTTTATTTTTTTATTTTTGAGAATAAGGCTAAATATAGTAATCATTTTTATAAAATATGATAATATAAAAACAAGTTGAACTATGATATGTCTACATAACTTAAATACAATACGAAAGGATTTTTAATTTGAATTCAAATCAAACCGCTTTAAATAAAATTAGATCACTCAGCGAAAGTGCTCAAAAAAACAATGAAACAAAAAATTATTATTATGAGGACGTTCTGCTATACACTCATTTTCTAGAACTATGGTCAAAAGAAGATAATCGG
The DNA here is from genome assembly GCF_058508515.1 of Nicoliella sp. ESL1120. Lineage (NCBI taxonomy): Bacteria > Bacillati > Bacillota > Bacilli > Lactobacillales > Lactobacillaceae > Nicoliella > Nicoliella sp. ESL1120. Next base: position 120,959 of record NZ_CP196384.1, read on the forward strand.
GATGCCTTTAGTGAAGATGATCAATCAAGGATTGAAAATTATCTTAATGTTTTAAATAATAAATTTATTTCGGAATACCAAGCAGCTTTAAATAACTTTGATGATGATTTAAATTTACAAAGTGCCGATCTACTCCATCTCACTCCCAAGGATAATAAAGCGAACTTAAAAGAATATGTAACAATTCAGCAATACTTCAATAACCAACTTACTCCTAATGCAGTTATTGATGATATTAACAATATTGATGAACCGATTAAAAAATTAATCGAGCATAAAGAACTTCCAGAATACGCAAATAAATTAAGCTGGATGGAACTATACCTTCTCATTAATGCAATTGCTTATCAACATTGGTTCAATAAATAATAAAAGGAATGGATAAATCCATTCCTTTTATATTTGATCATTTTTACTAAAATTATGTTTTAACCTAGGTAAAATCAATTTATCAGAAACCTGAATAACCGGGCCAAGAAGAAAGAATCCAATAATTGTAATGATACCGATTGAATCAATGCTTCTTAAAATAACTGAACATATGAAAATAATAATTGCAATAAACCCCATATCTGCAAACTGAGCTTTAATTGCACTTCCGTGAAAATATTTAAATCGTAAGATATTAGTAGTATCATCATTAGGATGCATGAGAATGTTAGCACGTTGATATACAGAAATCGCTGCCCCGATTAAAATAATTCCTAGAATTGAAATTAACAGGCTTAGCCACTTATTCAAATTGGTTATTCCCATGGCAAGGTTAAATTTATTAAAAATATCAATAAAATAACTGAAAAAGGCCATGTAGATAAGGCCACTAATGATTCGCCACCAGTCAATACGCCTAACTAAAAATTGATTCAAAACAATATTAATGATTCCAAATATAAATAACGTCCATGCAACTGACAGCCCAAACAACTGATTAAAATCAACTGCTACCGCCGTCCAGATTCCATTCCCATTATTAGTCATAATCGTCAGACTATTCCCATAGGCATCAACAAAAAGTCCTAAGATCAATGCAAACATTCTTAATTTAAAAGAATTATAATTTTGATTCAATTCAATCACCCCATTTATAAGTAACAATTATACCAGAAATTAATCTTATGATTTTATAATTAGTTATTTATTAGTAATTATAAATAATAAAAATAATGGTAAGTGGACAATTTTATTATTTGTGCTATTCTTAATAAAAATGATAACATCAAAGGGGTATCTTATATTATGAAAGATAAAAAACGTTTTATTCCCAAGGGGCGCGCAGAGATAATTACTGTTGTTTGTTTACTAGTCGAGATCATGATTCTAATGCCAATGTTGATTAGTAAAATTGCAGGATTAGTTAATAGCAAGTCCGCATCACTACCTGGGTTATGGGCAGTAATTGATTTATTAGTGATCAATATCATTTGGATTTTAACTTGGTTACTTACATACCGATTTGCGCATCGTTATATTACAGTAGTTTTAAAAACACGTAACGTTAAAATGATCCTATTGGTAATTGGTACGATCTATACATTAGAAACGGTTATTAATAATAACCACGCATTGGTTGCCGTATTTTCAATCATCGCATACCTTAGCCTTTGGGCTTGGTTCGATTATGTATTTGCACATCCAGTCGAAAGTAATGAATTAATTGATAAGACCGATCATTTTATAAGGGAACACAAACATTTAAATCGAGGTGAAGTCCAAGACTTGATTCATAAAAATAACCACGAGGTTATTGACTGGTTGGAAACCCACCTAAATGATAATCAAGAGCGAAAAGATAAACACTAAATAAAAAACGACTTTGAAGTTAATCAAAGTCATTTTTTTATTAAGCCATTGGCCAATTGCGTTGATAATAAGCCATGTCCCAAAATAAATATTCATAACGAGTCGTATTTAGAAAAATTTGGCTCAGTTCTGATAATTCAGACTCAGACTTACCAGATGCCAATTCATCTAATAAGGAAATCGTCCAATTAGTTAAGTTCGTGTACTCATCATCGCTATACATTGATACCCAATTCGAATACAGTGGATGGCTGGCTGCTGGTGTATTTAATAGCTGCTTGCCAATTAAATTATAACTCCACATACATGGTAACAATGCAACTAAGACCTTATCTAAGCCCCCACTTTGGCCAACTGATAGCATATAATTTGTATAACTTAAAGTTACAGGAGTCGGTTGAGCATTTTCTAACTCTGCTTCGCTGATGCCAAATTCACTAGCGTATTTACGATGCAAACCCATTTCGGTGTTCAAAGTAGAACTGAGCAACTCAGCAAACTTTCCCTCTACTTTTAAATCAGAAGCTTTGAGCGCTCCTAGGGCAAATAGCTTCGCATAATCAATTAAATAAATGTAATCTTGAATCATATAAAATTTAAACTTATCAACTGGTAATGTTCCATCCGCTAGTTCTTTTACGAATGGATGGTTATGATTGGCTTCCCAAACAGGTTTTAATTCTGTTACTAACCGTTCACTAAATTTCATTAATTGGACTCCTTTTTGGTATTTAACCATTCATAAATAAATTGAAGTAAAACTTTGGTATATTGAACTAAATCATCAATTTCTAGTGATTCATCTACAGAATGAGCTTCATCAATCGTGCCTGGTCCATAAATAGCAGCTGGAATATTAGCATGACCGAACCATCCCCCATCAGTAACACTTGGCGAAACGTCGACTATTGGTCGTTCGTTCGTTACTTGATAATGAGCATCTCTTAGTAATGCAACTGGCTTTGATTTAGAATCAAGATCAAGGGCTGGAAAGACTTCCCCACGCTCTTCGACCATTGACTTGCCACCCCACTTATAAATGGGCATGTGATCCTTCATCCAAAGGTCTGCCTTGGCAACTTGATCAATGTGATCTTCAACTTCTCTTATTACATCTCGATAGTCCTCATTTGGATAAAAATGAACCGTTACCCACAGTCTACATTCATCTGCAATAAAAGCGGCATTGCGACCCCCTTCAATTACAGCAGGATTAATCGTATCAGAACCAGGTTCTACTCCAGGATAACTTTTATTGACCGCCCAATCTCTTTCTAACTCGTTGAGACCAGAAATTACCTTTGCCATCTTTTCAATTGCGCTAGCAGCCCGTAGCTTTCCACCAGCATTCATCATCTGGCGTCTAGTAGCATCATGAAACGTTTGGTCGCTTTTAATCGTAATCCAACCAGTAATTACTCCGCCTTGGCCTTGAATATGAAAATCACTAATATCACCGACGATCGCAAAATCAGCTTTATGACCATGTTTGATTGCATCCCAAGTTCCGGCTTCACCACTTTCTTCACCAATAACTGATTCGAATTTTAATTCACCAGGTAGTTCTAGACCAGACTTATTCAACAATTGAATTGCCATTAGCATTGCAGCAAGGGCACCCTTCATATCTGCTACCCCGCGACCGATGACTATATCATCCTTAATGACCATCTTGAACGGATCTGAATGCCATTTTTCATCCGATTGAATTGAGGCTACATCCATATGCCCATTTAAAATCAAACTTTGGTATTGATCAGATCCTGGTTTCGTCCCAACAACAATTGAATCATGAGGATAAAGATCCCATTGATCAACATTAAACCCATTTTGTTCAAGAAAGTCCCTAACAAATGCCTGAGCATCATCTGAGTTTCTGCCCGGTGGAGCGGGAGTGGGAAATGCCACTAGCTTACTTAATATTGCTAATAACTGATCTTTATTTTGATCAACATCGTTAATCAACGTCTTAATATCATTTACCATTAAAATAGCTCCCTATTTGTCACTATAATAAAAAGGAGATACTTCAAACAGAAGCATCCCCCCTAAATTCGCAAACCATTAGCTAATTTCAAAGGGCCACTTCCTTGCGCTGGTGCTAACCAGATTCAAGTTCAAAGGGTCAAATTAATTCTCAGCTAAATAGCTCCCCTAGTGACAGTTTATTTTTAATTTTAACGCCTTAATTATAAATTAAAGCTGCTTTTTAATCAAACTAAAATATCAAATCAAAATGACACCCTAATTGATCAGTTTGTTGCGATTTCTACTCAAGTATTTAAATATCAACATGACCATTCCAATTAAAAACGGGATGAAGTAATAACAGATCCGATAGATCAAGGCCCAAATTACAATAATATCAGTTGAAATCCCCGCTCTTTGTAAACCAAATGTTAATGCGACTTCAAATGAACCGATTCCACCAGGAATTAATGACATCGCTCCCACAATTCCAGCAAAGACTAGCCCTAAGTAAGCTGCTCGTACATCAAAATGAATGTGCATGAAGTAACCGATACTCAAAAAGAATGCTAAACAACACACCCACTCCAAAGTTGAGCCAATCAAGAGGTGGAATAGATCGCGACGATTCAATGTATCGTTTTTGGCAATGAACGGAACTAATAAATAAAGCGGGAACAATAGGCACACTGCCTTAATCCAAAGTGGTTCCATTCCAAAGCGATCAATGTTAAGCAGTATTGCAAGAATATCATTAACGACTAAGCCCGTCATCGTGAACAAGGCGATTTGAGTAACGATCTTAGCAGTCTCTTTATTATTTTCCTGAACGCTGCCGAATAAAAAGATCCTAAGGCTCGCCCCGACCAATCCGCCAGATCCCCCGATGTTTGTGAACGTATTGATTACATAACTACTGGTGATCAACTCTGGCATTGAAATATCCATTTTGACCTTGCGAGTATAAGTAAAATCATAAATCATCATTGGGACAATCGAAAGCGCTCCTAAGATTATCAATGCAGCTAAACTGCCGATTGAAAGTAAATGACTAGCATGCACTAACTTATGCCAAGAAATTTGTTCAAAAATGGAATGGATCGAATAAACCACAAAAACTAAAATCAACACTACATAAATCCGTTTAATAATGTTAGAGTAACTAGAAAAAGCATCTGCAATCTTATCAATAATTTTAATCTAACTCACCACTTTCTAGTTATCATTAACCAATTCTGTTAACCTAGTATAAAAGTCGGGTAATTGCTTTTGAATGTTGATAATCTTACCATCTATGTCTAAAAAGCAGTGCTCGCTACTAGCCCGGCAAACTAGCTGGTCCTTGACCGTCATTAGATAACTTAATATCAACCGATGCTTACTGACCTTGGCAACACGGGTCTCAATCTTAATTACATCAGGAAAGGTAGTCGTCTTTTTATAATCCGCAACGACCTTAGACACTGGCGATATAATTTGATTAGCTTCAAATTGATCATAGGCCCACCCAATTTGTTCCAAAAAATCACTACGCGCTTCTTCCATGAACCGAATGTAATTCGTATGACTAGTAATTTTCATTTTATCAGTTTCATAGTATTGTACCTTATGAAAATATGGATTAACCATTTTAATATCCTCTTCTCTAAATTATTCCATAGTAATTTTATCATAAACCAGCTATTTCTTGATATAATTAAATTAAATTGCAATAAGGGAGTCCTTACAATGAATGAGCCAAGACCCAATTTTCAAGTTAATGCTGACTTTACAGCAATGGATTCAATTACCGCTTCTAAATATATTGATAACGCGCTTAATTTTATTAATCAATTGGAATGGACATCCAATCAAGTTGATCAAAATGTATATGATGATCTAAATAATCGTTACAGTAATGGACCGAACAGTAGCGAACGACTTAAATTGATCGCTAACCAATTTGATAATGATGATTTCTTACTCAGTATCATTGATCAGCTCCGTGATAAAATTAACGACAGTGCCAAAAGCAATCAACTATACTCGATTACCCTCGGTGATGATGAAAAGCCCCTCAATGATGATGAGATTCAAGACCTGGTCGCTAACCATGAAATCACATTACATAAAGTTTCTGGCAATGACGCTAAATTAGTCCAGACCCAGGTCAAAAGATTATTGGAACAGTATCACAATAATAATTAAATACGAAAAAAGCTGAGACAAATTGTCTCAGCTTTTATTATGAGTCGGGCCAGGATTGAACTAACATCTTCTCGGAAAAGGACCGAGTGCTCTGCTTGAGCTACCGACTCAAAAGAATACTTAATAATATTATCAGAAGTGAGTCCTAATTACAACCATTTCAGGAAAAATATTTCAAAATTTCTTGAGGAGTTTTAAAATCGTACTTTGCATAACCATTTCTTAGCTCTTGATCAATATCTCCCCAACCAGCTAAGCCAAAATCGACCCGTGCGTTCTTAGCACATCCCTCGTCAGTAAAAGAATCACCAATATACAACGTTTCGTTGCGACTAACCCCCATTTGATCGATTGCAAATAACAATGGTTCTGGAGCAGGCTTATGATAAGGTAACCGATCGGATGTCACAATTACCCATACCTGTTTCATAAAAGCAAAATGATCCTTTAAACTTTGCATATCTTCATTACTTCCAGAAGTGACGATTCCCAATGCCACATCGGGATAACTATCTTGTAGCCGTTGGAAAAATTCATCAAACCCTGGATATAAAACAGGTTTTTGGTTCAATTGAGCTGCTGCGATCGTATAGTCAATTGCCATTTGGTTACTAAATCGACTGGGAATCCCCAGATAATCGATTGTCTGGACCGCAGTTAATGGGAACGTCGCATGCAGTTCAGCATCGGATATATCTTTAATTCCATACTTAGGCGTAATCAGTTTCATAATTGCTGCATAGCGTGGAAAACTATCAATTAAAGTCCCATCTACATCAAAAACTACTGCTTTATACTTCATCATAAATCACCCCGTTAGTTATTATACTATAACAAATCAAAAGGTGTTATAACATGATAAAAAATTGAAAAGTGGTAAAATGAACGTATATCAAAATTTTGTACTATATTTCGGATCAGGAGGATTATCTAATGGAAAATAAAAAAACGATCAAGGCCAGCGTGGCCCTTTTAAAGGTCCTCGAATCATGGGGCGTAAAGGACGTTTATGGATACCCTGGTGGTTCAATTAATTCATTACTAGATGGATTACAAATTGAACAAAAAAATATTAACTTCATTCAAGTTCGCCACGAGCAGGTAGCAGCACTTACTGCCGCAGCCCATGCTAAATTGACTGGTAAAATTGGGGTCGCATTTGGCTCAGCTGGTCCTGGTGCAGTTAACCTGTTGAACGGACTTTACGATGCAAAGGCTGATCATGCTCCCGTTTTAGCGCTAGTCGGACAAGTTCCTAATACGAATATGAACTATGACTACTTCCAAGAAATGCCTGAAACCCCTGTTTTTAGGGATGTGGCATGCTATGACCGAATTGTGATGACGCCAGAAAGTCTCCCCCACGTGGTCGATGAAGCAATCAAATCTGCTTATAAAAACAATGGTGTGGCCGTGGTTGTCATTCCTAATAACTTTGGTTATGAACAGATTCCAGAAAAGAAGTACTCCTCAGCGAGTTTAAGTGATGAAAAGGTTGCTCCAGAACCTGAAGCAACCGATTCAGAAGTCGACAAATTCTTGACGTTAGTTAAATCAGCTAAACGTCCTGTCTTCCACGCTGGTCGTGGAATCAAGGATGGCGGCGAAAAGTTAGTTGAGCTTTCCAAAAAATTACAAATTCCAATTATCATCGATGGATTAGCAAGTGGACTGGTTCCTAGAGACTATGAAGGCCTATTAGGAACTGCTAACCGCGCTGCCTCCAAGGCTGCAGATGAAATTATGTCAGTTGCAGACCTTGTGATCGCAATTGGTGGTGACTTCCCATTTGCCAACACCTACTACGCTAGCCATCCATTTACCTATGTACAAGTTGACAACGATCGTAGTATGTTAGGGCGTCATCATACCTTAGACCTTGGTATCTGGTCAGATGCAACCCAATTTATTGAAAAAGCAATTGAAAGAAGCACTAAGGTCGCTAACACGAACTACTTTAAGGCTGCTGTCGCTGACATGCAGAACTGGAAAGAATATCTAGAAATCATGAAAAATTCAGATGCATCGCCATTATTACCAGGCCAGATGTATAAGGCGATCAATGAAGTGGCAGATGATAATGCTTCCTTCTCAATTGATGTTGGGGATAACATTATCAATACCTTTAGATACCTCGACCTTACTAAGCAAAACAAGTGGGTGATTTCTGCCCTCTTTGCAACGATGGGAAGTGGTCTCCCTGGTGCAATCGCTGCTAAACGTGAATATCCAGATAGACAATCTTGGAATATTGCTGGTGATGGAGCCCTAGCAATGGTGCTTCAAGACCTTGCCACCATTGTAAAATACAAGGTTCCAGTAATCAATGTGGTTACCTCCAACAATGACCTCAGCTTTATTGAAGGGGAACAAGAAGATGCCCCAATGCAAATCTTTGGATTGGATCTGGAACCAATTGACTTTGCAAAGGTCGCAGAAGGATTTGGGATTGATGCAGTAACCGTTACTAAGGTCTCTGAATTAAAACCAGCTTTTGAAAAAGCAGCTGCCACAGTTAAGGCTGGCAAGCCATTTTTAGTTGATGTCGAAATTGGCAATCAAAGAGGCCTTCCAGTTGAAGATCTTCAATTAAGCATCGTTAATGGTAAATTAGATGAATCCGTTAGTCCTAAGTACCTTGACGATAAACCTGCGGATGTTCACTATACACCAAAGGAATTATTCAAACGTTACAACGGCGATAATCTTAAGACATTACCCGAATTCTTTGATGAATTTAACGTTGAACTATAATTCTTGCTATTTTCTTGAACAATTAATAGCAATTTAAAAGAGCTCTATGACGATAATCATTCGTCATAGAGCTCTTTTGTTGTATATATTTAATCTTTAACTTCATTCACTGGTGTATTTGGTTGCTTACCGGCAAATACGTTCAAAATATTGTTCAAGGCTGCATGAGCCATTTCATTCCAAGCTTCAACGGAGTTCCCACTACAATGTGGTGTAATAAAAACATTGTCTAATTGACGGATGGGACTATCCATTGGCAATGGTTCCTTATCAAAAACATCCAATGCAGCGCCAGCAATGTGATGGTTTTTAAGCGCATCGACCATATCATTCTCGTTAGTCAAAGGCCCCCGCCCTAGGTTAACTAGGTATGCTGAATCTTTCATCATGTCAAATTCTTTCTTTGCAACACTCCCGATCGTTCCCTGAACTGCTGGTAAGTGAAGTGACACAAAGTCAGACTGCTTGAACAATTCATCCCAAGCAACCATTTTACCGTACTTAGTTTCCCGTGGCGTCCGATTATAAATTAATACGTCCATCCCAAATCCAGCTGCCATCTTAGCAACTTGTTGACCGATATGACCGTAACCAACGATCCCAAGGGTTTTACCACTAATTTGTGTTGCCATCTGCTTTTCGCCATAAGAGCTATCACCCTCACGCATTTTAGTGGAGATCGTAAATAAATGCTTAGATAAAATTAGCATATCGGCAATCGCATTTTCAGCCACTTCCACTGCATTTCCACCAGGGGTATTTGAAACCCAAACCCCGTTTTCAGCAGCAAACTTAGCATCAACATTATCATACCCCACGCCTTGTCGAGCTAAAACCTTTAAATTCGGCATTTTAGCGAACATCGAATTCGGAAACGGATCTGCCATTAAAATAATTCCATCAACATCGCTAGCTTTATCTAAAATCAACTGAGCATCTTGACCATCAACAACGACTGGTTCGAAACCCTTATCCTTAATTTCTTGACCCACAAAACGATTAATTGCTGGTGTAATCAATATTTTTTTAGTCATTTCAATCATCCTTTCATATGTTTAAAGTATAATCCAGTCACCGTTTAAAAGTACAGCGATAAACAATTTCATGCAACCACATTTCAAATTAGACCGAACCAATTTTAAACTTAAACCGTCTTAATGTTTGAATTTTAAAATTGAATGAGCTATACTGGATAAATAATTTAGCATATAGCATACATAGAATAAAAGGGAGGTAATATTATGAGTCAATATACACAATTAAAGACAAACTTGACTAATAACACGCTACCAAGTGAATATATCAAGGAAGCCTTAGCTTACGCTAATTACTTTCAAACAGATCATCACGGTGTTTTGAATACTAACTACGTTGATATCATCAATGATCACTATGCTACGGCAGACTATTTAATTAAACTATTTAAACAAATCAATTTATCATTAAAATTTAAATCACAAGATCAAGCAGCACTATATAAAGTCGTTTTAGAAAGTGAAAACCAACCAATTAACCTGGAATCAATTACTAAGGATGATGTGCAAAATATCCGCATCGTTCCAGTTAGTGTTAAAGATAAGGAAATCATTTTCAAAATCATCGACGATATGGTTGAAGAATACTTGGATGAAACTGATTCGGTACACTTATAAAAATAAAAAGTATCTTGACATTCGTATCATTTAATAATATCATTAACTCGTAAATTAAATATGTGGTCTGGGGCGCTGATTAAATTCGGCTGAGAAGTACTCATGGAACCTGATGCAGTTAGTACTGACGAAGGGAGACCGCTTAGTCATTGTCTACACGATTAATCGTGTTAGATACTATTTTTATTACTACTAAAAAGACTAGGGACCGCAAACTATTAAAAGAATAGGAGTGGTCCTTTTTGATTTAATAAAAATAGTATTTTCAAACGTCAGTTAAACACAATCAATTAATGTAGGGAGTTTGATAAAATGTCATTTTCACAAGAATTAATCAAAGAAGCACAACCATTTCTAGAATCAATCAAAAAGTGTGATTTTATCCAAGGAGTATTGGATAACAATCTAGATCCAAAGGCATTGGATTACTATGTTTCTCAAGACCTTCAATACGGTAACACTGAAACGATCGTCCAAGCATACTTAATTATCTATAGCGATCAATTCACCGATCAAAAAGATTTTGCTAAGTTGTTGAGTGATCACTTGGGAATCGATGAAGACGTTTTCGAAGGGATGACCGATGAAGATTGGGATACCATCAAAACTGCTAAGATGGAACCAGTCACATACTTATACACCCACCACCTTTTAGACCCAATCAAAACTAGAAATGCCATTGAAATTTTAGCACCATTTGAAGCTGGGGTCTGGGTATATGTAGAATTGATCAAATACCTTGCTAGTACGAACAAAGTGACTAAGGACAACCCCTTCCATGGCTGGCTAGACTGTCTTGAAGGCGATGACTATCAACAAGTATCAGATGGTTTCTTAGCAGTCATGGACCGCGAAGCTGAAAAATGCTCCCCAGAAAAGTTAGCTGAAATCAAGGAAAGCTTCTTAAGAAGTTGTATGTTCGAATGGTACTTCTTTGATGCTTCATTCAAGCAAACCACTTGGGCTGATTGGAACAAAAACGTATTAGAAAACCAATGTCGAGGTAACTTACTATGAAATTAAGAACTCCACACTGGAATTTACAACAAATTATTATCGTAACACTCGTCGGGATTATCTGTGGGACTATCTATGCTTATGGTGTTAACTCCCTCTATAACTTCGCCAAAGTGGCATTGACGCCAGTTGGGTTAAGCCCCTTTGTTGACAGTATTTTCACAGGGCTTTGGTTCATTGCTGCACCACTAAGTATGTATTTCGTACCTGTCATGGGAGCTGGTATCATCGGTGAAACGATTGCTGCTACATTTGAAATGTTCCTTGGTGGACAATGGGGAGCGCTCACGATCTTCTTCGGATTGATTCAAGGACTTGGGAATGAATTTGGTTTCTTCCCACATAACTACCAACGATTTTCATGGACTAGTTGCTTATTAGGTGCATTTGGTGCAAACTTTATCGCATTTATATACATGCTGTTCACTTCAGGATACAGTAGCTACAAACCAGCAATGGTCATTGCCATTTTTATCGTTTCTACAATTTCAAGCCTCCTATTAGATGGCGTCTTAGTTAAATTGATTACGATGCAATTTGACCGCGTTTTTGAAAAATCAGATGTTAAAACAAACAATTAATTATATCAATTAAAAAATGACTGACCAGGAATTATCCTGATCAGTCATTTTGATTTTAAATTATTAATTACTTTAAGGCATCCACAATTGCTTTATTGAAGTAATCTAAATCATCTGGAGTCCGACTAGTAATTAAGTTATGCTTGTCATCAACCACTACGGGTTCATCCTTAACGTTACCACCTGCATAGTATAAATCAGGCATAACAGTAACATATGCAGTCAATGTTAATTCACTTACTAAGCCCGTTTGAATGAATAATTGTGGACCATGGCAAATCGCAAATACTGGCTTGCCACTCAATAAGAACTTTTTAGCAAAATTAACGTAACGGTCATCCGCACGAAGTTGATCAGGTGAGAAACCACCAGGAACTAGTAATGCATCGTAATCTTCGACTTTAGCATCATCAATTGATTTATCAACGTTTTGCTTGTCGCCATGCTTACCTTCAATGGTTCCGTTTGCTTCATTTTCAACAATATCAACTTGGTTACCAGCATCTTCTAAGGCTTTCTTAGGGGATGTTAATTCAACATCTTCATACATACTTGTAACAATTGCAGCAACTTTACTCATAACTAAATCCTCCTAAATATTATTTAATAATTTTTAGTACGTGATCTAAATCCATCCGCGGAGCATTGATCCGATTGATGGGGGCATTATCATCGGCATAGCCAAGGCCAATCCCAACAATAAAATCACGATCATCTGAAACCGATAATGCTTCGCGTAAAAGGTCTGGATATTTAATAAATTCAAAGGCAGGGATGGAATCAATCCCAAGCGCTTGAGCAGCAACCATTATCGCTTCACCAAATGCACCTAAGTCATATAATGACCATGGTGTGTATTGTTTTGGCAACGTTAGATAGGCAACTGCGGGGGCGTTGAAAAGCAATGCAGATTGACTACTCTTCATTTGATTCCACTTATCTGGACCAAAGATCTTAGGTCCAGTCGCCCCCCGAGTGGTCATATTGAATTGCGATTCCTCATCCCACTCAGCAATCGGGATAAATGGAACATCGGAGTTAGTGTGGACATTTGGATCAGCATTCAATTCCTGATGCCGTTTACGCATTGCTTCTAATTTATTATCAGTCGCAATCACTACCCGACCAGATTGAGAATCAATCCAAGAAGGCGCTTTTTGCGCCACTTTAACAATCTCTGTTAATTGTTCGTCACTAAGTGGCGTTGGCTTAAACGCCCTCACCGCACGGCGATTTAAAATCGCCTGTTTTGCGTCAACCAATTTCATCCCTCCTTTAATTTACTACTAAAAAGTAACACATCAAAAACCCAAATTCAAAAGATTTGCTTATTTATATTATAGAAGAAAATAATCGAAATCAATTTCAATCAAATTAATGATAATAACTCATCTTCAACCAACCATTATCTTGTTCCTTAAAACCAATTCGATCATAAACACTAAGCAGATTTTCATCAAAGGGTTTTGCCACTTTGGCAAATTGACAATCAAAAAACCGACTCCCAACTTCCAGGACTCGATAAACTAATCGTTCAGGGTCAACTAAATTGTTAAACCGTAAACGATCGAATGTTAAATCACCCTCTAGATCATAGATCCGAACATATGAAATCATTTGGCCATTAACACATGCCCACACATGGTATGCTTTACGATCAACAAGATTATTACCATTGACAGCAATAAAATTTTGAATTGATTGGTTTTCTGCTAACGTTAATTCACTGAATGGCTTCACGTACCATTGAATCACAGCTATCACTCCTGACATTTAAGTCTATAATATAATATTTTAAACCAAAATAAAAATTAGTTTTCAATTTAACTAATTTTAGATATGATATAAAGTGGTTTAATTTTACATAATGAAAGGATTTTTATATGAACCGTAAATCGTTATTTACTATTTTAGCAGTTGCAATCGTATCATTCTTAGGAACTGTCGATATGAGTATCGTCAATACTGCCCTTCCACAAATATCAAAAGATCTTGCCATTCCAATGAATCAAGCTGAATGGATTTCTTCTGCCTACCTCATTTTAATCTGTATGTCGTTGATTCTTTTTGGTAAGTTAGGTGATCAAACTAGTAAGGTTAAAATCTTTCAACTCGGGACCCTCTTATTTACCGCGAGCTCATTACTATGTGGATTAAGCACCAACTTAGTCGTCTTATTAATTGCCCGTGGACTCCAGGGGCTTGGGGCATCAATGACGATGGCCACTAATCTCGGTATCATTACTAGTTCAGTTCCCTTTGAGATCCGTGGGCGTGCTCTGGGCATCAATACCACGATTGGTCAACTGGGCTACATTGCAGGACCCGCAGTTGCTGGGTTGATCCTCTCAATTGCCAATTGGAATTGGATCTTTTTATTCAACGTCCCAATTGGAATCATTGCATTTGGGTTCGGGCACTTCGTATACCCTAAGCAAACCAAACATGCCTCTCAAATCAATATTGATTGGCTAGGCTTCACGATTTTAGCCACATTAATTATGATTTTCTTCTTAGCTGTATTCATTGGCCAAGAAAGCGGTTTTAACCAACCCATTATCATCGCAGGCTTTATCACCACCGCCATCTTAATCGCCATTTTTATCTGGGTCGAAAATCACGTTGCCGAACCAATTCTGGCCCTTGAACTATTTAAAAACCCAGGATTTACGATTAGTATTATTTCATTAATGTTCATGTACATTATCATCTACTTTAATAACGTCTTATTACCCTTTTACATCCAAAACACCCTTAAGTTCTCACCATCTAAAATGGGTTTAATTATGAGTATTCTCCCCATTGTCAACGTCTTTACCGCTTATTTAGGGGGCGTTCTATGCGATCGCTATGGTGCCGTGCACATGTCATTTAGAGCATCCATCATTTTCGTAGGCGCAGAAATAATTTTTGCAATTATTCAGCCAGCCTGGTCACTAGCGTTTCTATTGTTTGGATTCATCGTATTCGCAACCGCCAACGGGTTGTTCCAAAACAATCCAATGGTGATGGAACACGCCAGTAAGGATCAACAGGGAATCGCTGGTTCGATTTTAGCCCTCAGTCGAAACATCGGATTTGCGGTCGGACTATCACTAGCTACTTCAATGCTCTATTCTGGAATGAGCCTCAAGGCAAACCACCAAATCACAACATACCCATTTGGTCATGATGACTGGTTCGTTTTCGGCATGCACTTTACGTATTGGATTGCTGCCATTATCATGGGTAGCGTTACTATCATGTTGTGGTGGCTATTGAAGAATAATCGCTCCACAAAATAAAAGAATCCCGAATAAAATAAATCGGGATTCTTTTTATATACTAATATTAATCAGGCAAATTAAAATTACTATCAGAGTGCTTATCACCATCATAGATAATGGTTGGAACACTTGGAACATCAGTTGATTCAATATTTGATTTAACAGCTGCTAAGAATTCAGCATCATTTACTTTTTGAATCGCAAAGTGATCAGTTAGAAATGCTTGCGCATCATCCTTTGGCAACCGATGCCATTCTGGTTGAATGTCAAAAGCCTTTTTAACAAATTCAATTGCTTGATCAGGATTTGAATAATCAATATATTCATGTGCTAAATTACCATCTTGTAAATCTAGCTTATCCTTGTCTAGAAATTTAAAGTGGGCGAGAAGCTTGCCAGATTGAACTTCAGATTGTAATTTATCAAAATTGTTTTCATACCACTTTCTACAGAATGGACATGCCATGTTAGTAATCACCGTTACCTCGTGGGGGGCGTTAACATCTCCAAAAGTAAGCGTATCCTTATCTGATAAATCTAAACTCATATTCTCAACTCCAATTCCTATATTTGCCTATATATTAACATAACTATGATTGTTCCGTAGCTTTAATGCTTGTAATTTGAACATAGATGATACTTAAAATTAAGCCAACCGCAATAAATGGAATAAAGTCAAGTCCTTCATTATATAGTGGGATGGTGTTCAATGCCCAACCATTAATTGCTTGTAATAATGGTAATTTAGCAAAAAATGGTGGTAAGTTATGAATAAAATCTAAAATGGCAGGAATCAATGTAAGGATGATCGTCGTTCTGTAAATAATCTTGTTCTTACCAATCCACTTGTTAAGTAACCCTAAAATAATAATTGCGATTGCAATTGGGTAGATAAAGTTAAGTAGTGGTGATGAATATAAAATAATTTGTTCAAGTCCAAAGTTAGCAATGATGAACGATCCAAGCGCTGCAATCGTTAAGAAGAAACGGTAACCTAGCTTTGGAAAACGATCTCCCCAGTCTTGAGCCAGGGATGTAATCAAACCAATTTCAGTGGTAATACATGCTAAGAATGTAAGGGCTGCTAAAATTCCAGCTCCAGCTAGTCCAGTATAGTGGGTCATGATTTGGGTAAACGCAGTTCCACCATCTGCTGCTGGCTTTAAGTATGATAAGCTTGATGCTCCTAATGCAATTAAGAAAATATAGATAAGCCCTTCAAAGCCCATTGTTAAGGCTCCAACCTTAGCAACTGCTTTAGACCGTTGTAATTTATCGGTCAAGCCAAATTGCTTAAGAGCGGCAATAATTGTAACCCCGAACCCAAGTCCAGCAACGGCATCCATTGTATTATAACCTTGTAAGAAGCCATTGATCATGCTAGCTCCGGAGTTGTTAGTGGTTGGTAATAAATTAATGTGACTTAAATCACCCTTGATGAAGAATGCAAGGATGAAAACCCCTGCTAAAATAATAACGAAAATTGGATTCAAAATTTTTCCAACGTATTCGGTAATTTTCGTTTGGTTATAAGCCAATGCATATGCTAAACCAAAGAAGAAAATTGAAAAGATGAACAAAGCAATGTGCGAATCAGCCTTTGGCAAAAATGGTTGAACCCCCATTGAGAAAGTAACCGTTGCTGTTCTTGGTGATGCAATCAAAACCCCTAGTGACAAGTGAACGATTGCTAGAAAGATCAGCGCGAACCAATGACCAACAGGTTTCCCTAAGTCATATAAACTACTACTTTCAGTATAACTAATTGCTAAAATTGATAATAACGGTAAAACAATTGCTGAAATTAAAAAGCCAAATGCTGCAGGGAGCCAACTGGTACTACTCGCCTGTCCTAAGAAGATTGGGAAAATTAAGTTCCCAGCCCCAAAGAATAACCCAAAAAGTAATGATGCTAAAATAATGTATTGCTTTGCATTTAATTTATCTGTTTTCATATTAATTTCCTCCTCGAATAAAATGCAATGACCAACAAAAAAACGCCCTTAGTAAATATTTACTAAGGACGCTCGAGACGTGGTACCACCTATTTTCCCCACTACCTCACAGTAGTAGGCTCCAAAAGTACTGCTCAAAAAAAGAGCAAGACTTCATTGCTGTAATGGGCGCACTCCCAATAACCACTAATTAATTCATGGTTATGACTTGTGGATTACTTTTACGATATTCGTCAATCCCCTTTCGCACTTAACAGGGTTCACTTAATTGATTCCAACCGCTACTCTTCCACGCGTTGTCTTTTAATCGGTCTTTAATTTATATTTCTAATTATATTTAAAATATTTCAAATGTCAATAACAATTTTTATTTAAATCATTTAAAATGAAATCATAAAAAGATTTAATGTATGTTACAATGGTGATAATTCAATAATATTAGGTGAGAAAAAAATGAAAAATAATGTCAAAAAATGTTTAGTAGATAACAAGGAATATCTATCAAATGAGGGGCGTTTGCTAAAAGATCTCGACTCAACCATTCTTGGTCATATTAAGCATGATTACACTAAAGCTAGCGATGGTGACTTTATTTGTAATCAGCACTTATTGAAGTACCAAGTTGAAATGGTGAATCAGTTAATTCGCGATGATGAACACCGAAATGAAAAAATCGATCGTAAATTAACTAAAACAATTCGTGATAACGATTATCAAATTAGAGATATTAATAAAGCCCTTAATTCTTCAGAAACATTTGGGCAAAAAGTTGCTGACCAAGTTGCTAAGTTCGGGGGAAGCTGGAGCTTTATCCTAACTTTTATCATCTTTTTACTAAGTTGGATGTTCATCAATGTGTTCCACCTATTTGGGGCTCACTTTGATCCATATCCATTCATCTTACTTAACTTAGCACTAAGTTGTATTTCTGCTATTCAGGCACCAATCATCATGATGAGCCAAAATCGTTCTAGTCACCGTGACCATTTAGGCGCAGATAACGATTACCACGTTAATATCAAGTCAGAAAATGAATTAAGAATCCTGCATGCTAAACTTGATCAATTAAATCAAAATCAAATGCCACATAATTTTGAGATTGAAAAACTGCAATTAGAAATTTTAGGCGAAATCAGGAATGAATTGGACATCATTCACAATGAACGAATCGAATTGCTCAATGAAGAAAAGCGTCAAAATGATCTGTTAAATCAAAACACTAATCAAAATAACAATGACCAGGATAAAAAATAAGGATGCAGATTAATCTGCATCCTTTTTTTACCATTTTTGAGCTTTAATGGCGTTAGTCGGACACCAAGGTCCTGACCACCAACCTAGGGGCCCAACATTCTTAATTAAAATCCGACTAAAACCAGCCTGTTTTAAAAAACTACGATATTGATTTGAATTCAATCCCCGCTCAATAATCAATATTCGTCCCCCTTTTTTTATCACTCGTGCTGCTTCTTGAAGGGCCTTCATTTTTTTCACGTGCGGTCTAATATCTTGAAATGTATTATTTACAATTACAAAGTCATATGATTCATTATCATATGGTAGCTCCGTAAAGTTTTCGTTAACTAGTGAAACCATACTACTTTGTTTTAATTTTTGGATGGTTTGATCAATTAAGAGCTCAGAATTACCATTAAGAATTAAAATTAAACTATCAGGTTTAGCTTTCAAATCAACGACCTGCTGAGCAAAAATCTCCTTTGCACCTAGCCAAAATGTATTTAAATAAATCAAGGCACTGATCAACATCCCCCAACTAATTAAAATAATCAACAAGCTATCATTAGCAATATAAAAACCAACTATCGAAAATATCAATAGTACTAATGATACGGTTGGTAGATTAACATTAACTGAAACTGAGAATCGTTGATTGCCTTTTTTACGTTCCCTTCTTGATCTAGCCATCTAAATGCTCCTACATTAATTTTTCGTTTGCCATTACATAGTGATGAACCCAGTCAAAGCCATCAATCATTTGTAAGATTCCACTAACAACATCAGATTCGCTAAATTGATCTACATACTTAGTAGCATCATTTAATTCACCGATTTCAATTCCAAATTCACTACTAAGGATATTTTTAGCAAAATTAAGTTTTTCAGTATTTTTGGATAATAAGTTAAAATTAATTGATTTAAGGTATTCAAACTCCTTAAAAGTAAATACACTTTCATCTTCCTCATCACTACCAACAAAAATAGAGCATCCATCAACATCAACTCTAAAATGAGGCATCTCAGGATCAAAAGGATCGATCAAATCATCAGAAATCCGAACTTGACTATGTAATTCTTTACTCTCATTGAGTAGTGCTTTTATGCGATTTAGATCAAAATCAATTTTCATTTATAATTCCTCCAATTCTTATTACTTAAATAATATCATGGTTTAATAATAAAATCAGAAAAAACAAAAAAGTCCGCAAAATTGCGGACTTTTAGGTAAATATTATAAAATTATGGTATAATAATACCGTCTTGGTTTGTCGTAATAACTAATCATCTGTATAAATAACTTAATTACTGCCCCCAAAAGCAAGTTAATTGGTTTTCAGAACTATAATCAAGATAATAATACTAATTACCATTGCCCTGGTAATTAGTTTTTTTTATTTAATAAATCATCATAGTTATATATAACCATACTTTGATATATTTTTCAAGCAAAAGATTAATCAATTTGTTCTTCAATATGATTATGAAGAACTTGGAGCAGTTCTTTGACATGATTATCAGTTAATTGATAAACCTTTTCCTTACCGTTTTGCTTACTGGTAATCAACTGTGAATCAAATAAAATTCTCAAGTGTCTAGAAACAGCTGGTTGCGAAATATTCACTTGATTAACTAAATTCGTAACGTTACTTTTTCCGTGTTCAGATAGATAATATAAAATTTGAATTCGAACAGGATGATTTAACGCCCGAGTGATTCGATATAATTTCTGATTATAATCGTTATCCACTCTACAACCCTCTTTCAATAATATTAATAATATTATTTTAGCATATAAATGAAAAAGAGACCGATTTATTGGTCTCTTTATTATTAATTTTAAAATATTTTATTACAAAATCTAAAAATAAACTAAGACATATTATTAAATAACAGTCATTGCACGGCTACCACGTTTAGAAGTATGCCAAATTTTTAGAAAATCACTAGTTGAAGTCCAAAATACCTTGTTTGGTGAATTCTTTCTCATGTAAGGATCTGCGATTAAGAATTTACCTGGTTTGTAACCCAGAATCACTAATACGTGATCGGACTTAGAATTAACGATCATTCTCCAAGAACCTTCGAACACGACCGGATTGCCCCGCTTAACATTGGAAATAATATTGCTTAAGCTGGTATTCGTGATGTCTTTTGATCCACTAGCATATCTTTTAGCAAAATTAGCTAATGCATTAGGGTAAATAGTTGCTCCAGCACCCTTAGTAAAAGGATCGTTTTTATAACCTTTGTTAGGGTCAGAACTTCTTGGAATTAAGTTAATGAATTTATCTAGTGGGATGTTAAGTGCTTCACCCTTGGTACTTAATGCCATCTTCAAAGCTGCCGCTTCACATCCACTTGGTGCATAAATGGGGTAAAGCTGACTAGTATATACATATGGCATTTCATAATCATCAGTGTAGCTTAAGTAACTCTTGTAAATCCAACCCAAATCTTGACCTTGATAAGTAATATGGTAATAGAGACTTCCATCAGAACCACTGGCTGTTTGAATGATTTTAATCAATTTACCCTTCAAATTAGTAGTTTGATTGCTTACCTTACTTGAAGATGTGTATGGTGTATCCCAAATTTTAACAGAATCATTATTAATAACTCTCATTACATAGTTATTAACTGTCTTAACCGTGTAAGTTACTTTATTACTATTACTGCTTGAAGAGGTACTACTAGATGAAGAACTAGTGCTGCTAGCCTGCGAACTAGATGAAGTAGAACTAGCTGAACTAAAACTAGCACTGCTAGCTGCACTACTTGATCCACTACTACTGGAGCTACTTGAACTAGAAATAACACTTGAGGCAGCGCTACTTCCCGAAGTAGTATTATCTGCGTTAGTTTTTAAGGGAGCAGATAGCGTCATAAAACTTAGCATCCCTGAGAAAAGCAATGAACCAATTATCTTTTTGGTCTTATTTTTCATAACTTTAAACCCTTTCCTTAATAATTAATATCTTTATTATACTAATAACAAGTAAGTAAGTCTGGTAATTAACTTTTTCTTAACGTAAATGATATAAACCCTTAACATTTGAAAAATTCCGTTTCTCAATAAGAGTAAATAACTTTTATTATATTTTACTCTAAACAATCGCTTAAGCAAGCCTTTAGTTTTGAGCATATTGGTTAAAACTAATTCAACTTCAGCGTATAATTGAGAATTGAAATTAATGATTACAAGAGGGTATAATTATGAAAAATGAAAGCATTCGATCAATCTTTTCATTCAAGATGCTAATTAAATTGGTTTTAATTATTATTGTATTATTTGCAACGAGGATCGGTTATGATGCTGTTTCACAGGCACTTTCACAAAATTATCAGGATAATAATTCAACTGTTAATAAAATATTGCCACCATTACTCAAGAAGCAAAAGGATCTCTC
The DNA here is from genome assembly GCF_058508515.1 of Nicoliella sp. ESL1120. NCBI lineage: Bacteria > Bacillati > Bacillota > Bacilli > Lactobacillales > Lactobacillaceae > Nicoliella > Nicoliella sp. ESL1120. The sequence goes on from NZ_CP196384.1 coordinate 142,785, forward strand.
TAAGGCTTTAACTGCTGCAAAACACGATAAAATCATTGTTAATTATCACTACAAGCAAGTATTTAATAAAAAAAATTCGAAAGATGCGACCCTTCGTAAATGGATTAATAAAAAGCAAAAAGTGGAAGATCAAACTAGTGACTTAAATACTGCTATTCAGGAAAATAATAAAAAAGTTAATCATTACCAAAATGCTTACATTTCTAAGGAAAATGTTCATAATGCAACCTTTAACTTAAAATCAATTGCTATTGTCATCGTTTCGATTGTTGTTTTCTTCATAATTAGTTTTTAAAATTTAAATGTTAATATCGGAAGCTAAAATAATTAAAGGGGTTTTAAAAATGAAAAAAATATTTGTCAAAACTATATTGACATCCGTATTATTGACTGGCGCATTTAGTTTTTTCGTATCACCAACGATCAACGGACGTGCTGATGCAACCGCCAAAGTTACTAATAATGCTGGAGTTAAAAACAAAAAGTATTTTAACTACCAAGTTAACCAATACATGAAACTATTGAATCAATCTACTAAGACTAGCTTAATAAATGAACTAATTAAAGATGGTAGACCTAGCTCTTTAAGTGATCTAGGGAGTCAACTTAGTGTGTATTCTGATCGTGATGCTGCTAAATCAACAAATGATGCTAGGGCAAATGCTATGTTTTACCTTAGATTTAACCGTATTTTCTATAAAAACATTAATCATAGTTTCCAGTGTGACGATGGAAATAAGCTTTCCGATAATTTAAGAAAAATTAGAGGAAACGTTAATGCTCAAAAAGATCTTACAAACGTTTCAATAATTGGAATGGGGATTGGCGATTCGCTAGATTTTGGTAATCGGCCTAGTTCCACCATTGCTAAATAAAAAAGATGATGTGATCTGACCCCTATAGGTTGGACTAATACTTTTTGCTAGGATATCAATCCCAAATATTGATTTGGTGATTGGTATCCTAGTTTTTCTTTTAATCTATTGTTATTGTAATCCTTAATCCATGTTTTCATCGCATTGATTAAGGATTTTTTGGTATCATAATGCGTATTCATCATTTCAATTTTCATGATATGGAAAAATGATTCCATTTGAGCATTATCTAAACATGTCCCCTTACGGGACATGGACTGAATAGCTTCATATTTGTTTAGTGTTTGAACCCAGCTATGACTCTGGTATTGAATTCCTTGATCACTATGCACAATTGAATGCTTAACAGTGTTCTGGATTCTTTTTAGTGCCTGGTTCAACGGCTTTAATGTTAGTTCAACTGTTGGATGGCTGCTAATTCCATATGAAATGATTTTATCAGAATATAAATCCATCACTGGAGAAAGATAAACCCGATGGTTTATATCTTCATTTCCATATCTAAATTCACTTACATCTGTTGTTATCTTCTCTCCAAAACTATTAGATGAAAAATCACCATTTAAAACATTATCAGCAACATGGCCTACTTGGCCATGGTAAGAGTTATATTTACGTTTTCTTTTTCCAAATAGTTGGCACTGTAAACTGTATTTTTGCATAATTCTCTGGACTCTTTTGTGATTAACATGGTATCCATTATTGTTAAATAATGCTGTTATTCTTCTATAACCATAAGCAGGATGATCCTTAACAGCCTTTTTCACCTCAGTATCAAACTCATCATTTATTTTCGAAAGCGAAGCTTTTCTATGATGATAATAACTACTTTTAGGGAATGAAATTGATGATAATATTCTAGAAATTGCAACATCACTAAATTTTTTCACTAATAAATCAATACTTTCGTATTGATTATTAGTGCTTAGTAATTTTTCATAGGATAGTTTAATCGATAAAGCTAAATTTTGCTTTTTTAACAGTTTAATTTGCTTTACAGCGCTATTTGTGAGAACATTCTTTTGATGGGACTTACGTTTATTCATTAAATATAGGCTTCCATTCTCTAATCTCCGTTGCCATGTAAAGATGCTCGATGGAGATGCAATATTAAAATGAAGTGCTGTTTCTGGATACGACTTGTGGTAGAGGTGCATCCATTTCAGCACTTTTAATTTATACATATAAGAATATTCTTGATTATAATGTTTTGCAATAAGCGCTTTTTTACCAAATTTTTTATACGTCTTTACCCACGAGTAGATTGTTGCAACACCCTTAATGCCATATTTATGGTTCAACGTAGTTGATCCAACTCCAGAAAGGTATTCTAAAACAACTTTCAATCTAAATTCATAACTATATTTTGCCAAAATAAAGACCCCCGTATGCTGAACATTTTCTGTCCAACATACGGGGGTCTCTTCAATGACCATAATGGTCATCATCTTTTTTTATTTAATATCATCAGTTGCCCAATGGTTAATTGGACCATATTTATGACCTACTAAAATTTCATTTTGAATCGCACGATCAACATATGCTTTAGCAATGCGAATCGCATCTTCGATCGCAGTCCCCTTAGCCAATTCTGCAGTAATTCCAGCAGAAAGGGTATCACCAGTTCCATTCTTACGATCAGTAGAAAAGTACTTCCCTGTAAGCCAGAAATGGCTACCATCTTCTAATAATACTAAGTCAGTAACTTCATCTTGATCGTCACTATCATGACGTCCCTTTACCATTACGTTCTTAGCACCCATTTCACGAAGCTTTTTAGCAGCAGTTAGCATGTCGTCCTTACTGTTAATTTCCATTTCAGCTAACTTTTGGGCTTCATAAAAGTTAGGAGTGATTATTGTTGCCAATGGAATCAGTTTTTCTTTTAAAGTATCGAATGCTTCTTGTTCTAAAAGCATTGCGCCATGCTTAGTAATGATTACTGGATCAACAACCAGTGGTCCAAAATCATACTTAGTATAATTTTCAACCACCGTGTTGATTAATTCACTATCACTCAGCATCCCTGTTTTTGATGCTCGAATTTGGTAATCATCAGCCAAATCTTTAAATTCATTCGCAATAAATGAAGTTGGCATTGTAACACTATCATGAATTCCATAAGAGTTTCCTGCAACACATGCTGTAATCACAGACGTTCCATGTACCTTTAAAGCTTGAAAAGTGTGTAAATCTGCTTGCATTCCGGCACTTCCATCACTGTCTGAACCAGCAATAGTTAAAGCTTGTGGATATTGATTCATAATTAAAACACCCCTATCATTAAATTATTAACATTATATGCTAATTAAATGTTTTAAACAACTATAAATACGAACAATCGTCTCATTTATAAACTAATTTTATATTTTAGTTCGTAAAATATAATCTTAAGATTCTAAATTAATAATAAAAACAGGGGTAAAACTGATGAATAGATCAGTTTTATCCCCGCTTTTTATTTTAAGCCCCCGATTAATTAGTAATTAATTGATCCTCAATATCCTGACAGCTAGCATTTCCATGAAAAATGGAATTATTTATGACTGACTCAAGATCTTGATTAGAATTAATTGCATCGGTTAGCAAACAACCATTAACGTAATTTCGATACTTAGCAGGCTTAAAATGGCCGCCTAAGTTATCAGAATAGTAACGGTCAACCATTTGGAAAAATGGTTCATTCAAGTCGAAAATGATTATTCGACGGTCAGTAAAATATTGATCGAACAAATCAAGCAAGCCTTTTCGAATTCCAGATTCATTGTTGATATCACTGTGCGCGTACCTTGCTGCAACATCTTCTAAAAAATACTGAGTGCCAACCACTCGATATCCACTATCAAAATCATTGATCATTGTCATGAACATTCCCAAATACTTTGATGAATAAACGTTTTTAGATAAACCGGAACGTACGTCCGCACTAACATCAACACAATCTTCAAAAGCAGCTAAGATTGATTTTGTCATTCTAATCATCCTCTCTATCCATAGCCATTCAAGATGGCTAACTAACAAATCAGCAAACTATCGATAGAAACAATCTGGTACCGCTAATAATATAACATAAAACGAGGCACAATATAAGGTATATCATAATATTTTTTTAGGTTTGCCTAATAAAAATGAAATAAAAAGAATGACCTTTCCCAGTCATTCCTTACTGAATTGCAACAGCATATTTTTTATATTGATATGAGCGTTCAAATAAATTAGCCTTAACCCAATATTTGCCACGATTTGGATCAGATACATGATAGTACCCTTTTTCATATCCATCCAACAATACTACGTGACTGTTTGTAATTCCAGTTCCCCAAAAGTACTTCTGAAACTTAGGTTTCAAATAGTAACTAACAATGTAGGTTACGACTGGATTGCCAATTTTGACCTGATGCTTAAGTTCATTTATAGAAGCACCACTAATATCTTTTACGGAATGGTACCGATTCCCCCACTTAGCAAGTGCTTTGGGAAAGATTGATTGAAAAATGCTGGATTGCAGCTTGATATATGGTGATCCTGCATATCCATTATAAGGATTATTGTCCTTACTTCTTGGCATTTGCTTCAAAAAAGTTCGTAAATCTGTTTTTAAAAGGACGCCCTTGGATTGCAATCCAGCTAACAAACTAGCTGCCTCACATCCATTCCATGCCTTAATCGCCTTTTGACTGATATATGGAGCATTTAATTGAACAGAGTTGGCATTAATTTCAAATGGTTCGTTGACATAAGTTCCTGGAATTTGGCCCTTGCTTTTAATTGAGATGGTTTTAGTTATTGCAATGACAGTAATTAACACTAATCCGAATGTAATTAATAGTTTTTGCTTTTTTTTCAAAATAAACGCCTACCTAATAGATTATTGAACGATGTATTTCCTATACTACTCCAAGTAATATCAGGAATCTATTTATTGGCAATTATTTTATCATAAAAAATAACGATCCCAAATTAATAGGAATCGTTATTAATCAAACTATTATTGAACTGAATCAGTTAAGAGCTGCTTTTTTAATGCTTCAGCACTAATAAAATCATTAGTAAAGATACCAGCCACTCCTGCTTTAAACAATTTAGCTTGTTCAGCGGCATCATCAATCGTCCAAATTCTTTCATGTTTCTCAAGCCCTGGAATGTAATAACCGGGGTGCAAACCATTCAAATGTTCCTTTTTCATGGTAAGTTGCGGATCACTCAACTTCTTTTCAAATAAAAAGTTATAGTCTTGGTCTTCGTCTAACATTCTAGCAATACGAAGACTATCAATATTAAAGGACGAATAGATGACGTGGTGCTTAAGTTTCGCTGCATTCATCTTTTGTAAAACAATCTTTTCAATCCCCAGGTAATGAATCTTATTGGTTTTAAACTCTAGATTCAACCAGATATCCTTATTTTCAACTAATTCAATAAATTCATCTAGGGTTGGCACCTTTTCACCATTTGCAAGCTTAAATTGACTTAATTCTTCATAGGTATATGAATTGATCAATCCACTACCGTCAGTTGTTCGATCAATTTTTTCATCATGCATGATGACCGGAACATTATCCTTAGTTAAATGGATATCAAACTCTAAACCAGCCGCACCGTTTTCTAAACAGTACTTAAAGCCACTTAATGAGTTTTCAGGTTCTTGAACTGGAATTCCACGATGGGCAAAAACCATTGTTTTCATCTAAATTCCCTCTTTACTATTTATTAGTGTAGCCGTTAGCCTTATTATGCTGTGCTAAATATGAATTAAATTGGTTTTCAGCATCTTTCAATGCATCATTAACATTTCGGCCAGCATAAATTTGTTGCATTGCGTTTTGCGTAATGGTCCGCATTTGAACTAACCCTTCCATTAAAATTCCTGAGTTAGTAGCGTTAGGCTTAGTTCTGGCAAGTTGGTTGCTTGGAACTTGTGATTCAGGACGTTGCTTATAAAGTTCCTTCAACACTGGTTCATTTTGTGAATCCTTGTTAAGGGCAATGTAACCAGTTGCTTTTTGCCAGTCAGCTTGATTTTCAGGTTCCATTAGATATTTAATGAATTCCCATGCTCCCTGTTGGGTAGTAGAATCCTTATCATTTGAAATCCAAATCGAAGCACCACCAATTGCAACCCCATTCGCCTTTTGGCCATTTGGTCTTGGGTAGTATGTTACACCTAAATCACCAGGTTTGGAAGCAGATTGTAATTGACCCATTGATGCAGAAGATTGTAGCATAATGCCAAGCTTTCCTGAAAGGAATGAAGCAATTTCGTTTGAAGCTGAGGTACTTCCTGAGCCAAAGCTAATGAATGAACCGTTTTTATTCATACTTTGAAGCCAGTTCATTGCATTAACGGTCGCTTGGTTCGTAAAGTTTACCTTGGTTGGGAAACCAGTATGACCATCTTCTTCATTGGCAAGGGATTGACCACTATTAGCCATGAATTCTTCAAAGTACCAACCATAAGCATCTACGGTTGCCCCTTTAACGGCCCCCTTAGATTTTTCAGTAAGTTCTTTAGCCGCTTTTTCAATATCATCGTAAGAAGGATCAACTGGTAAGTCTTTTACCCCATACTTACGAAAAACTGCCTTATTATAGAATAACGTTGGTTGTGAAGTATTGAATGGCATTGATAATTGTTCGCCACCCTTACTGTAAAAAGCACGTGCAGCGGGCATAATCTTGCTCATATCATACTTATCTTGATCAATAAACTTTTGAACTGGCGTCGTGATGTTTGCATTTCTCATTTGACCAGTTGAAACGTCCATTGATTGGAAGATTGCAGGTGAAGCATTCGTACCGTGAGTTTGTAATACCTTTTGAATCGCTTGGTTATAACTTCCTTCATACTCAGGGATAACTTCATACTTGGTTTGCTTTTTGTTAAAATTATCGGCAAATTGTTGAATTTGAGCTGCACCAGCTCCAGTCATTTCGTGCCAGAAAATAATCTTGGTTCTATTTCCAGATTGAGCAGACTCATCTGCACTTGAATTGGAACTAGCCATTACTCCGAAGATGGCTAGTAAAATAACTCCAATAACTCCTATGATCCATAACCGCTTTTTCATGTTAATCCTCCTTATTTTACAGATCCATCGTTTAAGCCAGACTTAAAGAAATGTTGACCAGCGAATAGGATAATAAGTGTAGGAATAACTACGATAACGGCACTAGCCATGATCATTCCCCAGTTATTAAATGTTTCAGTGGATTGCATTTGTCTCAAACCAGCTTGAACGGTTCTGTATTTATCACTAAAAGTGGTTAACATTGGCCATAGATATTCATTCCAACTCGATAAGAAGCTATAAGCTGCCAGGGTTAATAATGAAATCTTAGAGTATGGTAATACAACGTGCCAGTAGTATTGAAGGTGTGATAAGCCTTCAATATCTGATTCTTCCTTTAAATCCTTAGGCATTTGGAGGAATGCTTGTCTTAACATAAAGGTCCCAAATGCTGATGTCAAAAATGGAATGATCATTACTGAGTAAGTGTTCAATAGGTTCATTGACTTAACAGTCATGAAATTGGGAATTACTTCAGCTTCAAACGGTAGCATCATGGTTGCTAAGAAAACAAAGAAAAGGAAGTTCCGACCTTTGAATTTAAGAAACACAAATGCGTATGCAGCTAGTGAACAGAAGAAGACTTCGCCAATTGTTCTAATTACTGAAACAACAAAACTATTTAATAGGTATCTAAGCACTGGAGTTGTATTAATCGCAGTAGCGTAGTTATCAAAAGTTAATTTACCAGCTAATGACCCCTTTGTAATACTATCAGTAGGTAGAAAACTAGTCCAAAGGCCTAATAGAAATGGCCCAATCACGATCAAAGCTAAAATAATCAAAAGTAAATATTGAAAAACATTACTAATCTTAAATTTGCGTTTACTGTCTGTTTGACTATTATTTGCAACATCCATTAGTAGTTCACCCGCTTTTCTAAGACTTTAAATTGAATAATGGTCATAACCGCAATGATAATGGTCAATACGATTGATTCAGTACTTGCTTGGCTATAGTTACCATTTAAGAATGCATCTTGATAGATTCTATAAACCAAAAGGTTAGTGGCGTTATTAGGTCCCCCGGCCGTCATTAAATCAATCAACCCAAAACTCTTGAAAGCCCCGATCAACGTAACGATCCCGACGAAAAAGAGTGATGGTGAAATCATTGGAATGGTAATTTTAAATAATTGGTATGGCTTAGACGCCCCTTCGATATCTGCAGCATCGTAAAGTGATTGAGGAACCGCTTGTAAAGCTCCAAATAAAACTAAGAACGTAAATCCAAGGTTCATCCAAACGGTAGAAACAATAACGGTAATCATTGCTAGGTTAGGATCTGTCATCCAATTTAGTTGTGGTAAATGTACCAACCCTGCGAATTGATTTAACAATCCACTTGTGGGGTTAAAAACGAATAGGAAGAAGATCGCTGCAACGGAAACTGAAACCCCCATCGTTGATGAAAAAATCGTTCTAAAGAACTGAATCCCACGAAGCTTTTGATTTGCAAAAACTGCTAATGCTAAACCAAAAACAATGGTCAAAATCATGACAGCAATCACGTAAACAAAGGTTGATAACAAACTAGAAATGAATGATGCTGATTTCAGTAGTGAGATGTAATTATTCAACCCCACAAAGATAGTCGTTTGCCCAAAGTTATTAGTCAAGAACAAACTCATATATAAGGTCTTGAGCATTGGATAAAAAACAAATACCCCTAGCAATAAGATCGAAGGCCCCAAGAATAAGATGGCATATAAAGCATCACTGTGCTTTTTTAATGCTTTTTTAGTAGTTGAAGTTTCGGAAGTCTTAGAATTATTAACTTCATCATCATTATTAAAATTATTTCCTTCAAACGACTTAAGCATTTAATAAAACTCCCTTCTTAACGCTCACTAAGCTGCGATCATCAGCATCGAAAACGAAGTATCCATTTGCACCTTCGATTTGAATAAATTGTTGTGGGCGAATATCAACTTGACCGTTTAAAACGATTCTAATTTCTTGTTGGTTCCCCAATAATGCTTCGACCATGGTCCGATCACCAAGTTGTGATACATTGACTACTTGTGCGTTTCCATTGTTAACATCAATTTTGATATTAACTTGGTTAGGTCTGATTCCAACCTTGTACTTGTGGCCTTCGATTAATGAATCATCAGTATCCAAAATGAAGTCTTCATCCATCTTAAGGGAACCCTTTTCATAAGTAGCACTAATTAAGTTAATTTGTGGCGTTCCAAAGAATGAAGCAACGAATTCATTTGCTGGTTGTTGGTACACACCTAGTGGTGTATCGATTTGTTGAACATGGTGGTTGTTAAGAACCATTACATGATCAGCCATCGTCATTGCTTCCACTTGATCATGGGTAACGTAAATCACAGTTAAACCTAATTTCCGTTGTAGTTCTTTCAATTCAATTCTCATCTTAGCTCTTAATTGGGCATCAAGGTTTGATAGTGGTTCATCCATCAAACAAATTTTAGATTCATTGGCAATTGCACGTGCTAATGCTACCCGTTGTCTTTGACCACCTGATAGATCCTTTGGCTTACGATCCTTGTAGTCATTAAGGTTGACTAATGATAATGCTTTTTCAACCCGTTTTTTAATTTCTTCTTTTGGTTGCTTACGTGCCTTCAAGCCAAACGCAACGTTATCAAAAACAGATAAAAATGGGTATAAAGCATAGCTTTGAAATACCATTGATAATTTCCGATCCTTTGGTTCTAAGTCGTTTGCGACTTCACCGTTTAAATACAGGCTTCCTGAAGTGATGGGAATAATTCCCGCAATCATTCTAAGTAATGTACTTTTCCCACAACCTGATGGTCCAACGATTGCAAAAAATTCATTATCTTCGATGTGCGCAGAAACATTTTCTAAAACTGGTGTATCTGATCCTTCGTATTTCTTTTCAAGATGCTTTAGTTGAATTGACAATATTCTCACCTATCCTTATGGAATTGTTAAATTCATTAACTTTTCTTAACGATTTCAAGAATAACATTCTAATTTAGATAAGTTGTAAAACAAATGTGTTTTTTTTGTAAAAATAAATGCGCAAAAATTAATTTTAGAACCAATTATGTAAATTTTTGGTAAAAGAACGTCTAATTATTATTAATATAATAGTTTAAATTAAGTATTGTTTATTTAATAAATTGATCCAAAATTGTACTACAGTGTTAGCAATTTTTTAAATAATATTAAAGATAATTATATCTTTTAAATTATAATAATAGTATAATTAGTATGTATTGATCAATACATACTAATTATGAAAAATGGAGGAACACAGCGATTGAATAATAATGTCAAAAAAATAATTACATTGTTAGCAACAACCACTGCATTCTTAATGTTTGGAGGCACTTTAAATAGTAACGGTGATTCCGTTAATGCTGCAACCCATAAAAACAGTAAGAAAGAACCTAAAAAATCAGCTAAAAAAGCTGTTAAAAAAAATCATAAGCAAAAGAAGGTAAAAAAAGCCCGACCTAACCACCCCAATATCAAACTTTTGAAGGGACCTAAGGGAGATACAGGTAAACAAGGCGCTAAGGGTAACACTGGTGCGACTGGTCAACAGGGGCCTAAGGGTGATACTGGGGCTGCTGGACTACAAGGTCCTAAGGGTGATACCGGGGCTACTGGACTACAGGGGCCTAAGGGGGACACTGGTACTGCTGGACTACAAGGCCCTAAGGGGGACATCGGTGCAACTGGTCTACAAGGTCCTAAGGGGGACACCGGTGCAACTGGTCTACAAGGTCCTAAGGGGGACACCGGTGCTGCTGGGACGAGTACTCCAGGAGTAAAGGGAGATACTGGAGCAAATGGAGCAAAGGGTGACACTGGTGCTCAAGGCCCAAAGGGTGATACTGGTCAAAATGGTAAAGATGCCCTATCTGATGTTTACTACAAATTAACTGATTACGGCGTTAAAAGCTGCGATACCAATACTGATTCTGGAGCAATCATTAACAAGATTATTTCCCAGATGCCATCTTCTGGTGGAACCATTTTAATTCCAAATGGTGACTTTTATCTTAAAACACCAGTAGTTATTGATAGTAACCATGTTCGCATCAAAGGAATCAATGCGGGATTACGTTCTAATGTTGATTCTCAAAACGGTACGTTGGTTACAGGGGGTGGTAGTCGATTAATCATCGCTGATGGTAACACGACGGGGATTCAAATTGGGGTTGCTAACAAGTCACCTCGAATAAGCGGAATCGAAATTGACCATCTCAATATGATCGGTAGTAATAATCCTAACAGCATTCAAACGCTAATAAGCGGTCCACAAGATTCTGATGGGTTAAAAATTCATGATATAGCAATGAAAAACGCTACCTACGGAATTACCTTAAGTGGTGCCGATACTCCAGATATCAGAGATAACTGGATTTCAGAGTTGACCAATGGTGTCCAATTGCTAGGAGCGTCACAGCAAGCTAAAATTGTTAATAACTTTATCGGTGCTCAACCTGGTGGTATTTCTGTTAAATTAGACAATCCATATGCTGCAAATATCTCCAATAACAACATTTATCCAGATGGATTCACCAATGTTGAAGTTAATAACGGTGATCATGTTATGATTTCAAACAATAACATTCAATCATACTATAGTCGGGCAATCTATATTACTGGGAACTATAACACCCTATCTAATAACTCGATTTATATTCGTGGTAATAAGGACAATCCAAAGGGCTTTGATAAAAAAATCGGGGATGTTTACATCTCAGGAAACAATAACGTCCTTCAAGGAAATCACCTCACTTCAGAACAAGAATCTGAGGCCACCCGTGAGTTAATTATGGGGGGCAATAATAACACGATTAAATTAGATACAATTGACGGAGCTACATCAAACTCCAAGGTTGTTATCAACGGAAATGCAAGTAATAACAAGGTGCTCTATTCAATTAACAATGATGAATTTCAAAATGGTAATAACCCTACCAATGTCAATATTCCAATTGGCAATTAATGGTAGACACCAAATTAAATAACATCAAAAAAGCGTAGCTATGAATGACATAGCTACGCTTTTAATTTTAATGCAATTAATTTTTGAAGAATAACCGTTGAATCCTTTTAAATTGATTTGTTTTTACTAACTTAAGGAGAATCAAGTATGCAATGATTGATCCTGAAATTGCCCCACCAAAAAAGCGAGGTGTAAATACAAACCAAAACAATTGACTATGTGTACCGGTATACCAAACCATTACTGGATATGATGCTAGTGAGCCAATTAACCCAGTGCCAATTACTTCCCCAATAATTGCCATCCAGGTATTACGCTTATATAAGTATAATATTCCAGCTAAGAATGCTCCAAAGACAGCCCCAGTAAATGCTAATGGTGGGATTCCTAAAAATAACATTCTCATCAATGCACACACGACTGCCATAACCGTTGCATAAACTGGTCCCATCATTACTGCAGCAGTAACGTTTAAGACACTAGACATTGGTGCCATCCCTTCAATTCTGAAAATCGGTGATAGCACAAAATCCAATGCAATCATAATTGCCAAAATCGTTACCTTTTGAATTCGATTTTGTTGACCCATTCTTCATCCTCCTGTGTATAAATAAATAATAGTGTCCCAAAATAAAAAATCCCTATCTAAATAGATAGAGATTATTATGGTTGAATTATGATTAATCCCTATCGCCAGCATTACCTGGATCAGGTTCATGGGTATAATCTCAGCCAACAATCGGCACCCCATTAATATTTATACTTTAAATTATTATAACGTAATCAATACTACTATAATGCATAAAATTAGTCAAAACTAATTATTTAACAACGTGATATTCGATCTGTCTAAGTACTTCAGTTAAATCATCAGGATTATTAACATAATCATAACGATTACCATTAATCTTCATTTTAGGACTTTCACGATAACTATCATACCAACGTTGATATGCTAACTGTAATTTTTGATAGTAATCCAATAAATGTTGATTATTATTAACCTGTTCAAACTCACGGCCCCGCCGTTTAATATGCTCTAATTGGTGATTAATATCAATATCAATGAAAACCAATAAGTCTGGTTTTTTCTTACGGTTGGAATTTGGTATTTCTTGCATCATATTGTTCAAAAGGCTATCATAAACGTTCTTTTCAGTTAAGTTAATATTACCCAATTTATAGTTAACATCTGTAAAAACGGAGTCTTCATAAATTGAACGATCTAAAACATTGTTATGATGAGTCTGCGCCTTTTTAATCATTTCCAATCGTTTATTCAAAAAATAAATTTGTAAAAGAAAACCATACTTTTTTGGATTTGCATAAAACTTTGGTAAAATTGGATTACTTTCAACGGGTTCCAAAAAAGCATCCGTATCTAAATGTTCTGCTAGCTTCTGCGCTAATGATGTTTTACCAGAACCAACTGTACCAGCTAATGTAATCATTAAGATCACCCCCATTAAATAGTTATTTCCATTATATCAAATCAGTTTAATAATATCCTAGTGGAAGTAGTGTTTCAAAATGATTACCTCTTGAGCTGTGAAATTACGAAACTCAATCGACAGGTGACACTCTTGATTTAAAAATCTTAAAATTAAAAACAACGCATTCATGTCGTAATCATCAATTTCATGAAGTGGAACCACCCTAGTAAGCGTTTGATTTCGGCTAATTTCCATATAAAAATTATAGCAACGATCATATTGATCATTTACCAAAATTAAACGATATCTAGTATTAAAAAGACCTTTGAACCAAGGTTGCAATCGCTTAAGTATTAAGTTAGCGTGATGTTTAGCTTCCATCTCATTCATATCTTATTTACTTTCTTCCAATCATAAACTACTTTAAGTATGCTACAGCAATATCATAATATAATTTAATGAATCGATAATATGAATCTAGATCCATCCATTCATTTGCTTGGTGCGCAGTGTTATTACCGGGCCCTAAAACAATTAGGTCCAAATGTGGGTTGCGCTTCTTGTATTGAGAGCCATCGGTCCCCATTGAAATTTGCATTAAGGGTAATGATAACTGCTCCGCTAAATCATTATTCGCAAATTGCCTTGCAATTTTTATGATCTCAGCATTGGAATTGCTTTTGACAGGATCGCCACTAAATTCAACCGTTAACTTTAATTTGAAATTTAACTGTTGGTTAAATAAATTAACTAACGTTCTTAGTTTACTAATAATCTGATCATTAGATAATTGCGGAATCGTCCGAACCATTACATCTTGATAAGCATAGTCAGGAATACTATTTACTTGCTTGCCACCAACAAAAATATCTGGAGTATATATAGTTGATCCTAAATCATCGTCTGACGATTTCAAACTATCAAATAGTTTGTGTTCAGCAACACGATATTCAAATAAATTATCAATTGCACTAACTCCTAACTTAGGAGTAGAACTATGGGCAGCCTTACCAAAGCTCTCAATTTTATAAATTAATGCTCCCTTATGCGCATCGACGATAAAGTGTTGTTCAAAATGCGAAGAGCCGCTTAACAAATTTAGATTTTCAGAGTTCGTATTATTACCACCACTATTAAAATAGCTGTGAAGATCTTTAATTGGTACACCAGTCGGCTCCCCAATTATCATCGCATTTAAATCGTCAACATACCCCTTTTCACTTAATAAATGCGCACCGCCTTGCGTCAATTCTTCTGAAATCGTTGCCATAAATCTTAAAGTACCATTTAGCTCAACATTAGAATCTGCAATTATGACCATTGCAATTACTTGAGCAGCCAAACCACCCTTCATATCAGTCACTCCACGGCCATATATAACCCCATCCTTAACCGTTGCGTCAAATGGTGGCGTTTGCCAATCGCTATCGTTCCCCTGATGAACGGTATCTTCATGCCCTGCAAAAGCCAACTTAGGGCCATGGCCATTCCCAATTTCAGCTACCAAATTCGCTCTCCCAGAAAATTGATCGACTAATTGGTTCTTAATTCCATGCTTATCAAAAATGCCCTTGATATATTTAGCAATCATCGCCTCATTATCAGCAACGGTATTAGTGTTAACTAAGTGTTTAAGAATATCTAGTTGCTCTCTTTGTTCCACGCAATCATCACCCCTTCCATCCATAATGATTAAAAAACATAATATTGCATAATTATTAGCTAATATTCTAGTCTCGTTATATTAAATGTCAATTCTTTAGCAATCAAAAAGGGGACGTAAACCAAAAAGTCTACGCCCCAGGGGATTAAATTAAATCATTTATTATTATACAATAATTATTGTAAATTTTTAGTAAATTAAAGGTAAAAAAACTTATCATTAAATTTGAATAACCATTTAACCATTACTAAGTTTACGAACTATTAATAAATTAACACTAGCTATGATTGCTGTTGCGATAAAAACACCTCGATAGCCACCAAATAATACTACTGAAGAACCAATCATCGGTCCAGACACGTTACCAGCGGCTTGAAAACTCTGGTTCCAACTAAATACCTGACTGATCCTATCCTTTGGACTGCTTTTTGCTAACATTGCTTGAACCATTGGCAGTAATGCGGCATCTGATACCCCCACTAAAAGACGACAGATGCCTAGTTCCCAAATGTTTTGGGTTAACGAAGTAGCTAAGAACACCCCCGTGGCAAAGAATAATCCAAACATCAATACTTTATTAGCACCAATTTTATCGCCGAGCCTACCAAAGAATGGGGCGGTTAAGATCATCGTAATTCCGTTAATTGATTGAATAGCCCCTGCAAATAAGGCTATTGATGTGGAAGTAGGTAGTAGTTGTTTAACGTACAAGCTTAAAATTGGGGAAATAGAGTTATTAGTGGCCTGAACAAATAAGGTCGTTAAAAACATCGCAATGATTACCTTAGCTGTTGAAATGCCCTGTAAGAAATGAGGACTTTTCTCATTGGCACCCTTAGCAATCGGTTTAAAATGTTCATGCACCAAAAATAAACTAAGTAAGAATGCTAATAGCATTGCAAGACCCGTAATTAAAAACGTAAATCGATAGCCAAAACTAGTTGCTATCAAACCACCAATCAATGGTCCAATTAAAGTTCCAGATACATTTCCAGTCGATATCTTACCAGAAGCTTGACCAATATGCTCAGATGGTGTTTCTGCGGCAACTAATGCAATTGCATTACTAATAAATCCTGCAAAAACCCCCTGTAACAACCTTAAACCAATTAGCTCATACGCATTAGTGACCAAACTCATCGAACCGATCACAATGGCCATCCCTAATGATGCCCTTAACAACATTGGCTTTCTGCCATACCGATCAGCTAATATTCCCCACAGCGGAGACACAAACATTTTTACAATAAATGGGGCTGCAAAAGCCAGTCCACTTAGCAAAGATACTTGTTCATTACCATAATGCCCCAATTGACCAATAAACAGTGCAATAAAGGGACTGATAGAACTAAACCCGATACCAGCAATAAAATTACCGAACCACAACACGTTTAAATTTCTTCGCCAGTATTCGACTTTTTTCATTATTAAGGCCCGCTTTCTAAAATTAAGTAACGAAAGTTAGTATATCACAGTTATTTTAAACTAAAAAAGCCAGCCTTAAGTTAGGCTGGCTTTTAATTTAACCACTAGGAACTAATTAACTAGTTTCATATTTTTAGTAACATCTTCTCGATCACTTGGTTCTGTATCAGCAAACATGACGACTAATTGAACAATTGCCATGTATTCGCTAATGTCATTACTCAATTTTTCAATAATTGTAAATTTATTTTTTTTATTCATGTTAATCGTAAGTAAAGTATGTGAATTGTCGTTAATAATTCCAGAATTAGTAGAAATAATTAAAAAATTATTCTTGGTCCGTTTAAATTTGAGAGGGGTTCCAATCATTTTAATAATGTGTGATTTAAAATCCTTTAACTTCATAATTAAATACCAACCTTTCTATGTCAGTAACATTTCAAATGAATATGGCTCATTTATTTCATATATTACAAAATTTTTTGATTAGAATCAATCTAATTTTGAATTATTTTTATTTTTTTTAAATAATTTTTGATCCAATTCAAAATTAGATAGCCGATCAAAACCACCCAACCGAATCCCATCATCAACACTGCCATGTTGAACCATGTGGTTGGTTGATAATAAATTTTAGCATGATTAATCCCTGGCTTAGAATCAATAAATATTTTACCGATCGTTGATGTATCAACGCTTACCTTCTTGCCATTCATTTCTACTATCGTATTAGCATACTTGATAACTGGAATGGAAACCCACCACTTATGATCCAGTGGATTGGTCCAAGAAATATCTAGCGCATTATTGTTTACAGTTTTTTTAATGGGTGCCATCTTCTGTTTAGTTTTTTTATCTTGAACGGATAGATTAGTCAAAATTTGTGACTTATAAAGGTGATATGGATGGTAAACCCAATACTGATCTGGACTAATCTTAACAAAAAACGGTAGGTAATCAGGAGTGGGTTTATTAAAAGCGTTAATGGCATCAGATAAATTATCATCATTAAACATGGCTCTAAGTTTAGCAGGCTTATCGGGGCTAACCGTTAAATTACGATCTGGCAATACCACTTGCTTGGACCGATAGGTATTCACTCCGTTTTGAATTTCATGGTTCACATTTCGATTGAAAGTTATAAGAATAAAAACTGCAAAAATAACTTTACCACAATTAACGATAATAGAATGATTCAGATTAGATAAGCACATCCCAAACGCTAGTAATAATAAGACCGTTGCAACTACCAAAAATCGTGATGGAAATTGGATATAGTCAACAGAAGGAATCCAATCCGCTAAATGGTGCCACGGAAAGTAATCTGAAGCGATCCACAAAAATAAAATTCCATTCCCCGTAACTAACCATACTAAGCCCTGCACCCGCTTAAAATTAAACACTAAGTATAAACCAATCGATATTAAAATAAATAAAAACGCTGCGCTAACACCAAGCGTATTTAAACCAGAACCAACCCCTGTACTAGCAGCACTTGCCAATACTGCCTGTGATTGACCAGCTATCCGTGGTGCAGTAACACTTACATTAATCCCAGGTGCAACTGGTAGCAAATTATTAGAGGTTGATAATTCTAACATTCCACCCCAAACATTTGCAGTTAATATTAGTGTTAAACCAATGGATAACAATAACTGATAAATCAACTTTAGGCGCTGTGTTGATAAATACAAAGCCGCAAAGAAAAATGGAATCAAGGCTAACGCTGCCATCAGTGATGTCATAACATGGATCTGTAATAAAAGTGCCATTGCAATTGCTAATCTAATAACTGATATTCGCCTTTTACGAACCATTTCAGTGCCCATTAATAAAGATAGCGGCAAAATAGCTGCTCCCCATCCAGTAAATTGTTGTCCAACGATCCACGCCATTACTGGATCAGACATCATATAAATTACCGAAATGAAAATCCCAACATAGTTCTTAATATTATTTTTAACTGCTAAACGATACATCAAACTACCGCTAACAAATAAAACTAGGAAGGAACTTAAAATTTGGTAATGATACCAAGTCTTTGCTAATAACAATAGCAATCCATTAAAATAAGCAAATAAGGGACCATAAAGAGCATTGACAACACGACCAGATTGTTGAAAGCCAAAAAAAGATTGAAAATAACTATATTGACCCGTTTTTATTTGCATTGCTGTATCATAGAATCGATTCATATGAAACGCAGAATCTACTCCATAAATAAAAGCATGTGAATGCACTTGCGGGTACAAAATCACTAATGCAATTATTAGTATTATTATGTATGGATAACCACTTTTTAATCGCAAGTTATTGATTCCTTTCATTATTTTTAACTCAATCATTTAATTATACAATTATCCATACTATAATTAAATCAATGAAATGTAAAAAAATTGTAAATTTAAGGGGGGAATGATTATGAGGATGTTTATAATCAATCTGTGCGTTGTTGCTTCAGCAATCTGGTTAACTGCTGGTTTTTCTCACCTCATCATCGGTTGGTATAGCTTTGATCAAATACAAAAATTTAATTGGATCTTCTGGAAAGCCCAATTATTAGGAACATTAATCCTAACGATTGCCTTTATCGCCCTGTGGAGTGTGCATGTTAAATTTCTTACTAATAAGCCATTATTACTAGAGGGCATGTTTATAATTTTAATTACCGTTGGGATTCCGATTATCAAGTTCCCAATTATGCAATTGTATCTATCATTTAAAAATTACGAGGAAAAATAACCTCTCAGTGGTCCACTGATGTTGAAAAAAGTTAATGCGAACAAAGTCATTTAAAATATGATTAAATATTCACCAAAAAATCCTTAATCCATAAAGTCAAAGTATGGATTAAGGATTTTATACATAGAATAGTGGAGATAAAATCACTTATTTATTAATTTGATTAGCATCAAAAAGTAGGGTCTTACTATTAATATTTTCAGAGCTAATCCCAAACTCACTAGCTTTACTATTCATTAAAGCTAATCCATTCCCATAAATTTTAACATGATCACCTAGCTTAATCTTATTGAAAACAACTGGTTTTCCATATACTAGGTATGTTTGATCTTTAGAAGTAATAACCATTGATTTTTGGTTATCCTTAACCTTACCAATGGTTTTAACCGCTCCATTGATAATCAATTTTTTATTGGCAATCTGCGCCTTGGCACTAGCAATTTGATCTTTATTCAACGCATTTTGAATCGTTGCGGAATCAATTTTTTGATAATCAGCAGTCCTAAGCATATTATTATTTCTTTCAGACTGACTTTTAGCCTCTTTTTTAGAACGATTAACTGCAACTGTAATCCCCTTTGAGTGGCCAGAAAATTGACCGTCACTACTCTCACTCGAACATCCTGCTAATAAAATGGACATTCCAAGTACAGTTAACACCAATTTAGTTTTCATTAATATAATCACCCCATTATATTCTAATCCTAATCATTAAATAATAGTGTTTCAATGTAGTTACAAATTAATGCCTATTTTCGATTCCTTAATAAAATAATGATGATCGTAACAATCGAAGCAATTAAGATCGTCCCCGTCAATAACCATAATGTTCGGTCATCTAACGTATAGCCATGCAATTGTTGCCTAAAGAAAAGTAGCAATTTAATAGTATTCATCTCCTTACGGGATAACAACGTTAGTTTTACTACGTCCCTGACCTAGCGGTGTTACCCTTAGTTGAACTGGAATTTGTTCTTGAAGAGTGGCAACGTGGCTAATAATCCCAATCGTTCTGTCTGAAGATTCAATATTTGCAAGTGCTTCCATTGCTGTCTGCAATGTTTCGCGATCCAAAGAACCAAATCCTTCGTCAATAAATAAGGTGTCAATACTAATTCCACCAGACTCATTTTGAATGACTTCTCCTAATGCTAATGCCAGACTCAAAGACGCAATAAAACTTTCGCCCCCGGATAACGTACTAACCCCACGTGATTGACCAACATTATCATCAAACACATCAATTTCAAGGCCCGTATCTTTTTGACTAGCACCGATTCCTTCATGCAAATTTAATCGATAGCGATTCGAGCTTAGTTCATCCAGATATTGGTTCGCTACTAATAAAATTTCTACTAGTTGAGCTCTTAATACATATCGTTCTAAGCTTAACTTAGCATCCCCCTTCCCATTGACAGTTTCGGAAAGAAGGGTCAACTCATTTAGTTTTTGTGCTTGGCTACCAATTTGGTTATAGCTATTAATAACTTGATTTAAAAGCGTGTCATTTAAGTTAAAGGCATCCCGTTTTTGCTGATATTGATTCTTTAAATCAACTACAATCTGATTTAAATGGGTCAACTTTGCATTCGCTTGAATCAAATCAACGGTTTTTTGATTCCCCACTAGCTTTCGATAAGTAACGATGTTATTTTCGACCAAATCAACGTCACGGTGATATTTGGTAACCCTTGATTGTAACATACTTAATTCATCTAACTGGCTTAACAAATGAATGAATTTGTCATAATCATTATCCTTAAAATATTTTAAAATTTGCGCATCCAAATACGCTTTTTTACTTTGGTAATCCTTTTTTAAACCATCAACATCATCTTGCAGTTTTTTTAATTGTGTTTCTAATGAAACGATTGATTCACGATTATCAGTTTTTCTTTGATTAAGCTGATTAACTTTGTTTTGATAATCATCAATGGAAATTTTTAATTCACTTACTTTAGCATCCAATGAATCTAAATCCTTAATTTCATTAGGCATACTACTATTAATATCAATTAATTGCGTTCGAATAGTTTGAATTTCCATATCACTTTGATTTTTAGATTGCACAAATTCATCATACTCATCATTTAATTGTAAAAGCTCTATTTGCATTTTAGAATCCAATTTAGTTAATTGATCTAATTCCTGTATCTGTTCAAAATTGGTATTAAGGGATTGCTGGGCTGTCCTTAATTGTTCATTGATTACAGTATCTAACTCGGTTCCAGTGATAGTATTCTGGATTGTAGTCAGCCGACTAGTTTCACTAATTATTCCATTTTTAATTTTTCCAATAGCATCATTTTGCTTAGCAACCTGACCACTTTGCTCGCTTACCTTAGATTTAAGTTCGGTCAATTTCTGCTCAGCTTGGTGGTACTCATCATTAGCAATATTCACTAACTCTTCAGTAATATTTTTATTTTCAACATCTTCAGCGGGACGAGGATGTTGAATACTACCACAAACTGGACAGGGAACCCCATCCTTTAGTTTGCTAGAAAGAACTAAGATTTGATTAGTTATAAAATCATTATTCAATGCTTCGTAATGGGCTTTTAAATTTTGAACATTGGTATGCGCAACTTTAATTTGAGATTGATTATGGTCGAGTTCATTTTGTAAACGATTTAAATCGTTAATTTGGGCATTTAACTGCTCAACTCTTGGAACAAGCGGCTTTAATTGGTTAATTCGATTTTCAATTCGGAGTTGATTTTCCCTTAATGTATTTAATTTACTTGTTTTTTCAGCATTAGCTTGCCTTTTTTGAGTTAAATCTTTTTGCTGATCGGATAATTCATCAATCTTTGATTGGATTTTTGTTGCTTCTGCCAAAGCTGATTTTAACTCGTTTTGTTTCAATTGGTGCTTTTCAAAAAGTGGCCTTTGTTGTTTATAAATGGAAAGCTGATCAGTTCGTCTTTTTTGAGCTTGCAAATCATTAGCTAATTCTTGACTTTCAGAATCAAGAGTTACTAGTGCTTGCTTTTTCGTTGTTAGTTCTTGATCTACGCTAGCCAATTTCAGGTTTAAATTATCAATCTGATCTTTCATTTCTTTGATTCTTTGATTGGTAGGTTGTTGATTCTTAGCCCATTCCAATTCACTAATTTGCTGTTCTATTTGCATAAAAGTGTCTTTTTTAGCATACAGGGCTACTCTTTGTTGTTCATAATCATTTAATTCTTCAATCTGTTCATTAATTTTTTGGGCAGCGTTTATTTTCTGATTTAAATCATCATAATCCGACTGCGCATTGTGCATTTTAACTTCATCATCATTAAGTTTCCCCAATTCAGATGTCCTTTGCTGCTTCAAAATTTCAATTTTTTGTCCAAAACTTAGTTCCTGAAATTCACTATCAGCAGTTTGCCAATCAATACTACTAAGGTCCTTTTCAATCGCTAATTCCCATTCTTTATTCTGATTAGCTTCAACCTTTAATCGTTCTTTTAAATTATCCCCCCATTTTTGATATAATTGCGTCTTAAAAATCCGCCGTAAGACGGTTTCTTTATCAGCACTATCAGCATCTAAGAAATTTTTAAAATCTCCTTGTGGTAATAGAATAATTTGAATGAATTGTTGGCGATTAATCTGTAATACGTCGTTTAATTTGAGGTTAATTTGTTGTAGCTTAGTAATCTCGGCTTTTTCAATGCCATTTTCAAAAATTTTTAAGCGCCCCAGCGCTCCGTATTCTTTTTGTCCGTCTCCACGTTTCTTATTTCGTAACTGTTTTGGTTCGCGATGAACTAAATACACCGTTCCTTGATGCTCAAATTTAAAATCAACAGAAGTCTCTAAATTAGGATTAGCAAAATCAGAACGCATTTGCTCAACAGAGCGATCATCACTAGCGCCAGCACCATAGAGTGCAAATGTAATTGCATCAAAAATGGTCGTTTTTCCGCTACCAGTTGGTCCCGAGATTAAAAAAAGTAATGATTTATTCAGTTGGGTAAAATCAATCAATTCATCTTCATATGGTCCAAAATTTTTTAATCTTAAAGTTAATGGTTTCATTTATCCTTACCCCCATTTTGAACATCCTTAAGGGCCGCTTGGGCCCACTTCAACTGATCCTCAGTTAATTCCTGCTTAGCTATTTTACGATAGAATCGTTTCATCAATTCTAACGGATCGGCGGATCTAATCTGTTTAGCACTTTCACCGCTATATTTAAAGGCCATCTCATAACCATTTTGACGTTTTAGTTCAATAATTTTGGGGTAAATTTTCCGTAACTGCGCCATCATATTTGCAATTTGATTTTGATTAGTAATGCTAATCCCAATGTAATCATCCCGATTTATATCTTGATAGTAATTAGGATCCATTAATGTTTCAAAAGATTCAGTTAACTGTTTAACATCATGCAATGGTGAAATTGGAAAGAACTGACGGTTGGTTACATCATTTGTATCAACGATAAATATTCCCTTTTGTTGATTAGCTTCAGACAGCGAAAATTTAACAGGAGACCCGCTATATTGAATCCGTGCTTCATGAATTGCATCCTTCCCATGAAGATGGCCTAATGCTACATAGTCAAAATCGGTAAGCATTGCAGTCGGAACTGCTGCTAAGCCCCCCACGGTTAACCGAGTCTCAGAATCAGTGGTCGCACTACCAGCAGCAAAGAAGTGGGAAACTAAGACGTGTTTTTTATTAGGCGCAAAACTTTTTTTCATCTCATCAATAATTGCAGCGAAAGCTTGATCAATATGTTGAATTGAATCATCATTAAAATATTGACGGACTTCAAACGGTTCAAAAAAGGGTAATAAAAATAACTGCACGTCCGAAAACTCAATTGGTGAAAAAGCCTGAGCCACCTTAGTATTGATATACAGATTAGTATCTCTGAACCATTCACTACCAGTCGATAAACGTGTTGCACTATCATGATTTCCTGAAATTGCGTAAATCGGAAACTGATCGGTTAGGTTCAACTTTTTCAACATTTGGTTCAACAATTGAACTGATTGTTCTGATGGTAAACTACGATCGTATAAGTCGCCAGCAATTATAATGCCGTCAACTTTCTCATCCCTTGCAATTTGTTCAATTTGAGCAAACGCATTGCGCTGTTCTGCTTCTAGATCAAATCCATGCAAGCGCCTTCCGATATGCCAATCTGCAGTGTGTAATAATCGCATTAATCAATTCTCCTTAATTTATTTATTTTTTTGCCAACCGTTATTAGGTAAAACATCCCGCTTTAACATTCCAGAAACATAAGAATTACCAGCGACATAAAACCTAAGCGGTAACTTAGCGGATGGACCATTTTGGTTAACCCCAATTCTAGCACCCGTTCCTATCTTTTGTGGCATTTTTCGATCATTTAGATCGATTTTGATGGGACAATCATTTAAAAATAACTGGTTCATTTTCATATCTTGAATTCCAAATGCTTCCATCAACTTGCCTGGGCCATTGGTTAATTCCTTACCGTGTTTAGCTCGATTCTTATTCATAATATCGATCCCAGAACATGGTTCTCCAGCACGAATCAAAATCCCCTGTGGAACGTCCTTTTGTTGGGTAACCACATCAAATAAATACCGTCCGTGAATGGAATAAATGTAGACAGTTCCAGGCTCACCATATAGCGGTTCAACAGAAGCCGTCCTTCGCCCGTGATAAGCGTGTGCAGTAGAATCATTTTCACCAAGGTACGCCTCAGCTTCAACAATATATACGGAAACAATACCAAATGGCCCGTTATAAATTAACTTACGCCCCAGACAATCTTCAGTAATCGCCTCTGTCGGCCGATTGCTAAAAAAGTGCTTAACTAAATCAATTTGATTAGATTTCATAACCAATTCCTCCGTTATTTAATTATTATATATAAAGTTCATTCTAATAAAAAGGTTGCAATTTAATTTGAAAGTGATAAAATTATTAAAAATCAATTAGATTGGAGTGACTTTTATGAAATATACAGTTTTAGGCGCTGGAGCCATGGGATTAAGAATCGGTGTTTTACTACAGGAGGCTGGTTTCCCAGTTGACTTTGTCGATGATTGGGAACCAGAAGTAAACAAAATTAAGGAACAAGGTGGCGTTTATGTCTCAAGAGATGGTCAAGGCCGCCATTTAGTCCCAGTTAATATTTACTTCCCTGAAGAATATAAGGGCAATCCTGATGCATACATAGTATTTACTAAGCAAATGGGCTTGTCTGAGATGTTAGAACGATGTGCTCATTTCTTCACAGACAAGCAATACGTCGTTAGTGGAATGAACGGAATGGGGCATATCGAAAAGTTCGATAAATACTTCGCCGAAGATAAGGTGATCGGTGGAACTGCTCTAATCGGAACCGTTCTTAACAAGCCTGGAGATGTTGACTTTATTGGTAAGCCTGGTGCGGGTTCAATGCACTTCGCTAACCAAACTGAAAAGCCTGACGATACTACCCATCAAATTATGGATGATTTTCAAAAAGCGAACTTAAACCCAACGTTAACCACTAACTTTATGGGGACTTTATTATCAAAGATCATCTTTAACTCAGTTGTTAACACCCTCTGTACGATGATGAAGATTCCAATGGGTGAATTCATTCAATCACCAACTGCTGAAAAGTTATCCCGTCAATTAATTAACGAAGCATACGATGTTTGTGAAAGAGCAAACATTAAACTATTAGGGACTCGTGAAGATGAATGGGAAACGGTTAAGTACGTTAGTGAAGTTGGAAATCCCCTTCACTATCCATCAATGTACCAAGACTTTTCAAAGGGACGGCCAACCGAAGTTGATTACATCAATGGTTACATCTATGATTTAGGTGTTAAGTATCACTATGAAGCTTCAACTCATGATTTCTTACGTAACTTAGTTCACCTTGCAGAATTTGCCGGAAACTTTGACCTTGCATCCTATGTTGAACATGTCCAGAATAGCTAATTAATATTCTGAAAAAATCTAATGTTCAACACAGGAGGAAATTATTATGTTAAATAAAGTAGTTAGTGCTCTTTGTCCTATTATTGTAACCTTATTGGTTGGGTATTATGCTTCCTATCGAAAAAAATTCGACTTAAACGATGCCACTAAGTTCAATTCATTTATATTGGGCTATGCACTTCCGTTCAGTTTATTTGGAAGCATCATCTCGATCAAAAGTGCTACAATCATTGATAACCTTGCAGTCGGTTTTTGGGTAATGGTTGCCATGATTGGTGGATATATAATCACATTTGCCATTTCACACTATCTACTTAAAAGACCAATTAGTATTGCTGGGATTAGAGCATTGGCAATTAATGGTCCATCAATCGTTTATGTGGGTCCAATCATTTTGGGAGCAGTATTTCCAAAGGAAAGTGCCCTCATTATCTCATTTGGTGGAATTATTTTGAATCTATTTCAAATGCCTGTTACTATCATCTTAATTTCAATGGATAAAAGTGGCGATACTAACTATCTCAGCCACTTTGCTGCTGCATTTAAGAAACCTGTTGTTTTTGCACCCATTATTGCTTCTATCTTGGTATTACTAGGCTTTACTATCGATCCAGTCTGGGCTAGGGTATTTACCGTTCTTGGTGGGACGACGAGTGGTATGGCGTTATTCTCATCAGGAATTATTCTACAACGACTCAAGCCAAGTATGTCGTTCAATGTTGCTAAAAATGTATTTCTAAAGTTGATCATTGTTCCAATCATCATGTTCTTGTTAATGACCCTTACAAATACTAATCAACCAGTAATGACTCAAATTTTAGTTACAACTGGAATCCCAAGTGCTGCAATTATTACAACTTTTGCTAATCAATACCATGTTGCTGAACAAGAAATGGTTTCTACGCTCTTTTTCTCAACCGTTATTTCCATTTTCACATTAGCAGCAATTATGTTAATTAGAGGTATCTAAAACTGAATTGCTTAAAAATCCCACTACTTTTATCAAGTAGTGGGATTTTTTTATTTCGGTTGCCAATTTCCATCGAATAACCCTTGTTTTAATTCATGGATATCAACATTGCCGTCAGTCCCCTTGAATCCATCGAAGGAATAATCAGCTTCTAGGCCGTCTTCTTGGTATTGCTTTGCTTTTTGAATTCCAAAATCTAGTAAGGATCCGTCCTTAATTTTAGTAACTAAGTAACCATTAAGGGTATGATTAGGATCATCAATCTTATCTTGCACACTATCAAGCACTTCCAAATACTCAGGGCCTAATTCCAAGTAGTTAACAAATTGGCGTAAATTAGCAATAAATTCACGTGCCTCATTTTCATATTCACACTTATTAGCAGGATTTTCGGTTGCCACATGCTCGTTCATTAACTGGGCTTTTTTCAATTCGGCTTCAACGTTAGCATCAGCACTCACTGGATTGACCATCACAAAATACATCATTAATAGTCGAACAAACCTCAACGTCGTAGTTCTCAAAGCAACATCAGTAGTGGGGTCTAAATCAAACATTCTTAATTCTAAGTATTTAATTCCCTTTTCAACTAATTCGTTCAAGTCCTTACTACCCTTGAACCGCACCGCACCGTAAAATTCAGCAATTGACATGATCTTACCATCATTAACAGCATTCATAATTTTTTCAGCATATTTTTCAACACTTGAATAATCAACCGCAAAAGAAGTTGGGTACCCATAACTACTTTGCCGAATGCTTCGAATCGGATGACTAGGCCCCTCACCATTTTCAAAATAGTTGGCTTGAGCAACTGGGCTAGCCCCAAATAGGTAGGTCAATAACCACCGATATTTAATAAATCCCTGCGCAACGATTGGATACACATAGTTTTGAACATCGACATTGCTATTAAACTTGTCACTAAAGTGATGTAACAAAAAATCAAGCAATTGCGGAGCTAAACTTACGTTAATATGAACACCACTGGGCGTTTGTCTAGAAACTCCATAACGATGATACAAACCCTCGATATACTTTCGCTTCTTAGGGCTCGCTTTCGCTAATAATGATTCATCCTTTACAGTAGGCAATACAGGAGGCATTGACAATGGCCACAATAACTCTCCCTTAGCAAGCGCCTTTCTAAGGACTAATGTAATTGCGTACGAATAGTGGAGCGTATCTAAATCATCCTTAGCAGGTGGCGTAACCACCTCAGACATCGTTTCCAAAAAATCATTGGTGATCCAGGGGTTACTAGCCTCATTTCCAATGTTTTTTGGATATGGTGCCTGACTTAGATGACCATTTTCATCAATTCGATCACGTTCTACTTCGATTCCGGTTCCAATTTTAGCAGCTTCAGCTACTAACTGATTTTTAATAATTGCGTCTCCAATTTCATTAAACATTTGCTTCACCGACTTTCATCCAATAACTATATTAGGTAAATTTTATAACAGATAACAACGACTTACAATTGATAGCTACCAATGTGAGCATATTGATTGTGCAAAATCAAAAAAGCATTAAAATTAAAGTATAATTAATTTTTAGGAGGAACATTATGGGAATTTTTAAAGCTTTTTCAAAAAGTGATGTTATCAACGATTTAAAAAGTAGCGTTGCTGATTCTGAAATAATTACCAATGCAGATAAACTCAAGGCACAAAGCAATGATTCTGATGGATTGGTATCCACCAATAATCATTTAATTGCACTGGTGAACGTATCTAGTACAGATGATGTCAAAAACGTATTGAGCGTTGCTCGAAAGTACCACCTCCCAGTTATCCCAAAGACCACTGGTTCTAGCGTTGTTTCTGGTTCCAATGCTGTTGAAAACGGAATTATGATCTCAACTGCTAAGATGAATCAAATTATAAAAGTTGATGCAAATGATCAAATTGCAGTTGTCCAACCAGGGGTAATTAATAATGAATTAAATAAGGAAGCTGCTAAGGTCGGAATGTTATATGCTCCTGATCCAGGTTCAAGGACGTTCTCATCGATTGGTGGCAATACAAACACCAATGCAGGTGGTGCCAGTGCCCTTCGCTATGGAACAACTAAGGATTCAGTATTAGCGCTCACCGTTGTATTAGCTGATGGCCGCGAGATTCATGTTGGGACCGAAACCCATAAAAATTCATTTGGATATGATTTAACCCACTTATTCGTTGGCTCTGAGGGCACCCTTGGAATTGTAACTGAGATTACCGTGAAGTTATTTCCCATTCCATTGGGAAGAACAGTGGCTGGCTCAGCAGTATTCAAGGATCTATCGACCTTAAATGCAGTCGCCACTGCAGTGAGAAAATCAGGCGTATATCCTTCATTAATGCAGGCTTTCGATGTCAACATCCTTACAGCAATGGATAAATTAAACGGATCCCAATACACCAAGGATGGACAAACCATGTTGATCGTTAAAATTGACGGCAGTAACGAAGAAGCCGAAAAAATGCTCACAAATATTTTTGAGCAGTATGATGGTAAACAAATTCAAGTTAGTTCTAATCCGAATGAAGCTAAAAAAATTGCTGGACTAGCGATGGCGATGTTCCCGGCAATTTATTCCGATAAAAATAGTCAATTTTTTATGTCTGACTTAACCGTCCCACTAAGCCAATTTACTAACCTAATGGATTATGCAAACAAGTTAAGGACTGAATTATCTGTCAATCTTTTTACAGCGGCATATGCTGGTGATGGAACAGTCCATCCGATTATTGGTTGGCCTAAAGATGCGCCTAAGATTCCTGATGAAGTGATCATGGCGGTTGAAAAACTTTACCAAAAGACAATCGAATTAAATGGTACCATTACTGGGGAATATTCAGTGGGATTGTTAAAAAATCAATGGACTCGAATTCAACTTGGCGCTAACGTTGACTACCTTCAACAACAGATTAAATCACTATTAGATCCAATGCACATTTTAAATCCAAAACAAAAAATTAACTAAATTAAAAAAGCCACTTCATCATCGTGGCTTTTTCAATTATATAATCCTGTTATTTTTCATCAATCCAAGTATTGTATTGATCAGTTAATTCAGCTAAATTTACTAAATTTTTCTTTTGAAATGTATTGTGTTTAATCGTTAAGGGACAAGTCATTTTTAATACGCCCCTAGTTGAACGAATTGTTAATACCCTTTTCCCAAACCCGTATCTAAAATCAAATTCTTTAATTTCAGCATCATCTAAATATGCATTCTTTCCAGTTAATTGGCCTGAGGCCCCAATGCCTATAAATAAGATGCCATTCTTTTCGAACGATAATATGTATGACTTAGCAACTAATAAGTCCCATATTAAAGCCAACGATTGTTTTCGATTATAATTTTGAGCGAAAACAATATTGTCAATTCGATCAGAAAAACCCATGGCCTTCTTATATGATGAAATTTGGTCAACTTGGATATCTTCATCTAAGCTACTAGAGATAATCTCTGGTAGCTTAACACTTAGATTGTAATTATTTTCATGATTAGTAAAATTACTCCCCGCACCAATTGCTTTCACCGCTTTAAAACTAAAACCGCAGTTAGGGCAGACCATATCATTAGCCGTTACCGTTGTCCCACATTCAGGACACCTTTTATTTTTAATCATCATCGTTCACCTTCATTATTACTATTATTATTTTAATGATAACATGTTCATACTAGATACTAACAATAAAATAAATGGGACTGGTCAAATCCCTTTCCCATTTACATTTTGCCTGATTTAACATCTATTTTGATTAACCTAATCAGTTCTAAAGAGCATCAATCCCCATGGTTATAAGCTATTATAATGCTTATGACGTCATGACATCAATTTATCAATTCAAAAAGGAATGTTTATCAATATGACTAAAATCACTGGATTTGAAATGGCTAAAATCGTTCAATCAGAAATGAATACTAAATTTAGCTTAGTTCGAATAAGAGAAATTGAGATCGACTCATCAAAATCTGATCCCGAAATTAACATTACGCTAGAAGGTAAGTTATCCAAATCCCACTTTGAATTAAAACTAATCGCAGAACAACAAGAAGAGAATAAAAATAACGTTCATTTTACGTTACTCAATAACGATCAATTCTTCTTAGAACTATATCGACAAAACAGAAGTCAATACGTTCAAAGAAACCATGAAGTTGCCGAACAAATTAGGGATACCGAATTAGTTCCAGAAAATCTTTACCTAATTCAATCAGAAAGTGGATTGCCAGGGGTAGATTTTATTCAATTAAGCGCTTTTGTCGATGCTACCAACTTAATCATCACCATTTGTGATATTTTCAAGAATAATTAAAAGCTTCCTGAAACCTTCATTAATTCAGCTGGTCGCATAGCCAATAGTAATCCATGCCCTTTTCTATCAAATGTAATTCCTTCAAATTCTCGATTAGTTTTAACATGAACATATTTAATATCTTGTCTTTTGAGGGTATTAACTTTATTGGCAGGAATCGATAAAATACAGCCATCTGATACAAAATAAAGGCGATTACTTTTTGGATTATACCCCATCCCCTGTGGAATTGGACCAGCTGCGTGGCGAATCGCACGTCTAGCTAATCGAAAATGAACGCGGTGCGTAGAAATGGATCCATAGTAAATTTTATATGCTCCCTTCACAACGTTTCCACCCCCACTTCTCACATAGGTATACGCCCGACCATGCTTATCAAAGGCAAGCGTATTATCAATAAAGCTACTGTTATATGCAAACTTAAAATTAATTTTGTAGTTCGGACGTAGGGTCTTGATACTTAATCGCTCTGCACTCGCATGATAATAAGAGCCCCGCCCAACGTTAATAAACCATAGCTGCTTATTCTTAGGATTATAAGCTAATGACTGGCCATGCCCGCCTCTAAATACTGGACCTACTTTTACACCATCTAGTTTCGAATCTTTATGGGATAAGGGAATTCCATGTCGCTTAATTTTTTTAGTATCATACCTTACGATAAAATCACGTCGATCATCAGGACTACCATTATAGTTATACATCACATAGACATACCGCCCTACCCTAGCAGCACTTTGTGGCGCAGCCCACGTGGATGAATTATTATGTGATAAAAAATAGCTAGTTGAAAAAGTTACCTTTTTAACGCCGCCAGTAACTCGCATATGGTTGATTCGCCCAGAATTAGGATAATAACCATTCGAATAGACCCTAGGGACTAACCTTGTGATATTAGGATTATCAACCATCTTTACTTTGTTTGTCCTTGTTACAGCGGGTTGCTTTTGATTTCGGATCGTCATTGCAGAAACATTCTGACAATCAATTACCATAAATAAAGTAATTGCAATTAAAAACAGCAACCCCACATTTATATGCTTCATTACTTCATCTCCCAAACGTATACCGCTTTATTATACGCTTTTCAATGATTTAACATTTTACATTTTAATTAAAAATGCGCAGTAGTATGTAAAAAAAGGTACTGACTAACAGTCAGTACCTTTTAAAATAATTAAATCTTAATTACTTATTATTCTTATCAGTTGATTTCTTAGGTTGGGCATCAGTTCTTTCACTGATAACTAGCTTACCATCTTTAACGGATGCAAGTAGGTGTTTAACATCAATGTGATCAAGATAAAAATCAGTAATGTTATCCCTAATTTGTTGTTCAACGACCCGCCGAAGTGGACGTGCACCCATCGCTTCATCATAACCATGTTCAATTAATAGATTCTTAGCATCGTCGGTAACATGGACATCCATTCCCTTCTTAGCCAAGGTCTTATTAACATCATCTAGCATTAAGTTAACGATCTTCTTCAAGTCTTCCTTAGTTAAGTGTGAGAACTCAACGATAGCATTAAATCTATTCAAGAACTCTGGTCTGAAGTAAGGTGCTAACTTCTTTAAGATGTCATCATCCTTTTGCTTATCACCAGTAAGTTGTTCATTTCCGAATCCAGCATTAGAAGTAGCAATGATAACGGTATTCTTAAAGTTAACGGTGTTTCCCTGCGCATCAGTCAAACGCCCATCGTCTAGTACTTGAAGTAAGAGCGTCAAGACCTGTGGATTAGCCTTTTCAATTTCATCTAATAATACGATGGAATAAGGATTTCTCCGTACCTTTTCGGTCAAAGTATTATTATTGTCATTGTAACCAACGTACCCAGCACTAGCACCGATCAATTTTGAAACAGCGGTAGTGTCAGAGTATTCAGACATGTCCAATCTAATGATTGCACCCTTATTTCCGAACATGTCTAAAGCTAATTGCTTTGCTAATTCAGTCTTACCAACACCAGTAGGCCCAACGAATAAGAAACTACCAATTGGCCGATTGCCTTCGTCAAATCCAGCCCGATTCCGCCGAATCGCACGAGCAACATCTTCAACGGCTTCATCTTGGCCAATGACCTTACCACGAAGTCTAGAATCCATTGTCTTTAATCTTTCAATGTCGCTTGAACCCATCTTAGCAACTGGAATCCCCGTTAATCTTTCAACAGATTTAGCAACATCATCGACACTAGCGGTAACCTTCTTTTCATCACTACTATTATCTAGTTGTTCCTTCAAAGATTCAATCTTATTTTGATGTTTCAATGCATCTTCATAGTCTTCCTTATCAGCAGCAGCTTGTTTAGCGGTGGTTTCCTTCTTGATATCTGCTTCAATTTGCTTTTGATCAACCACTGGGTGTTGAGCAGCTAAATGAGCAGCAGTCATATCAATTAAATCAATCGCCTTATCTGGTAAGTGTCTTTGTGGGATGTATTGATTAGAAAAGTCAATCGCAGCCTTTAAAACCTTATCTGGTAGTTCAACATTGTGGTGCTTTTCGTATAGTGGACGAATTCCTTCCAAAATTCTGAAAGTGATTTCATCTGAAGGTGCCTTAACTTGTACTTCATTAAACCGACGTGCTAAAGCTGCATCCTTCATGATTGTGTTTCTATATTCATCTTGAGTCGTTGCCCCAATAATAGAGATTTCACCACGAGATAAAGCTGGTTTAATAATATCAGCTAAGCCCTTCGACCCACTTTCATCTCCAGCATTTCCGGCTCCTAAAATTTGATGGATTTCATCAAAGAATAGGATGACATTACCCCTTGCCTTAACTTCTTTGATTAGGTTTTGAATGTTTTGTTCAAAACTACCACGGTATTGAGTTCCCGCCTCAAGGCCAGAAATATCAATACTAATAATTTCCTTATTTTTAATTGCAGCAGGGACATCACCCTTAACAATTGATTGAGCTAATCCTTCAACCACCGCAGTTTTACCAACTCCTGCATCACCAACTAGTACAGGGTTATTTTTAATTCTACGTGAAAGTACTTCAGCAGTTTCTTGAATTTCTTTTTCACGACCAATAACAGGATCTAATTTCTTGTCACGAGCTTCTTGAGTTAAGTTAGTTCCTAATTTATCAAGGATACTTCCCTTAGAATCTTTACCACCTTGTTGTGGTTGTTGACCTAGTTGACCGCTTTTTTGTAATTCCGCGAATTGTTCAGGAGTTAATTCCTGTCCATTAACTGAGTAACGGCGTTGTACATCACCATCATTATGATTGTTAAAAAATTGATTGAAAATATCGTCAAATCCATCATTTGAGAATGGATCATTTGAAAATCTAGCCATAAAAACATTCCTCATTTCATATAAAATTAATTTTTAATTTAAATTTACAATGTTTTAATTGCTGATTACATTTTCAGATAACTTTCCTCAAGAATTTTGAGAACTTGCCACATCTTTAGGTGCTGAACGCTAGCGATTGCATTCAAGTCTCTAATATTTATAGAAGTTGCACTTGATTGATGCTTATTAAATGATTTATGCAGTGTTGTGTATCCATAGCCGGACTCTTTTGCAACCCGGTAAATTGATAGTTTATTATCGTCTAGATATGCTTTGATATTTATTTTCATAATTATCCGCCTCGATTCGACTATACAATAACATATTTCACACATAACACAAGTGTAAATCAGCAATTATTAAATTTTTTCTCGTAAATTGATTATATTTTTTATTAGCTTTTGTTTATAATTAATTTACATATACTAATATATCACTTATTTCGTATAACACAAATATAAAGCTCATAAAAATGATTTTTTTTAATAAAAAAACAGTCTTCAAATTAAAGACTGTCATATTAGGCTATTTAACGTAATTCATTTTTAAATATTTAACAAGTGACACGATAAAGATGATTATTAATACAACTGCAAAAAATAATGACACCCACATTTTCAAAACATTCTCCGATGGAGTCCCAATATTTTGGGACACTAAATCACCTGGGTATAGATGCTTTAGATAATAATAGTTCTTGTAATCCACCCTTGCAGTAAAAAATAAAAATAAAGATACAAAGGGTGAAATCAGTGCTATTGACAATAGTATATACCTTCTCATCGAAATTCACCTCTCTTTGAATTAATCCGCTTATCTAATTGTAAACCAAATTCAAAAAAGTATCACATATTTAAACTAGTCCTAATATTGCGAATTAGTTCTAATGCAAAAGATTCAATTCCGTTATTAGTATGGATAAACAATTGTTCAGACTGAACTCCCTTGATTTGACCCCGAAATTCAAAGGGGGAACTATTCTCTATGGAGTTAACTTGAATGATTACTAATAAGTGTTCATCAATCGATTTTATAATCAAGTCTCGAATAACATTAATTGATTGTTGACGACGAGTTACCAATGCATTTGAATGCTTTTCATTTTCAATATAGGCAGTATGGTCACTCAACATAAACCCCTGCCATTTCATCATCCCTCGATCATGAAAATCATTATCAATAAACTTTTGCGCTACTTCATCACTTACTGGATGCTTAATCATTTAATACTCCTTCCTACTTAAAAGCATTACCACCATTATGACCACCTACTAGTTTACTTCTTGATTTTCGAGTAGCTCCCCGTTTTAAATCATAGGGATGCATAATTGAATTCACTCCAAATTTATCCCGAATATCATCAACTACCCTTTCTAAGTCATGGTGCTTAACCTGCGAATCTAGTGAATCGAATAGGTTCATTTGTTCACTAAATCCATCAACTAACCCACCATAATTAATTGCAATATTCCGAACACTTTCACCATTCCAATACTTATCAAACATTCGTAATAAATAACCAATTAATTCATTAGTATTGTCAGTCACATCAATTTTTTGAGAATGCGCAAACCCAGTCCCTAATCCATCTGCTTGGGCGGCATAACTAAATCCTACGTGTAGATAAACCCTGGTTGCCTGTTTCTTTTGATGACGTAATCTGGATGCAACTTGCTCCCCAATTTCCTTAATTACAACCTTGATGTCTTCGGAGCGATGATAATCGTGAGCTAAAACTTGTGAATTTCCAACACTACTAGCCTTTGTTTTTACTATTTGATCTAATTGGGCTCGATCAATTCCGTTAGCCAATGCAAATAGCTGTCCTCCGAGCACACCAAATTCTTGTTGTAAGTAATATGGATCCGTGTGTGCTAGTTCATACATCGACTCAATTCCAATATCATTTAAATGCTTAGCAGTTCTTTTGCCAATGCTCCACACAGAACTTAATTGTTTAATCGGCCAAATCATTTGACCAAATGTTTCATAACTCAACTCACCAATCATTTCATAATCATGCTTTGCCAAAATGTCCAATGCCAACTTAGCCTGCATTGGATTTTCACCAATCCCAACGGTGGTATAGAGTCCCAATTCAGCCTTAACCGCTAACTGAATTCGTCTAGCAACTTCTTGATGGGTCTTGCCAAATAAGTGCCATGACTTAGTCATATCAATAATAGACTCATCGATCGAATAGGGGTAAACGTCTGGTTCTGCTGCAAATCGCTGAAAGATATTATTCACCGCCAGATTTTTTTCGATATATAAATTCATCCGTGGGGGAACGATAATCATTCGACTATCATGGGGTAAATCACGTTTACGATCCACATTTTTAAGGTGATATAGTTTTTTAGCCATTGGAGACGTTGCTAAAATTAATCCACCATTGGTATTATCATTTTCTGATAACACCACTAATATTGATTTCATTGGATTTAAGCCCAATTTAACACTCTCAACGCTCGCATAGAATGATTTATTATCAATTACCATAAAAACACCATGCGGTTCTTTGCTGTAGTCCATCGCTTTCCCCTCCTTTCATCCATATTATACGAACAAATGTTCTTAAACGCAATCAAAATTAAAACGGCCGCCATAAAAAGCTGGCGACCGTTGAAATTTTTATTGTTGTGAATTTAAAAATAATAATTCTGGTTGTTTGGTAACATATTCTGCAATATGATCCTTAAAGTTAATTAAATGGGGCGTCTTCAAATGAGAATCCAAGCTCGCTTGATCTTGCCAGTGTTCCAAAATTAAATACTGATTCTCATCATTTTGATCTTGATAATGCCCATAGGCTAAATTACCTGCATCATTTAATGACTTGGTAACCAAATCATTAATAAAGGCTAGGTATTCAGCACGCTTAGCGGGATCAATCGTAATTCTAACGTTTACAACAATCATTAATCTTCATCTCCTCAAATCCATTTTATCATAATTCAATATTCATTAATCAAAATTACCATTAAGCGCTCAATTGAAACCCTTTAACTACGTTGTCCAAGGGACCGCTTTCTTGCTTCCATCAGTCAATGCATCATGGTTAGCACGTGTTAAAAGTGCCATTTTCTTTTTATCATCATTATTTTGGTAATTAGACTTCATTGTCATAATAAAACCCAAACAACCTGGCAAAAAGGATAGTAACACCCACGAACTACTTGAACACAGAATGCTAGCTAAGATGGTGATAATCGAAAATATCATTCCCGAACCGTTTAATTTTAATGCATCCCAAAGTGTAAATCGTTCATTTTCCTTAGGGGTTACGTTAAACTTTGCGGGTTTCCCAATCAATGCTAAATAGGTGCACCGCACGGTAAGATAATACATTGATCCATATAGTAGTGCAGTTTGAAATTCATAATTAACAACCTTGGATAACTTCATTCCCATTTGTAATTCAAAAATCGCATCGGGTAACATCTGACTAAAATAACAAACTAGTGTTGGAACTACCATAAACGATTGGTACCCCATTTGCGCATGGCCTAGTGGTAGGATAATACTACATAAAATCAAACTAATGTATTCAAAAGCGAAAATCGGCGTTGACAAAGTAAAGGTTAATAAATCTAATTTCTGACGCCTCGTAAAAAGTTTAGTCTTCCATAGTCGCATCCCATAGACCCGCATGAATTGGAAATTAGCAGAACAAAACTTACTGGATCTAACCATTAATGCGGCCGAATTTACTGGGAACTCTTCATTCCCATAAAGCGCAATCGCAAATTCAATGTCCCATCCCTTAAGCAACACCTCAAAAGACGTACATAGATCCTCTGCCACCATGAATGGCATTTTACCAATATCATCAAAGCATTCTCGACTAAACATCACACCATGACCCAGTTCGATACAAACGGTATCACCATTTTTAACTATTTTTGGTTGCCGCTTTTTACTTTGAATATTAGTGGTTCTCACTCCTGAATATAGGCTTCGAACCGTATTCTGAACGGGCCAAAAAGTATTTCCAGAGTTAGAAAACATTCGCATAAAGCTATTTTCATTCCGTCCACTAATGTGATTAGCCTGCAGAACCCCCAAATTGGGATTGTACAAAAAATACTTAAGCGCCTTTTCTACAAAGGTGGGTTCCAGTAATTCATCACTGTCTAAAATCACGAAATAATCATAAGTCCCCTTCCCCTCATTGCAAAGATAGTTATCCAAGTTACCAGCTTTAGCATGGTAATTAGGAACATCACGGACCCATTTAACATACGGATGAACCTTAACGAATTGAGCGATTTCATCAATGTATTTTTGCTCAGTCGAATTATCCAAAATGACCGCCTGAACATTTTCATAGGTCTGTTGTAGGCATTGATTCAAAGCATATGGAATAAAATCATTATAAGTCGTGTATAATAACTGGACCCGTGGGTTAAAACCACTCGGAAATGGTTTTGACTGAATATACTTTTCGCGATCGACCGCAAACCTTTTCACCCGCATGTAAAATAGAGGTAAAAATAAATTAGACAAACCATAATAAAAGAAAATCGCCACAAATATTTGATTCAGAATTAATAACATTGCCATTATGGGTTTATGGCTCTTAAAATTAGGAATGATTCCGTCTAAAATGGTGTAGTATTCAAAAACCGTCATTATTAATAACCATGAAGTCATAATGGTCCAATATAACTTACCGCTTAAATCTTCATAACTAATCCGTTTAAAGTTTAATTTAACGGGTAAATGTGCCTCATTCAAAGAAAGCACCTCCTCCAATCATTAATATAAATATTTGAATTCGGTGATTATTATTTTATGTAGTATATAATCATGCTGAACCATCAAACTAAAAATTACTATTATAATTTTAATCATTTATGCTAACACTGTTAAATAATTAGCCTTTATTATTTATTTTTATTATTGGTTCAATCACGCACTTTAAAGTATTCATTGTTTTTAAGTTGACTTAAAGTTAGGTTTAAAGAGTATTATTGACAATAAAGAAAGGAAGCAGATTATGAATATTAAACAAGTAAGTGAAATTACTAAGGTGCCAGCATCGACCATTCGTTATTATGAAAAGGAGCATATCATTCCATCAGTTGAGCGAAATCATTCAGGAGTTCGTAACTTTGATGAACACTTAATTCGACGCATCAACTTTGCAAAAACAATGCGGGCCGCTGGAATGGAAATTGATACTTTAAAGCATTATATTTACCTATTCGACCAAGTCCAAGATAGTGAGCAAGAACAGCTTAATCTATTAAAGCAACAAAAAGAGATTATGGAAGAAAAACGGGATGACATTCAAGCAGCCATTGATCACCTAACATATAAAATCAGTCATTTTGATGATCATATGCTTGAGGCCGAAAAAGAGCTTCGGGAATTAGAGAGAAACAGCAATTCTAAAGACAAATAAGTTTAGGACTATAAAATCAAAAATAACGGGGCTTAGGAATTCCTAAGCTCCGTTATTTTGATTTAATATTAATCCTTATTATTTACTAGTTCCACTATTGTTCAAAACGTTATTTTTAACTTGATCTGTACTAATTGCAGTCACATTATCATTAACAGCACTATCATTCCCCTGCGTCGTAGCAAGAGTTTGGCCGTTAAAGACGTTCCCAATACTAGTTAAATTATTACCACCGTCATTTTCAACAAAGTGATGACTTTCAATTCCACTAGCATCAACCACATTATTGCGGGCTAGAATTGTGGACTTATATCCAGAACCAATGGCATAACTAAACTTATAAGCACTGGAACCATCATTTTGATAGTAATTATTAACAACGTCCACTACTCCATATCTTACCCGTGGCATTCTTTGGATATCGTTCAAGAAGTAATTATCAGCAATCGTTACATGGAGCTTGCCACTATCGCTGGTATCGCTGTCTGAACTACCGATCAACATCGTCTTATCGTGATCAGCGAAGATATTGTAGTTCGCAGTCACATAATCTGAACCATCGGTAATGTCAACCAAGCCGTCATGTTGTTGGTATTGCCGCCCATAGTAAGTAGCGGCAGTCGCATCGGAAGTACTGCCATCTTCAAAATGATCATGGGTCAACCAAACATTGGTGGCACCCTTCAAAGAAACGGCGTCATATTGAGAATTCCAATTTCCAGTGCTTCCATCAGTTGGATCCCATTGAGGGAAGAAGTCAACTGGCGCAATCATGTGTAGATTTTGGAGGATTACATTGTTACTTTCGACCATGAAATTGATGTTTGAAAGTGTGACCCCATTCGCACCAATAATCGTAGTGTCGCTAGGAACAGCTACCTTAACGTTTTTGCCCTGATTATCTTCGGCCTTTTGGCGGGCTTGTTCTTGGGTCCCTGATGGCTTGGTCTTTCCATAAGTAGCTGGATTATAAGCAGTTAGGTAAGCATTTAAGTCATAGCCCGTTCCTTGAGCATAACTAGCTTCTGTATTGCCACTATTCCCGTCAATATTGCTATCAATATAGACTTTTCTAGGGCCACTAACCTTAGATGACAAGGCTGATCTTAGTTGTTGCATATTACTTACGTGAAATGTATTGGCACTCGTTGCATTTGAACCCCCAGTAGCCTTAGATCCGTAGCCCACTGCACCCGAAACGGTATTTACATTTTGATTATTTTGTCCTTGTGCTTGCTTTTGGCTTTTTTTATTGGTTTGTTTATTCTGACTAGATTTATGCTTATTTTCCTTACTCTTATTAGCATGGTGCTCCTGTTTCTTACTGTGCTTTACTTTGACTGAATGATGATGCACCGTTTTGGCGTTCGTTAAAATTGGTTGAACACTGAAACCACCTAAGACGAGTGCTGAAAATAGCACCGTCATTTTTTTGGAAAATTTTTGCATAAATTTATCGCTCCCTAACTTTATTGTTTTATTACCGCTACAAATATACGCCCAATCAATAACAAAATAAAGGGGTTCGAGCAAAATAAATTCGCTGGAACCCCTTTAGATTAAGGCCTATTGATGCCGATACTAGTCCTTGCGTATAATTCATAATCATCAAGCAATCGCTTTACTAAATCAGCAATTGCATTTCTAGAAACGTCGTGACCACCAAATGGTTGGTCTTGAGCCGTTACTTCATAGTTATCGGGACCATTATCGAACCAGCCCGGCCGAATGACGGTGTAATTCAAGCCACTGGCAGCAACGATATCAGCAGCATCGCGATATTGTTGCAAAAACGGATTGTGCTTTAAATTCCCATTTGCCCCAACGGATGCCGGAATTTCGTTATAGATGCCCATCGAACTAATAAAAATCAATTTGGCAAGCCGCGCCTTTTTAGCTGCTGTCACTACTGCAGTTGCTAGCTTTGCCATCTGACCACTTAGCGCCACGAAAGCAGCATCTTGATCCTTGAATGCCGATTCTAAATCAGTGGCGTTCAAGACATCGCCATCGACTAGCCTAA
This sequence comes from Nicoliella sp. ESL1120, assembly GCF_058508515.1. Taxonomy (NCBI): domain Bacteria; kingdom Bacillati; phylum Bacillota; class Bacilli; order Lactobacillales; family Lactobacillaceae; genus Nicoliella; species Nicoliella sp. ESL1120. The sequence continues at coordinate 184,918 of NZ_CP196384.1, forward strand.
CATTACTAGCAGCTAGCTTTAAGCTTGAAGCAGAACGCGCAAACAGCGTCAGTTGATAATCATCATTATTAATTAATTGATTCGTTAGTGTCCGACCTAGTGAACCCGTTGCACCAACAATTAGTATCTTTTTCACTTTATCACCTCATTAACCACATTATAGGCGTTAAAGTGAACTTTAAGTCAACTTTAACGCGCTACTTTTTTAACGAAAATAGCTGCAATTAAAGTTAAAATTCCAATCAAACTAATCATTACAAACTCATGGTGATATTGTGCAATCGGAGTCGATAAACTCGTTGATAACGCTACCACCAATGATAAGATCACAGATGAACCTAGTTGGTGAAAGACATTGACCGCACTCGAAGCTGCACCAGCAATTTCATCATCAGCATGGGCCACCCCCGCAGATGTTAACGGACCAAATGCTAGTCCTTGACCGATTCCAAAAATAACCATTGGAACGGCAATTCCTAACCAGTAGCCGTGTTGTAAGCCAATTAACAGTTGTAAAATGACCCCGCAAACGGTAATCGTGACTCCAATCAATAACAAGGTGCTATTAGCAACGTTTTCTGACAACTTGGATTGAAACAACCCAGCGATAAATTGCGGAATCGTTTCGGGCATAAACGCCAGTGCCGACATTAATGGCGTGTAGCCGTACACTTGTTGAAGCGTTTGCGGCACCAAGAAGAAATAAGCAATGGCGATCCCTGCAAATAAAAAGCGGGCGGTATAGGCCCATCTTCTTTCAGGATCTTGGAAGAGTTTAAATGGTAGTAATGGATTGGCCCTACGCTTTTCTACGATGCCAAACATTGCTAATACTACGATTGCAAAAACAAATGCCAAGAGGCGATAACTAGCCCCGTTAATGCTATAAACTAACAAGAATAGCCCAATTACGGATAGGAATGAGCCTAAGTAATCTAAGTGCGCTTTCCTAGTGGTGCTGCTTGGTAGAAAAATAACGGATAAAATAATGAGCGCGATTCCAATTGGCACGTTGATGTAAAAGCCCCAGCGCCATGAAATATACGTCGTAATTACCCCACCAACAATAATTCCAATACTAGCACCAATTCCAGCAGTCACTCCGTAATAAGAGATTGCTTTTTGGCGTGTCTCCCCCTGATAGCTATCCAACAGCAACGCAAGCGTTGTCGGTGCTAAAATTGCAGAACCGATTCCTTGAAAGGCACGCATTAAAATAATCATTGGTCCAGAAGTGGCGCTGCCGACTAGTAACGACCCGAGGGTAAAAATTGCAATCCCGATAATAAGGAGTAACTTCCGACCGTACAAATCACCTAACCGACCGCCCAACAGTAGCAAACTCCCAAACATCAATGCGTAGATGTTAGTGATCCAGCTCACATCGGCCTTAGTCATATTTAAATCAGTAGCGATTTTGACCGTACTTGTAAACACCACTGAATTATCAAGTAAAATTAAAAAGTAGCTAATCAATATAATTGGCAAAGTGATGCCAAATTTGCTTTTCGTTTTCATTATCATTGTCCTCCATCAATTAAGTATGTGGACATTTTAAACCTTAAAGTCTGCTTGAATGCAAGCACTAATTTTTAATTTCAAATCCTTGCATTCAAGTTCACTTTAAGGAATAAAATAAGATTAAAACTTAATTGAGGTGTTATGAATGAACATAAACGAGGTTAGTAAAAAGTACCATGTTGATAAGGCGACGATTCGGTTCTGGGAAAAAGAACAGGTAATGCCACCCGTACCACGAGATCAAAATGGTTACCGTAATTTCACACAATTCAATGAAGAATGGATTCACTTTATTATTGCATTAAGAAGGGCGGACATTTCGATCCCGACGCTAAAGCAATACACCAGCTTGATCCTTAAGGGTGATAGCTCGATCGAAAAACGCAAGGCCATCCTAAAAGCCCAAGAGGACAAAATCAACCAACAAATTAACGAATTGACCCAAACCCGTGACTACCTACACAATAAAATTGAACGCTACGGTACCCACCTGCTGCAGTATGAAAAAAATAATTTAAAACATTTAGAGTAATTCTAAGTATAATCATTTGCATTCAAGTCGACTTAAAGGTTTAAAATAGCAACTATCCTAAATGAAAGGAGTTTTCGCAATGCATCAACTATTTATTAACGCCAGTAAGGATCCCCATGGTTTAACGGAAACGCTGGTCAAACAACAACTGCACATTAGTAATTATGAAACCGTCAACCTAGTGGATTACTTGATCTATCCGCTTGGTCAGGAACAAAGACCTGGCGATCAATTTCAGGAAATTTGCCAAAAAGTGGCGAAAGCGGATGCCATCATCGTTGGTACCCCCGTCTATTGGTCGTCAATGTCGGCGTACATGAAAATTTTAATCGACCGAATGACCCAGGTAATGGGGCCTAACAACCCGTTTGCAGGTAAAAAACTCTCACTCGTCATTGACGGGATGGAGCCTTCAGATGCCATCCCCCACATCAAACATGTCTGGGAACACGTTGCTCGACGCTTTAATATGCAATTAGTCCAAGTTGCTCACAACTAACAGGAGGAATTTTTAAAATGTCAGAAAAGCAAATTCAAAACGAAATACCAAAATTAGGGTTCGGGGTCTTCCAAGTCCCAGACCAATCAGATGCTAAGGCCGCAGTGATTGATGCCGTAAAGGCTGGCTACCGCTTAATTGATACTGCCGCTTCCTACCAAAATGAAGTTGGGGTCGGAGAAGCCATCCAGGAAGTTATCGATGCTGGATTGGTTACCCGCGATGAGTTATTCATTACCACCAAACTATGGGTATCAGACGTTACCGTTGACCGCGCGGCCGGTGCGATTGATAAATCCCTGCAGAAGTTAAACCTCGACTACCTCGACTTACTATTGATCCACCAACCATACAACGATGTCTTTGCTGCTTGGCGGGCAATGGAAGATGCTCAAAAGGCTGGTAAGGTCAGATATATCGGGGTTTCGAACTTTGATAACGCCCAGATTACCAATTTAATCGAATTCAATGATGTGAAGCCGGCCGCCAACCAAGTTGAAGTTAACCCGTTCTTCCAAAATAATGATCAAGTGACATTCTTACAATCCGAGGGTATTCAAGTTGAAGCGTGGGCCCCATTTGCTGAAGGCCGCAACCACCTCTTTGAAAACCCCGTTTTGCAATCAATCGGGGCTGCCCACGATAAATCAGTCGGGCAGGTCGTCTTAAGATGGCTATTCCAAAGAAACATCATCCCATTGGCTAAGTCAGTTAAACCCAGTCGGATGGCTGAAAACATCAACGTCTTAGACTTTGAATTGAGTAATGATGAAATGGATCAAATTAAGCAATTAGATACCAACGTGAGTCAATTCTTTGACCACGCCGATCCAGAACAAATTAGAAGAATCGCTAGTTTTAAGCGCTAATTAAAAAGCAGTTGCCGATGTTAAGTTGGCAACTGCTTTTATTATTCTGCTAATTCAGATTGACTATTTTGTTGCTTAAGAAATAAAAAGACCCCGATGATAACGATGATGCCACCAAGCACTTGAATGAGCGTTATCCGCTCGCCTAAAAGGATCACCGCTAGGATGGTCGCCCCAACTGGCTCACCAAGGGTGCTAATTGAGATCGTAGTGGTATTAACGTAGTTCAAAAGGTAATTGTAGATGACGTGGGCAACCGTTGGGAAGATTGCTAGTGATAAAAACATTAACCAGTCAAATCGACTATACCCAACTAGTGGCACCTTGGCAATCAAATTAAAGCCGTTCAAGGCAATTCCGGCAAATAAAAAGACGATAAAACTATAAACCCAAAACGAAATCCCCTTCACCTTTGCCTGGCCAATCAACAAGTAAGTTACTAATGCAATCACACTAACGAACGCCATTAAATCACCAATTAAAGCGGTTGAATTATTGGTTCCCAAATCAGTGGAACTAACGATCACCACCCCAATAATTGATAATACGATCGTTCCAACGGTCTTTAAGTTCGTCCGTTCCTTATAAACAATGAAGCCGCCCACCAGGGCCACAATTGGTTGTAATGATAAAATAATCGTTGAACTTGTCACTGAGGTATACTTTAACGACTGAAACCACAGTCCAAAGTGCATCCCCAAAAAACTCCCCGCAATCGCTAGGTACAGCCATTGTAAGAATGATAATTTTTTTAAGTCACTGCGATGAAGCCACACGAATGGCAATAACAACAGACACGCTAAGTACATCCGATACATACTAATGACCGTTGCTGGTGCACTGGTCAGCTTCACTAGGATGGCAGCAACTGAAATGGCCACAATTGAAATTATTAATAAAAACAGATTTTTTCTGTTCATTTGATCCCTCCATTTTTAGTTTTAACCTAATCTATTATATCAAAATATCCCAAATCGTTAAAATCATGAATGGTGGAATCAGTATTGCATCTTAAAAAGCAAATTTAAATATCGTTTTGTGATCGATATGGACACATTGAAATAGTTAGACCATAAAAAAACAAGCCCAAGTAGAAAATTACTCGGGCTTGTTTTATTTAACTTTTTAATGCATTACTAAGCCACCATCAACGTATAAGCATTGACCAGTTATGTTACTAGCCAAGTTAGATGCTAAGAAAGTAGCGGTTCCTGCAATGTCCTTTGGTACTGTTAATCTGCCAGTCGGTGTCATGTTAATGATCGATTCACGAACATCATTTTGCGTTTCAATACTGGAATCAGTTGGATAGGTCAACCCGGGCGCAATCGCATTGACCAAAATTCCAAGGTTTCCAACTTCAGCAGCCAGGGATCTAGTGAAGCCCAGTAGCGCACTTTTAGCCGTAATATAGTCGTGATATGGAATCAATGGTGATTCAATTAAATTGCTGACCATATTGATAATGCGGCCACTATGGCTAATCATCGGAATCGCAGAATGGCAAATATTAAAGGACCCCTTTAGACTCCCATCAATTTGCGATTGATAATCCTGCCAATCAATTGACGCACTGGTCTTTCTGGTCTTGGGATTAAAAACGTAGTGATTCAAAGCGTTATTCACAACGATATCAACCTCATCAAATTGATCTTTAATTAACGCAAACATCGCAGCAACCGATTTAGCATCCCGAACGTCCGCTTGAATTGCGACGCCGTTGCCACCATTTGCTCTAATATCAGCTACGACCTGCTCGGCCCGTTGCTGATTATGCAAGTAGTTGATGACGACAATCGCGCCCTCTTCAGCAAACTGTTTGGCAATTGCCGCACCAATTCCACGGCTACTTCCAGTTATGACAGCCACCTTATTCTTCAGTAACATTATTTAAGTTCCCCCTACTCAACATCTGGATCGTATCGTTCTGCTAGGTCCTCTGCACTTCTTTCGATATCCACGAAATGCAGTAGGCTCAACAGGTTAAAGCCGCCATCGTGATGCCAACCAGGCTTAGCTCTAGTCATTTCACCCAGTGCTGAAATTCGATCGACCCCAATTCGGCCTAATTGATCAGCAATTTCAAAAAGGCGCGTGGGGGCTACCGCCACCCCACAACTTTGCAGAAATGAATGGTAGCCATCCAAATACTTAGTAACAGCTGCTAAGTCATCGATCTGAAAAATGTGCACCGTCCGATTTAATGGTGAATTAGCGAACCCAGGTTTCCCGTGGTATATGACCGTCCAATCGGTACTATGGTCACTACTAATTACCTCTACGGATCCATTTTGAATTTGCGTTATTTGACACTCATTGCGCAGTCGATTGATCGCAGCCGCCTCTTCATTCGTTAGTTGGGCGCGCGGCCGTTTTTGTTGATAGTCCGCCAACTCGTTGGCAATTACCCTAGCGAATAACCGCGGACTGATTGCCCCGCCGCTTTCCACAAAAATAGTTTGGGCAGAAAGACAACTTTGTTGATCATAAACGGCAACATCTTCGACGGCCTTGTGTGCGGTCTCGCGATAATATTCAGGAGTCAGCGCTTCTTTGCCGACCATTGAAAAGCTAATCTTATAGCCATAGTGTAAAAACTTCTTGTCAGTCGGCACCATTTGTCGAATACTATCGACGGCTTGATTAGAACCATAAACGATCGTCGCATCCGTATTATTGATGGCCGCTTGCTCTAATTGAGTGTTGCCCCCGTGCCATGGCAAGATTGCAGTGCATTCAGCCATGTGCGCATCAACACTAGCAATCGATTGCATGAACAGGATTGGAAACAGTGGTTCGGCAAGCGACGTTTTACCCAAATTAGCTGATTTAACTAAGAGCCCCATGACCAATGGCCACAACTGCAGCGCTGGGATGTTCCCAGAAAAGACATGAAAAATGCCGTCCGGGCCAAACGCTTTCGTGTTGCTACCGCTTCTTTGGGGATGAAATTCATCTAAAATCCCTGGTTGATCTAACTCAGTATCAACGAATCTCAAAAGCTCCTTTTTCCTAAACAACCGAACAAAGCGCTTAATTTCCAACAACACCGTTTCTGGATTATAGCCCGTAATTTTGGGAATCAATTTAATTGCCAATTTGCGCTGCTCGTATTCTGGGTGGGTCCATTTTTGCACCGCCTGATCGATTACATTAATGATCTCAGCAAGCGTTAATTTGGTTAGGTAACTATGTTGGTGGTGCTTAATTATCCGAGCAGTCTGCGCAATTTCAGCAGCGGTCAACTCAGGATAACGGAAAGAATATGTCGTATTACCATCCGAAATTGAATAGTAATTAAAATTAACTGGTTGCACCTCACGAGGAAGGCTAAACAGGTCAATCGGGATGATTTGAATGGGATCCTTAGTCAATTTGATCACCAGCTTGATTAGAAGCCAGTAGTTGGTCGACCGCGATCGAACACCCCTTAGCTTCAGCGCCCTTGACCCGGCCTAACAATTTAAAGCCTGCTTCATCTTGCACACCCATATCTTCGGTTAAGATTCCCACACAGGAATTCCAATTCGAAAGATCGTAATATGCAATTAGCCCGACCTGACCATTTTTAACCGGCGTTAATTGATCTGGATCTAAAATTTGGATCCGCACCCATGCTGGCGCAGCCTTATCGTAGTTAATTGATTGATCATGATATAAATCATAAATGTTTTGGTCATAGCATTGTGAACAAACTTCAGTCATTCCGTACATGTTAATATAGTGATCACGATCGATGCCAAACGTATCTTCGATTTCTTGCATCAACGTTTGAAATTCGACACTTCTGGACTGTCCCTTGAAACCACCAGTATCAAACAGCCGACTATCGGTTGGTAACTGGAAATGTAAATCGTTTTGCTTCAGGTAGTCTAATAAGTGAACATATGAAAAACTGGCCCCCAGTAACATTACTGGTTGATTGGCCTTAATTGATGCTTGCAAGGCCGCAATAATGCCAGCAAAATCCATTTGTGATTCATCCACATAGATTTTACTTTGCTCATCACCAAAAAATTCGACTGCCTTACTAACGTATCTGGACAGTGAAGAATTAGGGTTGATATCTTCACCTGGAAATAGACCAATGATCCGCATTTTATCATGATCAGGCATTACAAATTTCTTGAACGGAAAGCGCATCGAAGCATCCCAAGTTTTAAAAGTGGGGTGATAATTACGACTCCGATGGGTTGGATCGGTCGTTCCACTCGACATAAACACGGGTTCATCATCCGTAATCGGGGTGGCAGATAAGGTCAATCGTTTATAACCCTGAATTGGCATCAATGGAATTTCAGTCCAATCCCGCACTAACAACGGGGTCTTTCTTTGACTCTTGGCATATTTTTTAAACGGTAAGTTATTTTCAAATTGATAGTTAAATATTTTAAGCGCTAATTCGTTAAACGCACCTGCGCTTTCGTTCGCATCAGCAACTGCATATTGATCAATAAACGCTAAAACTTCTCTTTGAATTTCAACTGTTGATAGCACCATTGCTATTCCGCCTCCTGCTTTTTAAATGCTTTAGGAATTGCCACTAGGATAATGTGAAGAACAACTGAAGAAATTGCTCCTAATAAAATGTTATTAGTTAATAATGGCTTTAATGCTCCATTATAGCCAGAAGCATAAGCTGGAATCCCGATTGCAAGCATAATCGATAAACCAATAATTAAGTTATTCGTATCATTATTTTCAGCACGTTTTAAAATATTAAAACCAGTTGTAATTAACGTGGCCGCTGCTGGTAGGAACATCCCACCAATTACTGGAGCGGGAGTCAAAGATAAAAAGGCCCCTAGCTTTGGAATAAAGCCTAATACCACTAACAAACTACCAGCTAGTAGGATTGGTTTTCTAGAATGAATGCCAGTCAGCTTCATTACTCCTAAGTTTTGAGCAAATGCTGTGGTTGGGAACCCACCAATTAGTGATGACAAGATTGATCCCGCTGCTTCACCAGCAATTCCCTTTTCCATTCTCTTTTGGTCCACCTTAGTATTAGTTACATCAGCCGATGCTTCATATACTCCCAATGCCTCAATAATCGCCACACAGTAGGCAATGAAGAACGTTAAGAAGATGGTCCAATTAAACTTCAACATCCCATAAGGAAGGATGTGTGGTAAACCGAACAGTGGCTTAGAACCAACCGCTGATAGATTGATCATGCCAGTCAATCCTGCAATCAGATCACCAGCTACCAATGCAATTAAAAATGAATAGCGATGCCAAGCACCCTTTCCAAAAATCGATAAAAAGACTACGATTCCTGCGGTTACAATTGCTACGAATAAGGTCTTGGGTGATGCAAATGATGCTGCAGTCGGGTCCCCACCTAAAAATTCCGCTAGTGTAAAACTAGCTAATGAGACCCCCACTAAAAAGATAATCGTTCCAGTGATTGCTGGTCGAAGCCATTTAGTTAACTTGGACAATAAACCAGTAACCGCTAAAAAGAAGGCTAAGATCGCACTTAGTAAAATCGATCCGCCAGCTGCGGGTAACGTCCCCGTTTTTCCAGCATTGATCATCAACGCATCAAAAGCTGCGGATGGTCCCTGCACAATTGGAAGGCGAACTAACTTAGTGGCTTGAATAATCGTTACTAACCCAGATGCAATAAAAATTGCATTAACTAAATTAGTCGATAAGCTCAGTGATAACCCAGCTGTTGAAGCCACAAAAATTGGATCTAACCATACATTTGAAACAAAAATATGTTGAATACTTGCAAGAAACGTTTGCCCCCATTTTAAGTTTGCGGGATCCAAACTTTGCTTTTCCTGTTCATTATTCATGAAAACATCTCTCCTTAAGCATTTTGGCTTAATTAAACTGAGAACCCAATTCACAACAAAAAATTGGATAGTTTTTACCCACCATAAAAAGAATTGGATAGTTTTCATAAATATCCGCTGCATTCCTACGCTGGTACTAACCAGATCAGGTTCATTAGGGTCAAGGTTTTGATTAACCTAGTCTCAGCCGAACGGCTCCCCTTGCAGTTAATTAAGTAATTTGAGTATAGCATAATCAAACAACAAGCAAAAGTGACATTTTTAGATAAATGTTTCAAAAAATAGTGGATACTATAGTAACAAAAAAGTTATTTTATTTTTAGTGAACCAACCAATTCGCCTCCTAAAGAGTTGATTTAGCCATCATCCAAATTGTTATCAAAGCATAAAAAATAACCACCTTACGAAATTCGCAAGATGGTTATTTCATTATTTATTTTTTATAGCACTTTTTCCAAGAATGATTGTAATCTGGCATTTTTAGGATGATCAAAGATTTCTTCAGGCGTTCCTGATTCCAAAATCTTACCGTCATCAACAAAGACCACGCGGTCCGCAACTTCACGGGCAAAGCCCATTTCATGGGTTACGACCACCATTGTCATTCCATCCTTAGCCAAACGCTTCATTACTTGCAAAACATCACCAACCATTTCTGGATCAAGGGCACTGGTGGGTTCGTCAAATAACATGATGTCTGGCTTCATGGCTAAAGCACGGGCAATGGCGATCCGTTGTTTTTGACCACCAGAAAGTGATTGCACCTTTGCATCAAATTTTTGGGAAAGGTTAACAACTTCCAAGAGTTTCTTGGCTTGTTCAGCAGCTTCTTCCTTAGTTTCCTTCTTTAACTCAACTGGTGCTAACATGATGTTGTCACCAACTGAAAGATTGTTAAAGAGGTTGAAATGTTGGAACACCATCCCGATGTTTTCACGAACCTTATTCATATCGGTCTTTGGGTCTGCGATGTCCTTCCCATCAATGATTACGGAACCAGAGGTTGGTTCTTCCAACTTATTCAAGGTTCTTAATAACGTACTTTTCCCAGATCCGGATGGTCCGATAATTACGACCACTTCGTTTTTTTGAACTTGAAAGTCAACGTTCTTTAAAACGTGGTTGCTCCCGTAGTTCTTGACTAGGTTTTTAACGTCTACTTTAATCATAATCTAGTTCTCCTTTCACCCCATTTAGATAACCAGGTCAACAGCGTGATCACGATTAAGTAAATCAAAGCAACAATTGTCCAGACCTTAAATCCTTCAAGGTTTCTTGCGATAATAATTTTACCAGTTTGGGTTAATTCTAGAATTCCAATAATTGATAGGATTGAAGTATCCTTCAAAGTGATAATAAATTGGTTAATGAATGATGGAATGATTAACTTAATTCCCTGTGGAAGAATAACCTTAAACATCGACTTGGAGAATGGCAGTCCTAAACTCCGAGCTGCTTCCATTTGACCACTGTCAACGGAATTAATCCCCCCACGAACGAAGGCCGCAATATAGGCTCCTTCATTGAACATTAAGGTGACGACCCCGGCAATGAACGCTGGAATCTTAGTTCCAGTTAAAGTTGGAATCCCGGTGTAAATGAATAGTGCCAACACTAGTAATGGTAACCCACGGAAAATATAGATAATGGTACTAGATAGGTCTTGGAAGAACTTGTAAGGCAATACACCCAATAGTCCCACGATTACTCCAAATAATGTTGCAAAGAAAATCGAAACGATACTTAACCAAAGGGTTTGTAAGAACCCATTCCAAAGGAAACCCTTGTTTTGCTTAAGGATTCCCAAGAAGGTATGGTCACTAGAACCAGCATTGGTTCCCTTGCTTTCTAGGTAGTGATCAACAATCTTTTTATATTCACCGTTCTTTTGGAGGTTAGCAAGTCCCTTGTTGAACTTAGCAAGCAATACCTTGTTCTTACCCTTATCAACGGCAAAACCATACGAACCACTATCAGCAGGCTTAGTAACGATCGCTAACTTAGTACCTTGCTTGATACTGTACTTCATAACTGGTTCATCTTCAAAACAGGCAGCTGAATTACCAGTTAACACATCTTGGTACATGTTACTAGAATCATCAAAGGTTACGACCTTAAAACCATATTTATTCTTGATGCTGTTGGCGTATGCAGCTCCAGAAGTCCCCGTCTTAACGGCAACTCTTTTACCACGGAGTTGATTAAGGTCTTTAACACTCCCCCCCTGCTTAACAGCCATTACAACACCAGACTTGTAGTAAGGATTGGAAAAATCAAAGGTCTGTGCACGTTCTGGAGTAATATTCATCCCAGCAATCACACCATCAATTTGTCCTGACTGGGTTGCTTGAACCGCAGCATTAAAACCAATTGGTTTAATATTTACCTTAAAACCCTGATCCTTAGCAATTGCCTTCATCAAATCGATGTCGATTCCGACATACTTGTTTTGATCATTGGCAAATTCAAACGGAGGAAATGTAACATCCGTTCCAATTTGATAGGTCTTTTCTGCATGGGCAGTCTGACTTGAAAAGCCAGTACCAATCAATAACGCAAATAGCGCTATTACCATTGCACCGAAGAACCCCTTTAATTTTTTCATGACAATATCCCCTTCGTGTGACCATCATAGGTTACACATTTTTAATTTTCATTAATTATATTTTAACAGTTTTTTTAAGATTTGTATATATTTCGTGTTACATCATCTCACATAAAAATAGTGGTTTTGCATAAATAAATCGCTTCCAACATTGATTTAGCGCGGTTTTTAAATTTTACGATTTTTTTGTAAATATTATAAAAAAGTAACCATTTAGTCAAAATATCCCAAATGGTTACTTTTTTATTTATTGATGTTTATTCATGATTTTTCACAAAATTCTGAATCCGTTTTACAGCTTCCTCTAGCTCTTCCGTACTAGCAGCATAGCTTAATCTAAAGCTATTTTCACCACCAGGTCCAAAGCCAACTCCAGGAACGACCCCTACGTGCGCTTCATTCGCTAAGTCAAGACAGAATTGCATACTATCATTCTTGTATGAATCAGGAATTGAAGCGAAGATATAAAAGGCCCCCTCTGGGGTGGGACTATTGATCCCAACTTCTTTAAGACCGTTGACAACTAGATCACGTCTTTGTTCATAAACCTTTTTCATTGGTTCAGCATCGTCGCGTCCATTATTAAATGCCTCGATGGCTGCATATTGAGCATTAGCAGTAAGACAGAAACTAGCAAACATGTGCATCTTCAATATTTCTGATAAAATTGCGGGCTTTGCAAACACTACCCCAACTCGCCAACCTGTCATCGCATGGGACTTAGACAAGCCATTGTAAGTAATCGTTTGCTCAGGAAGGAGTTTAGCGAATGAAAAATGAGCGTGGTCGTAAGTTAACTCACTATAAATTTCATCACTGATCACTAAAATATCATACTTTTTAATTACTTCAGCTAAAGCGCTAAGTTCATCTTCACTGTAAGTAACCCCCGTTGGGTTACTTGGATAATTCAATAACAGAGCTTTGACCTTATCACCACGTTCTTTTAAGATTTTTTCCAACTTAGCAGGCGTTAGTTTAAAGCCGTCATTAGAGGTATCAACATAGACTGGCTTTCCACCTGGTAGCTTGATAACAGATTCATAAACTGGAAATGCTGGCGTTGGTAAGATTACCTCATCGCCAGCGTTAATAATTGCTAAAAAGGTACACAGCAACGCTTCACTCACCCCAGACGTAGCTAGTACCTCAGTCTCTGGATCGTAATTCAAACCATATTTATCATGAACATAATTGGCTGCCGCTTCTCTAAGTGCAAAAATCCCCTGCGGATTAGAGTAGTGACTTTCATTTTGTTCAATCGCTTGAATCGCAGCTTCTTTAACATGTTCTGGAGTATTAAAATCTGGTTCACCTAATGTAAGTGGGATCAAACCCTTGATTCCAGCAACTTGGCTATTAAAGCTAGAAATTAAATCTGGCTGAATTCCGTTCGCACTTTTACTAATAAATTGTTTTAAATCCATCATTATTTTCCCCTCGTTTTAGAGTAATACTAATAATCTTTCTAATTATTTTAACATCGTATTTTAATGATTTCAAATGATTAGTATAAATATTTAATTACTAATTTTTGGAAATTGGTGGGTCGTAAAAATTTGATCTAATAAAATATAATCAGCAAACATGTTGTAACGGTTTCCATTCAAGCGATTCCAAGTCATAATCGCCGAAATTTTACCCATCGTCCAAATATTATCAACGTCGTTACGCCCTTGCACAAAAATTTCAACGAACGTTGATGAAAAGATCTGCATAAATTCTTCATCGCGACTTTGTAAGTTGAACAATCGCTGGTAAGAATCATTGTAAATGTATAGTTCATGAATCACATGAAACGGTTGGCTACTAAATCCAGATTGATCAATTCCAGAACTAGCATTATCAATTGCAAATAAAATAAATTGATGCAATAAATCGTATTTATCTTCAAAATGATGATAAAAAGTATTGCGATGAATTAATGAATTTTTAGCAATCTGATTAACCGTAATATTAGTAAATAATTCGTTTTCAAGCATGTTATTCAACGCTTGAAAGATAATTAAATTGGTTCGTTGTTTTCTAAAGTCCGCCATGTTTTGTACATTTTTACTCCTGTGTTTATTTTTTGTGCACTATCACTATATTGTCCATTTTACATGACTTTTGTCTATCTTATAATTATTTTATCAATTAAATCTGAGAAAGAGGTAGTTAAAATGAATCAAAAGCTTAACAAATTGGGCCAATGGTCATTCCATAATAAATTCAAGTCACTATTAGTATGGCTATTCGTGCTAGTGGCATTTATCGTCGGGGTCAGCAAACTCGGCTCTAATTATAATCAAAACTTTACGATCAAGGGACTGCCATCCACCAATGTACAATCCACATTGAAACACGAGTTCAACCAAGATGTGAACGCCGGTACTATGAAGGTCGTAATTAAAAACGACCAAAAACACGGCGTAAATCAAAAGTCCCTCAAACGTCAAATTGAAGCTGCAATGAAGAATATAAAAGCTGAAAAGGGCATCAAGAGTGTCGAAAATCCATATTCTAACAAATTGGTCAGTAAGGACCAATCCACTACTTATGTAACGGTAACGTTTGATAAAGATGCCAAATTGGTTAGCCAAGCTCAGATCAAAGCCGTCGAAAAGCAGTTCAAAGTCGTAAGCAACCACGCCCAGACCAAGATCGCATACGATGGGACTGTGCAGATCACACCATTTGAAATTGGTGGTTCATCAGAAATCATTGGAATTATAATTGCGTTTATCCTTTTATTGATCCTCTTTCGCTCCTTTATTACGGCTGGGTTTCCAATTATCAGTGCCATTGTTGGCTTGCTCTCTGGCGTGTTGCTTGTTACGATTGGGACATCGTTTTTTACCATCGTCAACGTTGCCCAAACCCTTGCAACAATGCTTAGTCTAGCAGTAGGAATTGATTACGCCCTCTTTATTGTCCACCGTTATCGTGATGAACTAAAGGAGCATGCCCCAGATCAAGCATTGGGGATTGCCATTGCCACTGCCGGTGGCTCCGTTATCTTTGCCGGGGTGACCGTTATCATTGCCGTGGCCGGGCTTAGCATCATTGGAATGGACTTTTTGACCCAGATGGGATTGGCCTCAGCAATTGCCGTGGCGTTCGCTATTTTATCAGCAATTACGTTCTTGCCAGCCTTGATCTCGTTGCTCAGCAAGTTCATTAAAACAGCACCAGCGCAGCGTCAACAACCATCCGAGCAGCCTGGGATATTTGTAAAAATGATTACTAAATTCCCGCTTGTTACGGCATTGGTCAGCATTGTCATCTTGGTAGCAATGGCCCTCCCCGCTCGCAACATGCGACTGGGGATGCCTTATAACGGTTCACTGCCTAAGCAAAACACGCAAAGACAAGCATATGACATTATCTCAGATCAATTTGGTGAAGGAATCAACGCCCCATTAATTGGGGTGGTCGAATTGAACCAGGACCAATCTAAGGCCGAACAGGAAAAAACGCTTCAGAAAATTACTAATAAGGTCAAAGCAATGGACGGTGCTAAAATGATCGTCCCAGTTGTTAATCAAAAGGCCGTCCGCGAGATGAAACAGCCCGCTTATCAAGCTAAGGTCAAACAACAAATTACAGCGGCGGTCCAAGCAAAGGTGCAAGCTGCCGTTCAAAGCGACCCCACGCTTGCAACTGATCAAACAAAGCAACAACAATTAGCTCAACAATATGCTGCCGAATACCAAAAACAGGCTCAAGCTGAGGCTAAAAAGAAGGCAATCGCACGCATCCCCGCCCAAATTAGCAAGAACCATAAATACGCAATGTTCATCCTAATTCCAAAGCATGGGGCCGAAGCTGTGCAAACGCAAGCACTGACCAATCGGGTCAAAGCATATTCAAAGACCGTTCAAAAAGAGGCTGGTACTAAAATCATCCTAACTGGGACTAACGCGGTTAACATTGATACCACTGATAGATTAAACGCTGCGACCCCGCTTTTTGCAGGCATCGTCATCGTCTTGGCCTTCATCTTACTAATGTTAATGTTCAAATCATTCTTAATTCCGTTAGTAGCAATGCTTGGTTTCGGCCTTTCATTATTAGCTTCGTTCGGGTTGACGACGCTTACGATTCAAGAAGGGATGTTCAAATCGATTCTAGGCATTAGTAAGGGGGCGCCGATCCTATCTTTCCTCCCGGTCATTTTCATTGGGATCTTATTTGGACTCGCAATGGATTACGAGGTGTTCATGGTCTCTAGAACCCGTGAAGAATATCTAAAAACTGGGGACAATGCCCATTCAGTTATGGTCGGCTTAAAGAGCAGTGGTCCCGTAATTATCACCGCTGCTTTGATCATGATCGCCGTCTTTGGTAGTTTTGCACTCTCAAGCAATACCACGATCAAGTCGCTTGGCTTATCTTTGGCGTTCGGGATCTTCTTCGATGCCTTCCTGGTTAGATTAATCATCGTGCCATCCATGATTAAATTATTTGGTAAGGCTAACTGGGTCTTTCCCGGTCAAAATAAACAATCGTAGTTCAAACATTAAATCAATCTAAAAAATCATCCCCAGCGTAAATCCGCTCGGGATGATTTTTAATTTGCTATTTAATTAGTCCTAATCGATCAATGGCCCTGCTTTGCCAAATAGGTGACCAAGGCATCGATATCATTATCATCAATTGCATCATTTTTTAAAATTACTAGCGCACGTCTAACCTCACCATTGCAACGGGCCTTAATTTGTTTAATCCGCAAAACATCCTTAGCGATCGACATCATTGATTGGTTCAATAACTTTTCTTGTTCCATTAACTTTTTATTTTGTTCAACTAGGTATGCATTCTCTAACTTTAACCGTTTAAAATCCTGTTTTTCTATCATTTATTGTCCTCCATCTATGAAAATAAATCAGTAATATCACCGTTTAAGCAATCATCCTTGGGCATGTTGTCCTTATCAAAAAAAGGGGCCTTTTGATACCTTTGCAATAATACAACATCAGAAATTTCAAATCCCTGGGCAGAGGCCTTTGCATTTAAATCGTTGAACGCAAATTCACAAACCCCATCCCGTAAAGCTAGCTCTTTTAGCTGCCTATAACTAAATTGACCATAGGTCGCCCAAATGAAATCCAAAGTCCTTTGCACCTTTCCATCAAAATGAACGCCAGTACATTCAAAATCCATCTTATGAATTACAGAATTTTCACCACGCCGCTTGATCGCAGAATTTAATTCATAATCAATACACCATGGACCATTGATCGTAGCAACTAGGGCGACGTTAAATAACCGCTCGTTAGGCTCGTTATTCAAAACTAAAAAGTGGGCGTAGGAGAGGTACAATAACAGAGTCAACTTCGAAAATGACATTTCAGAACGGCCTAAAAAATACCACGCCACTTCGATTGCCGTTGTAAAGTAGTGCGTGGGGTGCGGATTTGAAACCCCATACTTAGTCGCTAACATTTGAACGTCATTAGCTAGTTGACCATCACCACTAGTAACGGTCAACTTCCCGCTATTGGTTACCGTTAACACCATTGGGGAATAGGCAGCTAAATTCAAAGCCCTCGCCAATGATGGCGTTAGCTTACCGTTGCCGGCTTGATCAATCGCCACCCTTTGTTCGTGCCCCTCATTTTGAAAATAAACGCAATCGATCTGGTTATCATTCCGGGGTAAATCCGCTAGTGGAATTTGAAAACTGAAATCAACATCTAAAATTAAATTGAACGAATTGTCAATCATAATTGCACCTCCACAATATTACTGCTTTTCATTTTTACAATCATCATTTAATCGCTAACCAGGCTTGGGCTTCACTAGTAATTTGGGCAATGTTAATTTCTGGATGCTTTTGCAAAAATGGTGTCCGAAACATCTTAGCCACGTAATCTGGGGCATAGTGTTTTGCCTTAACTAAATAAATCCCTGATAATAATAAGTCCTTGCCATAGTTATGTAGGCGCGTGGCCTCGTTATACATCACTTTGTAGATATATTTCAATGTCGGCTTGATGTGCTGTTCATAACTAGGATCATCAAATATCGTGGGTGCTAAAATATCATCGATATATTCGCTCTCGGTATCCTTATTCACATTTAGGTACAACTGCTTTACGCTATCTTTAAAGAGCTTGTCATACTTTGAGTCTAATTCCTTAATGTGTTGATAGTTAATCAATAATTGAATCTCATTTCCGCGGGCCCGCAGTAGTATTTGATTAACTAAGTATTTAACGAGTTCGCTGCCAGCGTAATTTTTAACCACCATCCCCTTCGGACTTTCAGGTGTTGATTCATGATCAGCCAAAGCATCCGTAATATCTGATTTATTACCATCTTTATCAATTGCAAAAATTTTTCCGCCATTGATGTTAATGATGGTACTGCTGATTTCAGAAATAAGACGCTGTTTCATAACTTTGGCGTTATCAACTTTTTGGGATAATTTAGCAATTTTTTGATGTAATAAGTTTTTAGCGTCCAACAGCTGCTTGTTATTAGCAGCGAGCTGCTTATTGATATCGTCTTGTGATTCTAATTTCATTTGCATGTCCCCCCTAGAAAAGTTTTCAAATTAAATATCAAAATTATTTACTATGTTCAGTCTATCAATTCTTAACCAGCTTTTCGATTAGCTCCACTAAATTTGTCATAATCGTGGAATCACTTGCTATCACTGGTTTTTTCCAAAAAGCTAACCTTAAATCATTAAATTACTCTTCATCAAAAGCAAGCCATTATGTGATAAAATGAAATTATAAATATTTAAAGAAAGTAGAGATCATGAAATTCAAAAATAGTTTCGAGACTCCCATCATCGCTTCTTTATTAGCTGTCATCAGTGGCAGCATTGATGCATATACTTATATTGAGCATGGAGGGGTGTTTGCTGGTTTACAGACCGGAAACATCATCTTGTTAAGCATTAATTTAGGCCGGTTGAACTTTTATCCCGTATTTAGATTATGCTTTGCAATTGCTTTGTTTATCTTTGGCATTATCGTTGTCAAGTTCATTCAAAGACACTTTCCAGATGAAAAGTATCGTAAAAAGTTGATTATTCAGTATGAGGTCGTCCTCCTCCTCATTACCGGAATCACGGCTCACTGGGTTCCTAATTTAATTACGATTGGTTTATTGGATATGTCTGCGGCGGCTCATCTACAGGAATTTAAACTGTTGCGGGGAAAAGCGTTTAACCCCCTAATGATGACTGGAAACCTCAGTAAAGTTTCTAACACTTTATATCTGACCATCTTGGACCATGATTCAGCTGCTAAGCAACTCTTTTTAGATACCTGTATAGTTATTTTAAGTTTTATTGGTGGCGCGATCACCATGAGTCTAATGACCAGATTGGCTGATCAATTTTCCATTTTGCTTACCCTAATTCCATTATTTTTAATTTTAATTATCGTCAAAATATATGATCATAAATCCTTACCAGAAAAGGATTAAGTCCTTGTTATAAAAATAGGATTCAATTTTTGAACAAATATTTTTTCAATTTATGTTTGACATCCATATTTTTTTGGTTTATTCTAATGGCAACTTGAAAGTAGTAATTCAAGTAGCTCAGTTTAGCGAACATTCAGTTAGGTGAAATGGAATGTCTGGGTATTGGGTGAAGGCAGTCAAGAATTAACTTGAATAGAAATCGATATCTTAATGCGCATTAAGACTCAGAGGTATCAAGTGTGAGCTTGATATAAAATAAGGTGGAACAGTGTTAAAGACGCCCTTGTACAAAAGTACAAGGACGTCTTTTTTGTCTAATTTAGGAGGAATAATTATGTTCAATTATAAAACTAAAGACCCAGAAGCTTCAGCAACTATGTATGATTTTTCAGCTCAAGATCCAGAAATCTGGAATGCCATTCAAATGGAAAACCGTCGTCAAGACAACGTGATTGAGTTGATTGCTTCAGAAAACATTGCTTCAAAGGCAGTAAGAGCAGCGCAAGGTTCAATCTTAACTAATAAGTATGCCGTTGGATACCCTCAAAAACGGGTTTACACTGGTAACGAAGCAATTGACATCGTTGATAACGTTGCTAGGAAAAGAGCTAAAAAACTTTTCCATGCAGAATATGCCAACGTTAATCCACACTCAGGAACCCAAGCTAACCAAGCTGTTTATGCAGCATTCTTGAACCCAGGAGACAAAATTTTGGCAATGAGTGAACATGCTGGAGGCCACTTCACGCATGGTCAAAAGCATAATTTTTCAGGACAGTTATACCACTCATACTTCTACGGTGTTGACCCAGAAACTGAGTTACTTGACTATGATCAAATCGCACAAATCGCGCGGGAAGTTAAACCTAAATTAATCATTGCCGGAGCATCTGCTTACAGTCACATCATTGATTGGACTCAATTCAGAAAGATTGCTGATGAAGTTGGTGCCTACCTAATGGTCGATATGGCTCATATTGCCGGATTAGTTGCCGCTGGTGTCCACCCCAATCCAGTTGAAGTGGCTGATGTAGTTACCTCTACCACCCATAAAACGCTTCGTGGTCCAAGGGGAGGAATGATCTTAGCTAAGGCTAAGTATGCCGATCAATTAGATAACGCAGTCTTTCCAATCTCGCAAAGTGGATCACTAGAGCATGTTATTGCTGCAAAGGCAATTGCTTATCAAGAAGCACTTCAACCAGAATTCAAAGACTATGCCAAACAAATTATTAAGAACGCCAAAGCAATGGCAGATGTATTCAACCAAAGTGAACTGATCAGAGTAGTTTCAGGAGGAACAGAAAACCATGAAATGACACTGGATTTAAACGCCATCCACATGACTGGTGATCAAGCTGCTGAATTACTATACAAAGCAGGAATTGCAACCAACAAGGAACTTCTCCCATTAGAATCCGGAGATACTATGGAAGGAATTCGAATCGGAACGCCAACCATTACAAGTCGCCACTTTAACGAAGCAGATGCTGCTAAGGTCGCTAAAATTATCGTTAGCATCTTAGAAAACCCCCACAATGAATCGATTTTAAGTAATGCCCAAAAACAAGTGCAACAATTGGTTGACGAACATCCAATTGATCGATAATAAGAAAGCTCCCTCATCAATGATGATGAAGGAGCTTTTTATTACTATATCTATTTCTTCGCAAAAATAAGTTTACCACTAACTAATTGTAAATAAAAGCCTTTTTGTTAATTAAATTAACATTTCACTTCTCATTCGTTAGTAAATCCAGTTCCATTATGATAAGATTTAAGAATAAAACTACTATAATTAATGAGGTGAAATCATGCGTAAAATTTTACTAGTCGGTTGGACATTCTAATTGAATGGCCAATCCAAAATACAGCCATTCTAATTACTGGAAACTAAGAAATAGAATGGAGAAATAATAATGAAACAATCAAATATTAGAAACTTTTCAATCATTGCCCATATAGACCATGGTAAATCGACCCTGGCAGATCGCATCATGGAGTTAACACAAACGGTGGCTGCTAGAAATCGTAAGGACCAATTGTTAGATGACATGCAGGTCGAACAAGCCCATGGTGTTACTGTCAAATCAAGAACCGTCCGTAATCAATACCATGCTGATAATGGTCAGGATTATGAACTGAACTTCATCGATACCCCTGGACACGTTGACTTTAACTACGAAGTTGCCAAAAGCCTCTCCGCTAGTGACGGTGTGATCTTACTAGTGGATGCGACCCAGGGGATTCAAGCGCAAACGGTTGCTAATTACCACCTCGCAGTTAAAGCGGGTCTTAAAATATTACCTGTCATTAACAAGGTCGATAGTCCCAATGCACAAATTGAAATGACTACTAACCAATTAATGGAGTTAGATGCAAACTTCACTAGCGACAAAATTTTACAAATATCCGCTAAAATCGGTCAGGGAGTCCATGCGGTCTTAGAAGCCATTGTTCATTTTTTACCGGCCCCAAATGGGAATATTAATAAACCGCTTAAGGCGTTGGTATTTGATTCTGAATACGATAGTTTTAAAGGGGTGATTGCATCGATCAGAATTATCGATGGGAGCGTTAAACCTAATCAATCACTATTCCTAATGGCTAATCATCAAAATTTGCTTGCTAAGGAAATTGGCATCTTTTCACCCACCAGAATCGCTAGCCGTGAATTATCGGCTGGTGATGTCGGTTACATCGCGACTGGCCTCAAGGATCCCCACCTAGTCAGAGTTGGTGATACACTTACGAATAAACAAAGGCCCACTGACCATCCCCTTCCTGGATATAAACCTGCCGAACCAATGGTGTACGCCGGGATTTACCCCCAGGGTGATTATAACGAACTAGCCGAAGCACTGAACAAGCTCGCACTCAATGATTCTTCATTACAATTAACACCTGAAGTTTCTGATGCGCTCGGTCCTGGGTTTCGTGGCGGATTTTTAGGAATCTTTCACCTCCAAATTATTAGAGAACGCCTCCAAGATGAATTTGGGATCGCAGTTTTAACCACTGCGCCAAACGTGACGTATCGGGTTCACTTAAAAGGCCAAGCCGCACCAATGATCGTGGACAATCCAGTCCAGTTTCCAGATTTCGAAAAAGTCGAATTCGTTGAGGAGCCAATTGTAAGGGCCGTCATCACGACTAACGAGCAGGAATTAAATGCCGTCATGAAACTAGCTGATCAACATAAGGGTGTTTTCGTTGATATGGGTAACCAAGGCTCCTTAGTAGAATTGAGCTATCAAATGCCGTTATCTGAGATTGCCTATGATTTCTTTAATAAGCTCAAATCCGTCTCCCATGGCTATGCATCCCTCAATACCACGCTAGCTGGTTATGAAATGGCTGACATCGTGAAAGTAGAAGTACAAATTAACTACTCACGGGTCGATGCACTTACATTTATTACGCACCGCAGTGATGCACCCACTCAAACCAAGGAATTAGTGCATAAACTAAAGTATACGATTCCAAGACGCCTCTATCCCATGCCTGCCCAGGCAGTTGTCGAAGGACGCGTCATTGCCCGCGTTGATATTCCACCGTTAAGAAAAAATGCTGCCGTGAATGGCAATAAGTACAGTGTTTCTAAAAAACAAGCGCTGTTGCGGAGGCAAAGCGTTAATAAACGTCAAGCTGCCAAAAGCAATATCGAATTACCACAGTCGGTCTTTAACAGTATCTTAAATTTAAACGACTAACTAAAAAGAGGATGCCATCTGGCATCCTCTTTTTATTATATATATGATGATTAATCAGTCGTCACAACTGATTTAATGGCCTTTCTTTCTGCCATTGCCTTATAGGCATCATCAACGTCATCAATATTATAGCTGTTAGTGAAGACCTTACCGGGGTTGATCTGCCCATCCAAGACCGCTTGTAATAAGCCACCCTTGTCATAAGTGGTAACGGAAGCGACCCCACCTGATAGGGCCACGTTCTTCCCAAATGCCAATGGGAATTCTACGTTCCCGTGTGGTAAGCCGACCCGGCCCACGTGAGCGCCTGGACGAGCCACTTTTAATGCGGTATTCGTGGATAATTCACTTCCCACACATTCAAGCACGGCATCAGCACCAGCATTGTGGGTGAGTTCCATGACCTTAGCCACGGCTTCATCACCACGTTCAGCAACTACGTCGGTAGCGCCAAATTCCTTAGCCAGCGCTTGGCGATCAGCATGGCGACTCATGGCAATGATCCGCTTAGCACCAAGGAGTTGAGCTGAAATGACACCACATAAGCCTACGGCACCATCACCGACTACGACAACGGTATCACCCTTTTGCACGTTAGCGGTCTTAGCTGCGTGGAAACCAGTGGCCATTACATCGGAGAGTGCTAAGAAGGAGTTCAACATTCCTTGACTGTAGTCTTCTGGCTTGCCAGGGACCTTTACCAACGCCCAGTTAGCGTGTTGGTAACGAACGTATTCGGATTGGTAACCACGACTGAAGTTATCATCGTGGTTTTGACAATTGCCATCAAAGCCGGCCCGACAGGCAGCACAGTGGCCACAACCATGGGTAAATGGTGCGATCACAAAATCACCGGGCTTTACAGTCGTGATGTCCTTACCAACTGATTCTACGACTCCGATGGCTTCGTGGCCACCATTCAATGAATTTGGTTCTTTTTTATCTAGCCCCCGATATGCCCACAGATCAGATCCACAGACACAGGCTTGTACAACGTGCAAAATCACGTCGTCATCCTTTTCAATTTGCGGTTTTTCAACGTCTTTAACTTCTACTTTACCTGCTTTTACAAATCGAGTTTGTCTCATATTTTAGGGCCCCTTTAAATTTAAAAAGATTCGGTTTCTTTTTAAAGGATATAAGCTCACTATTCAAAAGTCAAACATATCGCTCCTGACAAACCGCTTAACAACGGTCTTTAAAGCGAACTATAAGGTTATTGATATATGTTAATTCGTTGGTGGATTGAACGATTTTACGGTAATTTTTTAACGCCAATTTGAGCAGCGTAAAATCCGTCCCAAGTGAATTGAGATTCTGTTTGGCAAGTAACCGATCACTGATGCGATCTAACTCGGAACGGCCCCGTTGATTATCAGCTGGCATCGTCTGCTTAAAGGCGCGACACGCGTTGCTTAATACCAGCGCCTCCGTTTTTGAAAAATTGATCATCTGTACAGCCCCCGTTATTAATTGAGTTCATCAAAAAAGCGTTGCTTGCGATCAGGGCTAGCATAGTATCTAATAACTTGGATTCCACTAAAAATGATCAAGAAACTAGCGCCTAACAAAAGCCACCAATTATCACCATAGCCGTATTGTTCTAACAGATCTTCCGTCGCAACGACGCCGTTTAACACCCCAGCTAGTGAAACATAGACCCATGCGGTCGCAAGGTTTAGTTTCCGATAAACCTTATCAAAGTCTACATTGTGGTTCAAAGCCGCCCTGGAAATTTGCCGAAACCGTTTTCTTTCCAGCATAATTTTAATGGGTGGCAATAGCCACATTAGACTGGCGAAACGTGCACTCCGTTTTTTGCCAGTGGCGTTACCCTTTGTTAACATCTCGCTACCCTCTGTGACGTCTAAGATCCCTTGAAAGAGCGGGAACACAAATAACAACCAGTCTCCTAAGAACCCTAACCACGCAATAAATAGTTTCATTTTAATGTCATCCCTTATTAATTAATTAACCTTAGCATATCAGGATTTAGGGATAAAAACATTTTTAATGCATTTTACTTGCCTTACACCCTACTATCAATGGTTTAATAGTAGGTAGCTAATAAAATTTTTGGAAAGGTTGATTAATAATGAAAACATTAATCCTATTATTTCATCCCAATATTGCAGAATCACGCGTAAATAAACGGTTGCTTGAGGAGCTAAAATCCCAGGACGTGCCGAACGTAACGGTTAGAGACGAGTATGCCGTTTATCCAGATGGTAACATTGACGTTGAATACGAACAAAAGCTAGTCGAAGCACACGACCGCATTATCTTTCAATTCCCACTATACTGGTATAGCTCGCCCAGTCTACTAAAGAAATGGGAAGACCTAGTCCTTCTATACGGTTGGGCATATGGATCAGATGGCGATTCACTGCGCGGCAAGCAAATGTCGATCGCAGTCTCCGCTGGTTCCCCAGATGACAAATACCATCAATACGGGGCATTCGGCCACACTATCGATGAGATCTTGGCACCATTTATGGCCACCAGTAATTTCGTTGACGCTAAGTTCACTAAACCATTCATTACCACCGGCGTTATGCAAAACTTGAGTGATGATCAATTAGAGAAGCGGGCCAAAGAATACGTTGAATACGTAAAAAATGAGGATAATTAGAGTCCCTAAAATCAAACGATAATAAAACAACCAGCCAATTATGGCTGGTTGTTTTATTACCATGAAAATTTTTCGTAATATATTTTCGAGCGGCGAATCCCTAACTGCTGCAAACTCTTAATCCAATAACTGCCCATCTTATCAGGCCCCCCGATCAAAACGACCGTTTTATGCTTATCCTTAGGTAAATGCGCTGCGATTTCAGTCTGGTTGAACCGCCCGACCTGTTGGAACGATTGGAAATTATTCCGCTTTTGCCATTGTTTAAATTTTTCTGGATATAATAGGTTATTTTCATGGCTGGCGTTGTAAAAAACGGTCGTATTGAGGTTCGGATTCCCATCCACCACTGAAAGTAACGGTACGATCCCAATTCCCCCCGCAACAATCAACAGGTTATCGGGATGGTTTTCATTAATAATCGACTGATACATCCCAAAACCGCCGTTGATCACGACTTTCGCATCCAGTGGCACCTGAGCTAATTCTTGGGTAAAATCACCGTCGCCCCGAATGGCTAAAACAATCTTATTACTATCATCTGGCGCGTTGACGATCGAAAATGGGTGCGGTTCCTTCATGAATCGAATTTCTGGAAATGAGGCAAACACAAAGTCACCTGGATAAATATTTAAATGGTGCTTAGATTGGATCGTCAACTGTCTTACGTTCGGCTTAATCTCAACATTATCAACCAAAGTAGCAGTGGCCCGTTTTTTATGAACGAACGTCATTGCATACGAGCCAAATACAAATAATGATGCCGCCACGAATAACACCGTAAATGGAACAATCTGGCGAATGTAGGGGATCAAAAGGACGTGGATGAATACCAACCCAGTTGCGACGACGTTTAAACGGTGGATTAAAACTGAGACTTCGTGTTTGAAAATGTGCTCCAAGTGCTTTTTGATCCATAACAGAATCGGCAGCCGACTGGTTAACCAGCCCGCCATGAACACCATTGAGTAAATAGCCAACCCGATGAATAGGTATAACGCCCAATCACCAGTTAATTTGATCAGGCCGTCCGATTGTAGGTTGCTTTTATGCAGGTACGCCAACACGATCGCAGCTAAACTAATGATTCCGTGGATCATGTACGCATTGGGGAGTCCGATCAACCGGTCCAACCACTTGGGCCGCGTTGAAATATACATCGAAAGCAGCATCCACGAATAAGCGATCGTCCCAAATAAGATCATCGTTTTATCATGATTATATAACGCCGGGAGTCCCGCACTCAGCGTTTGAACAAACGGAAAGGGAATCAAAACGATGGCTACCATCCATGATAGCCCTAACAGGTATCGATTATTGTTTAACATCAATTATTTCTCCTCCATTAAAGTAACTTAAGTGATGCGCTTGATCTAAAAAACAGCCCGTCAAGCGGTGCTTGCGAATTAGTTCCCGAAACGCCGCTGCGCCTGCCGCCAAACCGGCGGTCGCCCAGACGTCAGAACGGGTCAACGAATCAGCAAATACGGTGACCTGCAGTAAATCAGCCACTCCGTTAATGCGGATATGGTGGCCCCGTTTACTGTAACCGGAAGTGGCCATCCCACCATTCGCCAATTGATAACTAGCAACTAACTCTGTCAGATCTGTAGGATCTTCAATCCCAATATTCCATTTAAAATCACCGCTACTGGCAAATTGTAAATCCCCACCGCCGTTGAAACACACTCCGCTTACAGTCGGTAAATCCAAGCAGGGGCGGATCAACTTTTGAAATATCATTTCGATCGCCCACCCCTTAACGTAGCCGAGTGGTTCGAAGCGCTTAGCATCATCGAACGGATTAAAGTAGCCGTTGGTGTCGCGTTGCGCCTTTAGGCAGGCTTCATAAAAAGACTTAAACTCTGCATCTTGGTTTAAAAGCTCATCTTGACCATTCCTAAAGTTACTTACTAACGAATCTGCTAAGTAAGTCGAGTAACGTTGATTAATCCGTTCTAATTCTAACTTCACGGGCTGCATTAACTTTTGAAGTTGGGCTTGCAGGACTGCTTCATCGCTGCCCGCAATGCTAATCACAAATGGAATCGTCATTGATTCAATTACGACTGATTTAATCTTAGTTTCCATATTTTATTTCTCCGCTTTTGTAATTGCGTCTTGAAGGGATCCGGTGAAGCCACCGTAAGTGACGGTTGCCCCAGAGACCTGACTAATCTCAGCACTTTGTTGTTGTAAAGCTTCCTTAGTATAGATTGGAATCGCTTGTTCATTAATTTCACTAGACTTGCCACCCTCAGGATGCTTTAGGACGGTTACTTGACTAATTTTGCCATTTTGCACCTTAATTTGCACTTGAACATCACCGTATTGTGTTTCGGTCGATGCCCCAGTGTAGGTCCCGTTTTTGAACTTCCCACTGTTAGCGCTGCTAGAATTACTAGCACTGCCGGCGCTTTGGCTACTGGTGTTATTCTGACTAACGGTTTGTGACTGGCCATTAGTAGCCGCTGTTTGGTTCTTCTTATCGAAAAAGACGGTATAGCCTTCGATCACTACCGCCAATAAAACGGCGATTGATATTAATAAAACGCTTATTTTTTTTAACATATCGGTCAACTCCTAAATTAGATTTCATTTTAATAATACTTACATTGTAATCTTTAAAAGTTAATTATTGCTAAAATTAAGTATAACTTTTCACTAAAAAAAAACGAACCGTCTAAAACAGTTCGTTTTTTTTAAGCTACGATTTAAATATGTTAATCAAATTATAAAATGAGTAAGAGCAATCAGATTGTTAATTTTTGAATCATTAACTATTGATTATTAACAGCTGCCTGGCGATTTCTGTTAAGAAATAGGTATACCAATGCTGATACAAAGAACCCGATCAACCATGAAAGATCAAACTGAACTAAGGCAACGATGGCCCCAATAAATAATGCTGCAAATGCACGCCAGTTATTCTTTCTCAATTGATTACTGTACAATTCCTTGAGATCAACGACTTGTTTTCTTTCAATATAGTATTCGATCAAAATAATCGCTGTCATTGGTCCTAAGAAAATCGAGTAAGCATGGATAAACATCGTTAAACCAGCTGATGATGAGTCCTTAACCAACAACCATGGAAAGGTAAACACTGATAATAAGGTAATGATTGCTAACGATAATTTCTTAGGTAGTTTGAAGATGGAAGTCAACACGTAGGTTGGTGGGATAATATTAGCAACCGCATTCGTTGTAATTACTCCTAAAACAATGAAGATCGAAACAAAGATTGTGATTAAGTTGTTATTAAAAATTTGTGCCATCGCGTTTACGGGACTAGAAATTTTAGTAACGGCTGCCAACATTGCCCCAGTTAATAGGGTAATCCCATATGAAAATGCAATTGGCAAAAAGTATAAAATCCCTCTTTTTCCATTACTAAGCCCTGGCTTTAACTCTCTAGAGTAATCAGCAGCCGATTCGAAGATCGCTGTATAGTTACCTAAGAATGCAACGATAAAGCCAAAGAACGTTAATCCCCAAGAACCCTTAGCATGAACTAAGTTCTGGCTAATCATACTCCCATGGTTGGCTAACAATACGATGAATAATCCAGTCAATGAGATCATCATAATAACTGAAATCACGGAAGTTACCGTCTTGATTGATTGGAATCCGCGAAGGGATAACGCTAATTGTACGATCATCAATCCCACAAAACAGATCCCAGTATTATTGAATTCGTTGCCAGTTAAGATCTTAGCGATTTCATTTAACGCTAACGCCCCTGTCCAACTTTGAAAACCATACCAAACGATCGCTGGAATCCCTCTAAATAAGCTAGAAAATTTAGCACCATTCCGACCAAATGATAATCTTAATTGCATTACATAGGGAGCACCAGTCTGATACCCAAAGCGATCATTAAAAGCAAAGATAATTGAAACAATTACAATTGCAATTGCAGCTGCTAATAACGTTTGAAATAGGTTCATCGTTGCTACTCCAGCAACCACTATCGATGAACCTAGGGTAATGTTTCCGATGTTAAAGCCATCCCCTAGCCACATTGACATATAAGCCAGCCGTCCAATTTTTCTTTTACTATTTTGAATCGGTAATAAATCTGCGGAAATATCTGATTGAGCTTGTGGTTGCGGTTCTTTTTCGATTGCTACACTTTGCATTGGCAGTTCCTCCTTTTTATTCCGTTGCTTTTCTTAAAACGCTATCATTAGTTAAAAATTTACCAGTTGGTTGATCATCAAAACCATTTGCTAGGTCAAAGATGGTCTTACCTCTAAGAAGCGTTTTAGTAATTCGACAGTTGATCTTAAATCCTTCATATGCAGAAATTTTATTTTTGTAGTAAAGGTCTGATTTTTGTAAGGTATATGATTGAGTCGGGTCAAGGAAGGTGATATCGGCATCCTTGCCAATTTCAATCGTACCCTTATCTTTCAGTCCAAATATTTTAGCTGGATTAGCCGAAATCAACTTAGAGAATTCGGTGATGCTTAGCTTGCCACTGTTCACAGCGATATCATAGAATAAATCAACGTTATTTTGCGCCCCGCTGATGCCACCCCAAATATCAAAGATATTGTTATCAGGGCTTTCCTTCATCGATTCAGGAGCAGGCGAGTGATCAGAAGTAACCATATCTACGTGCCCTTTCAAGACTTCATCCCATAAGCTATCTTGAACCGCTTGGCTTCGCAATGCTGGCGAACACTTAGCAAGCGGACCAATTTTTTCAAAGTCGTCACGGGTTAGTACTAAATAATGAACACAGGTTTCACAAGTGACATCCTGGCCAGCTTCTTGGGCCTTAACCACTTCTCTGACTGATTCGCCTGTTGAGAGGTGCACAAAGTGTAATTTGCAGCCAGTCAATTTACCGAAGTAAAGCGCTCTTTTAACGGCCTCGACTTCTACAAATGGTGGTCTAGAATCAACGTAATCTTGAATCTGTGTTTTGCCTTGACTAATTTTTTCTTCGGCAAAGCGATCGGTTAATACTGGATTTTCCGCATGTAATAATAACTTCAAACCCGTTTTCTGAATTGCTTGCATTCCACGGTATAATTCGTAATCATCAACATTGTGAAATTCACCTGGAATATCAGATCCTGTCGTTGCCATAAAAGCCTTAAATGATGCAGCCCCATCGTTTGCCATCTTACTAATTTCATCAATATTTCCAGGTACTAATCCACCGTACAAGGCAAAGTCAATGTAAGACTTATCAGCTGCAATCTCACGATGCGTTTTAAATTCTTCACTAGTGGTTCTGGCAGGCAGTGCATTCAAAGGCATCACGATCATGCTAGTTGTCCCACCAGCTGCTAATGCCTTACTACCAGTGTTATAATCTTCCCAATCTCCTCGTCCAGGTTCATTAATGTGCACATGGCCATCAACCATCCCTGGCAGCACGTAGTTATTATTAGCATTGATTTTTTCAGTCGCTTGACCATCTAGGTCGCTTCCGATCGCTACGATTTTCCCATCTTTAATCCCAATTTGTCCGTTGAACACTTCGTTTGGCGTGACAATCTTACCGTTGTAAATTAATGTATCGTACTTCATAAACAGCACACCCTTCATAGTTTTTAACAAATTAATATGTTATATACATGATATATTAATTCAATGCATATTTATTCGTTATAAAATACAAAGCTGGCGTTTATTTTGATGAAAAATGACAAACATTATAATTGTTTTCTAATATAAAAAGGTGGGCAATCATGTGATTGCCCACCTTCAAATTAAATTATTTATATGCTTGTTTTAGGTATTCGTTCATTGCTGACTCATCAATCGTTACCCCGTATTCCTTTAAAACGTGGGTAAAAATCGACAAGAAACGTAGAACATAGTGTTGCTGAGCAACGTAGCCCATCAAACCAATTCGCCAAATCTTACCCTTCATTGGCCCAAAGCTTGATGAAATTTCCACCCCATAATCATCTAATAGGGTCGCTCTGAATTGGTCCCCATCAACCCCACTAGGAATCTCTACGGCCACCATGTTAGGCATTTCATGTTCTTCATCACCAAAGATGGTCAACCCTAATTTCCGTAATGCTTCCTTTAAGACCGTCTGGTGTTTCAACTGGTTCGCAAACCGATTCTGAATCCCTTCTTCATTTACCGCGATCGATAGCGCTTCATGTAAAGCGTAGTTCATGATCGTAGATTCAGTATGGTGGTTTAACCTTGCTGGTGACCAATAGTCCATTAGTTGGGTTAAATCTAAGTAGTTAGAAAAGATGTAGTTTTCAGATTTATCTGAGGAGTCATCTGCGACCCCCTCTTCAACACGTTTTCGTTTCAAGATGGCTTCTGCAAAGCGGTCGTTAAAGGTAATTGGTGTAATTCCCGCTGGTGCTGATAATGATTTTTGTGCTCCACCAATTACGGCATCTAACTCCCAATCATCAACTGGAATGTTGACTCCCATGTAACTAGCAACACAGTCAACAATGGTAAATACCCCCGCTTGCTTAGCTGCATGACCTACCTGATCCAATGGTTGTAATCTCCCAGTTGATGTCTCTCCATGAACCACCAGGATGGCCTTCGGTTTAACTTCGTTCATTTTTTCAATGATTTGGTCTTGATCAAAAACTTGTCCCCATTCCGCATCAATAACGGTTATTTCAGCTCCTGCTCTACGGGCTAGTTCGACTGCTAGGTTCCCGAATCTGCCGAACCGTGGAATCAAAACTTTATCACCTTTTTGCACCAAGGAACTGATAACCGCTTCGATCCCTGCTCTAGAACTTCCGTCAATTGGAAATGCCCAGGTGTTCTTAGTTTGAAAAGATTTTCTGATCAGTTCCATATTTTCATTCATAATTTTAGTAAATTCTGGATCAAACTGCCCTAAAATTTGATTAGATGCTGCCTGGGAAACCCTTGGGTCTACCATGGTTGGTCCTGGTGTCATAATTAATCTATCTGTAATTTTTAATGTCATAATAATTGCCCCCTAGTATGCTAGTTTATATAGTGTTCGTTTTAAAACATTCAATCCATTCTCAAGATCATTCGCCTCAGTAAATTCCTCTGGTGAATGGCTAACCCCGTTTACGCTAGGGACAAAAATCATCCCTGTCGGAACTTTGTATGAAAGCACCTGCGCATCATGCCCTGCTCCTGATGGAATCGATAAGTCGCTTAAGTTCAATTCACTGGTGGATTTATTGATTGCGTCGATCAATTTAGGATCCATCTTTGATGGTGTTACGTTAGTTGTTATATCAATCTTTACGTTTTGAGAATTACAAATATCACTTACTCGTTGGAATGCTGAACTTAAAACGGATTGGTCTAAATCACGCATATCAATTGAAAATACAACCTTACCAGGAATGACATTCGTAACGTTAGGGTAAGCATTGATTTTACCAATTGTAAATCTCAGACTATCAATTTGCGAAAGACTATCGTAAATTTGACTCATCAATTTAGTGCTGCTTCTAAGAGCATCGTCTCGCATATCCATCGGGGTAGTTCCCGCATGGTTTGGTCTACCGATAACGGTTACTAATAATCTAATTTGCCCCGTGATTCCAGAAACAACTCCAATATTAACGGCTCGATTTTCCAATACCGGACCCTGTTCGACGTGTAGTTCTAAGTATTCTTGAATGTCCAGTTTAGTATCCACTAAATCAATTGAATTATTCAAAGTTGAAACGGCTTTACTTCTAGCGGTCTCAAAATCAATTCCATGTTCATCAGTAAGTAATAAATCATTTTCATTAAATTGATTCGTCGTAAATTTAGAACCTGAGAAAGTCGTTTCGAATCTTGACCCCTCTTCTTCAGAAAATGATACCGCAACAATCGGTACTTGTGATTCGCCATTTTTCAAAAATAATTCACCAGTTGAAACCAGACTAGCTAGGTCACCATATATTCCGTCATAACGTCCGCCATTTTCAACCGTATCAACATGTGAGCCCGTTAAGATAACTTTTTTATTGGTTAAATCATCAGTATTAGAAGCATATACGTTTCCCATCTGATCCATAAACACTTTTAGTCCGTACTGTTTAGCACGTTTAGCATATTGTAGTTGGGCATTCACCCAATGGCTGTCATATACCTTTCTAGTAACTCCATTGGTCGATACCTTACCAATTTCGCTAAATTGATTTAGTAATATCATCAAAGAGCTATTCTTCACTGAATTAATCATAAACATCATCTCACAATTTAATATTTGATGAGGTTAATTATTACAGTTTTATGTATTTTTATCATTGTATTTTCATCTAATTAAATGTATGATTTTAGTAAATTTATACAAATTCATCTTTAAAAGATGTAAGTGGGGATTATATATGAAACTAGCAGAACTATTAGCCCGTCCGCAATTTAGCAAAATTAAGTTAATCAATGCGGATGCGGATCTATCTACAAACTTAACAACGGTGGGCATGATGGAAGCTCCTGACATTATTGACTACGTGGTCAAGGGACAGTTATTGGTAACGACTGGGTATCACTTCATTAATAACCTACAAGGATTAAACGAGCTCATTATTGCAATGCGCCAAAGAGGGGCAGCTGCGATTGGCATTAAGGATCGCAGATACTTCAATGAAATTCCAAAGAGTGTGATTGAAGTTGCCAATCAGGCCCACTTTCCAATCCTTTTATTACCAGACAGCGTTAGTCTATCAGTCGTTGTAAGAAATTTGCTCCATGCGGTTCTACAGCAACAAACCGATGAATTGACCCAGATTATGAATGACTCTCTATACATTTCTAAGTATATTTTGGCCGAACGCAGTGATAACGAGATTTTGGACCACATTTCCCAATTATTAAAATGTGATGTGTTCATCATTGACACTTTTGGTCGTCTTAAAGCTAAAAACAAAGCGGCTTTAGTTAATGATCAACTATTTCAATTCATTTCTGAAAAAATTGAATTATTAAAACTCAAGAACTCTAAACGAGTTTTAGATAATTACGTCATTTACCCGTTAAAAACGGTCAATAAACTAACGAGTCGATTCGTCATTTTTAACTTAACTAGCATTAATGGATCTGGTCAGCACCTATTAATTGATAATATGGTGAACCTCCTCAGTTTGGAAAACATGCAGGTCGGCATTAACATTAATGATGAACGGCAAAGAAAAAGTGAATTCTTCGAAACCCTACTTTCCAAAAAAATGTCTAAAGAAGTTTTTAAAAATACCCTGAGCTTTAAAGACTTGGATATTAATGACTCCTACCAAGCGTTTGCAATTGATGAAGCTAATTCAGTGGATACCGGAAATCATCAAGCAGCAATGCATAAAATTGTTGACTATATTTATTGGTATTTTCAAAAAATCGAAATTCCAATCGTTGTCATTAACTGGGATTTTAAAATCTTTGTATTAGTTAAGACAGATGGTAACTTAACTGAAATATTAAAAAAGCTAGAGAACTTTATTATTGATACTTTCAGTGATTTCAAAATTAGGATCGGTTTTACTAGCTATCAAAAGCAATTATTCAATTTTCAAAAATTAATGAATGAATGTAGAGAAGCATTAGAGCTAGCCAAAAGTCATCATTCAGATACCCCAGTTGAATTTCGGCCCGATGACGTTGATGATATCTTAAGTCTAATCCCTAAAAATGAAGTGAATATGTTCATTAAATCAACCCTAAGTGGCATTTTTAACTTACCGACCAATGAGTCTGAGCAACTGCTTGAGCTATTAGAACAGTACTTTATCGCCAATCAATCACTATCCAAAGCCGCTGATAACTTATTTTTACACCGTAATACCGCTGTCTATCGACTAAAAAAGGTCGAAAAAACATTAAAGCTCAGTATTAAAAATCCAGAGGAAGTCGAAAGACTATCATTGGCCATTAAGCTATATTCAATTGTAAATAAACAATAAATTAACCAAAAAATGACGCTCGGGAACCCTGCCCTAGCGTCATTTTATTTAACCTAAATCTGATAGTGTTTTAAAAATGGATGCACCTGAATATTCATTAGATCAGCCTTAAACAACGGATCATTTTGAACCAACGGAGTCACATTTCTACCAGTTGAAGATCCATCACTAACTTCGCAATACATTTTCAGCGATGAAGTAATTGCCGTAGTTGCTGATGGGAGTCCGCTCAGTAGTAATGCATCCATCTCGATGACTGAGATTGCAAAATTAAAAATCGCCACCCTCAGTGGTACATTCTACTTTCGAAAGCTAATCAACCAATACTTTCAAAAACAATTAATGTTTCCCAATTATCAATTTGAACTGAGTAGTTTTGATAGCTGCATCAACGTTGTTAAGCAAAACGATGCCGCAATCGCCCTCATCCCCCAATCAGTATTAACCACTAAGAATTATTCTAATATCGTTCCATTAAAAATTAATAGTCTCATT
This sequence comes from Nicoliella sp. ESL1120, assembly GCF_058508515.1. Classification (NCBI taxonomy): domain Bacteria; kingdom Bacillati; phylum Bacillota; class Bacilli; order Lactobacillales; family Lactobacillaceae; genus Nicoliella; species Nicoliella sp. ESL1120. The sequence goes on from NZ_CP196384.1 coordinate 220,897, forward strand.
TTAAAAGTCAGAATCGGGCTGGTATCCCTAAAGGAAAGCTAGCTGACTAAACCGTTGATCAACCTATTAGATGTTATGGTGCAACAATTTGGGAATGATTAGTGTATAATGTACAATAAGTTAGATAAAGTGTGTTATCAATTTTGATGCTAATTTAGATTAATAACGAAAGGATGATCTTAAATGAAAAAGACAATCATATACCTAGCTACATTAGCCACCCTTTCTGCTGGTGGAGTTGCAGCAGTAAATACCGTCAACGATACTTTTTTGAGCCCCACTGTTGCTCATGCCGGTACTGGTGCTTGGATTTTACTCAAACCACTAGATTCACAAACTGCTCAATACGTCCAATCTGATCCAATCGAAGGAGCTGTCCTAACTGATGCTGGTCAGCAAGTTTATAATAATGTTAGTAGCATTAAGCAACAATTCTTATTTACAACGGCTCCTTACATAAGAGATGAAAATCAGGTCAATTTAACTGGCCCTAATTCAGGCGGATGGGTAGGCCAAATGGACACGATGACATTCAACGCAAAGGATAGCTCCATGCAGCCACTAAACGTTGTAACAATTAGCACACTAGGTGAAGAAGATGTTGCCGACGGTACTAATAATTTACCAGACTATATTTCACAAATCGAGGAATATAATAGTACCCATAGTCCCAATGCAGATGCCGATGTTCAGGTAATGCAGACTGCTTTAGCCCTTGAATCAGCTGGTATCATTCCAAAAGATAGTAAAATTAAAACAACGCTTGATAAGATTAATAATCGAACGGACAATCCAAGTAGTGATACCGCATCCACAATTAGCTCTAGCGACCAATCATCGGGATCAACTAGCACTTCCAGTACTGGTCAAACCAGTAGCAATGGTAATAAAGTGACAACTGCTAAGCAAAAGGTAAAAACTGCTCAAAAGGCACTTAAAAAAGCATCCCAAGATGTAAAGGATAGTAAGCATAAGTCTAAAAAGGCAAAACAAAATGCTAAAAAGAAATATGATCATGCTAAAGCGGCCCTTAAGAAAGCTAAGGCAACCCTCAAAAAGGCTGAAAAATAGTTAATAATAAGCAAAATGACGTTCGGAAGTAACTTTCGAACGTCATTTTATTTATTCTAAATCTGATAGCGTTTTAAACGGATGCACTTGAATATTCATCGCATTTGCTTGAAACAGTGGATCATTTTGGACTAACGGAGTAACAGCAGCTTCATCCGCTGCTTGATATACAATTAGCCCGCCCACGTTATCGATGGTTGATCCAGCGAACACTAAATTGCCAATTTGGGATTGGTTGCGCAGATATGCCAAGTGTTCAGCAATTACCTGATTCATTTGTTGTTTATCCAACTGAGATGGTTCTGCTTTAGGTGTTGCAATTTCAATAAACTTCATTTTTAATCCACTCCTTCGATAATATATTTAGCGTATTCTGCCGACCGCGTAGCAAGTTGCTGGTCGTCTAAGCTCTGCATTACTCCCTGTGTCACAAACGGCTTCGTAAAATGGGTCCCAATTAAGTTGCTAGTGGCCTTAAACGGCGATAGCATTTCGTCAATTGTATGCCCGAATGCTCCGTAAATGTGATAATTTTCAGCAGGAGCGCCCGTAGAAACGGCTAACGACAGTTGTTTGCCGTGCAACACCGTTCCAGCTGATCCATATGCCCAACCGTGCAGTAATACCAAGTCCTCCCACTTCTTCATTAAGCTGGGTGAGCTGTACCAATAGATTGGAAATTGGAATACAATTCGGTCATGTTGCTCAGCAAGTTGTTGTTCTTTTTGAACGTCAATATTGCCATTCGGATAAACGGCGTACTCATCTCGAATGGTAACGTTAGGGTCATTTACGTCCCGAATCGCCTTAATTAACGCTTTGTTTACGCGTGATTGTGCTAAATCGGGGTGGAATAATAAAATTAATGTTTTCAATATCGAAATTCCTTCCTTTTGGTAATCGTTAACGTTATCTATTAAACCACCTATAGTGAGGTCCAGCACAACCCCAAATGAATAAATAAATAAATTGACATGTAGTTAACTACAGCTACTATAATAAATACTAAGGAAGTGATCAGTTGAGTCTATCAATTACACAACTATGCCAAAAATATGGGGTTAGCGTTGAAACAATTCGCTACTACGAGCGCATCGGACTAATCCCCAACGTCCCTAGAAATGAACATGGTAATCGTTATTATGATTCGGATCTACAACAATGGTTTGAAATGATTGTTTGCCTTAGACATTCAGGAGTGGCAGTCAAAGTCCTTCAGCAATACGTGGCAATGATCAAAAAGGGTGATGCCACCCTAAAGCAAAGAGAGGAATTACTGCGGGAACAGGAACAAGCACTGCTGGATAAGCGGGCGAACTTAAATAAATCAATTCACAGGCTTCGCCACAAAATTAATTTATACGCAAGTGGGGAAATCAAGAATAACCGTAGTTACTACGAAGAATATGGAATTGAACGCGAAATTAAAAACAAGTTGCACTAGGAAGTCCTAGTATAGCTTGTTTTTTAATTACTAATGCCAATTACACTAGATTTATATACGAATATCCGATGGTTCTTACAATTTTGCCATATATTAACTAGGTTATAAAAAAGAACGTTCGGCACCACAAAACGTTCTTTTTTTATTATTTATGCTTGGCTTGTGTTACGGGCAAGTAAAAAGTAAACAGTGTTCATTTGCTCTAAGGCCCCAGCCACTTCGGTGAGCTTCTGAAACGGAAATACAATTTCTGGAATTGCTTCGTCATCGTTAAGGTACGGGTGCGTACCACTTGATTGTTGATACTGAGCGATCGATTTGCTATAGATTCGTTTAACAATGATTGGATCAACGTCATGACCATGTTGATCACGATAAATATCGCTGACGATCGAATATGCATCGCCGTTATCTGTCAATAAGATCAAATCGTCTGCTTGCCGCATCGAAAGCGACTCTTGAAATCCGAAGTTATTATCCATATCGTTCCAAACGGATAGGTTGATCACTCCGATTCGTTGATTTGGATCAAATCGTGCGGATATTGATTCACAGTGGCCCTGCAGCCGTTTAGCGATTTGGGTTTGGATAATGTTGAACTCATCTTGATCATTGAAGTGAAGCGCTTTTTTTCTCAATTGAAGATTTCCTCCTGTGGGATAAATTAATAGCCATATTATACCATGCAATTATTGATGAAATGCCGTCCTTTATAACAAATACCCACCTATCTGACTTAGGCAAAAAAATGACGTTCGGAAGCAATTACCGAGCGTCATTTTTATTATTAATTATTTTTCAAGTTTTTTAAGAGCAGCTTCAGCCTTTTTCAATGCCTTTTGAGCAGTCTTTTTAGCCTTAGTCCCCTTAGCCTTTTTTACCTGGGCTTTAGCATCTTTAACGGCCTTTTTAGCATTCGTAACACTCTTTTTACTGGTTTTAGCCTTACCAGCTAGATCATTAGATAGTGACTTTACAGTGTTTTTATAATCATCAGCATAGGATTGAACACGACTAGCAATGCTACTAGTATAGTTTGCCACACTAGTAATTACACTAGCTTGGGTTGAACCCTCAGAAACTAATGAGTTAGTAGCTGAAGCAGCGCTGGCAGTGGAAACCGAAGCAGCATTTGATTGGCTAGTAATTTGTTCAAATTGATCAACAATCGTTTTTAAAGCTGAATTAGCAGCATTATACTCACTAGTAGCACTATTAAAGCTATCAGTATATTCACTAGTATAATTCTGATAATCGGTAAGCTCCACTGCACTATTAGCTAAACTAGCATACTTATTTTGATTAGCAGTAGTAGCATTTGCAAATGCATCGCTAAGCTTATCGGTATAATCATTCATTGAACTAGCGTTATTAACAAATTGATTCCGCGCAGTCGAGATTACCGAGCTAGCAGAAGATAAGGCCCCCTCTGCTACGGCCAAACTAGCCTGTCCATAACTAGCAACTGAAGCTAACCCCGCATTGCTACTAGCAACGCTGTTAGTATCAGCATGGACACTCACTGAATATTGATTATCCATATATCCGACCGTTAAAACCCCTAAGGTGACCGCTCCTAAAACCAATCCATTCTTACTCTTTTTTAAGTTATGTAATCTATTCTTATTCATATTTAAAGACCTCCAAGTCACAACCTAGTTAAAACAACTTCATTATCACACATTGCATTAAAATTGTATATAAAAACACCGCCAATTGATTTAAATAAAATCTTATCTTGGATGGACCTTCTTCGTAATTTTTACAACCGTTATTAAATGGTTACTTTCATTGTTTCCAATCCGTTTATTACTAATATGAACATCGAATTTATCAGCAGTAAATGGTGCTAAAAATTCAGAAATTTTTTCGTCATCAATTGTAATTAAGTTTTTTACGACGGTTTGTCCTGCTGTCATGCTATTAGCAATCTCAGGAGCCTCTTTGATTGCTTTTTGTACCTGAATCCTGCGATGTCTATAAATCAAATGCCTTGCACCGTACATAAAAATACAGAAAAATACCCCAAAGACTATCATATACACCAGATATGACGAAGAACCCATTCGAAAATAATCTGTAATATTCATTTTTTAGCTCCTCATAAATTATTTTACTAATTCCACAAATTTTTTATTTGCAGTAATGTAGTTTCCATCCAACAATTGAAACCTGGTCATTCCACCAATTGTAACCACCCTCATTATTGGAATTTTTTGGTTTTTGGCATAAAAACCCAGTAATTTAGCATCTTTAAACTTTTTTTGACTGTAGATATTGATCCTATGTAAAGTTCTAACCAGTGGTGCATTAGTTGTTTTAGCCTCACCAGCTGGTGAAACAAACATAAACATAGCTAACCCAGTTGTTGAAAGAATCATAGTAACCCGTTTGAGTAACACACTTCCATTAGTTTTAATCGTTATTAAAGAATGATTCATAGCCACTATTATATTCCACCCCCCTTTTATAACGTTTGTTTTGATAAAATTTAAAAATTTTAGTCATCAACTTATGTGGTGCTAAATATTCCATGGTTATACTATCATGCCATGCTTGATCATAACCGCGTTGAAAATCATTTGTGGGTTTCCCATGATATTGATAGTACTGATCACCCTTCCCATAACGATTTTGATTTGCCTGCTGCCATTTATGATAACGCTTTTGGTATTTTTCATTTTTATATGCGCCAGATTTCATAAATCGGTGCCACTCTTTAATCCATTTTAGCATCATTTCACCCCCATTCATTCGTAATTATACATGATTAAATTTTAAAAATCGATTTATAGAACAAAAAAAACGCCACTTCATCAAGTGACGTTTTTTTGACTTTATTTAATTAAATAAACTTAACAAGTTTCTTGTTACTAGTAATATATTTACCATTTCCAATATAGAACCTAGTTAATCCTTTATATTTCACAACTCGCTTAACTCTAATCTCTGCTCCAGGCTTGTAATACTTACCCTTATCAGAATTGAAAGTCTTAGTACTATGAGCACGGGCACCAAGTGGATTCAAAACCTTAACCACCTTTTCACCAGCAGCATTATAATCAGCGGTTTGATAGTAAGCATTGACTAAATAGCCACTCTTAGCAGTAAGATAACCATGCTTAACATTATTAGTTAAATGACTCTTAACATAGTAACGAATTAAACCACTACTTGATACAGCGATTCGATTAATCCTAAATTCACTAATGTTTCTTTGAATGGTCTTATTATACTTCTTGATTCGATCCGCAGCATAAAAGTTCTTGCTGTCATATAGATAAAGCGCCCGATTGTTATATACATATAGTGGATGTTTCTTCAACTTGTTGTTGAATTCGGTCACATATCCATACTTATAACCAGCTGATTGTCCATCCAAAGATTCCACAGCATAAGCCTTCTTATCAGCAGCTTTCTTACCACTAGCAACATCCCGTAAGTAAGCCGTTCTACCAGCATCATATGCTCTTGCATAATCAGATTGGTAAAGAGCTGACTTCCCAGTAAAGTCAGTTTTGGCACTCTGCCCATTGTATGCGTCAGAATAACCATCAAAGGCCCCCGTATAAGTTGGATCGTTAGTGTAGATTGGATCACTCTTATAACCATCGGTAGCATCATCCAACCCGCGTTGGTAATTATCAATGTTCCCTACGGTGGTCCCAGAAGCAGCAGTTCCATCTGGATTGATCAATCCAGAATTACCACTTCCGCCAATTTGATCAATATCAGGCGTTGCTACTCCGGCAGCACTGGCTGCAGAAAAGACGATCCGAGCTGCTAAAATCATTATTTGATAATCACTGGCGGCCCGATTAGCTGCCGAACTAGCTTGTGATGTTGCCAAACTAGCAGCAGCGTTAGCAGAAGTAATTTGACCATCAGCAACTGAGACAACGCTAGCAGCGGAACCAGCAACTGAAGTGTAGCTATCTCCTGCAGCTATATCGCCACGGGCATAGGCTGCCGATGCAGATTGATATGCAGCACTAGCAGTCACGTTCGCTGCACTGGCCACTGCGTAGGCACTATTAGCAGCACTTGAAGCAACGCTTGCGGCAGCATAAGCACTAGCTGCCACGCTATTTGCCATAATTGCATCAGCAGATGCAGATCCAATTGTAACCGTAGCAGAACTAACTTGGGTCGCATAACTATTATTAGTGGCATTGGCATTACTTGCATATACATTAGCAACAACAGAAGCAACACTATAAGCAGTTATAGCCGCTTGTGATGCCTGTGAAGTGCTTGAACTTGCGACGGATGAGTAGTAAGCAGCCTGATTATTATTGCTAATAATTAATGATGTTGCACTATTAACAACGGTGTTATTAGAAGCTGCTTGGCTAGCATATGATGATGCCAAGATAGCTTGACTACTCGTAGTAGGATTTACGATATAGCCAGCACCAGCACTAACAGTGGCTGCTGATTGTGCAGCAGAATTGGCAGCAATCACCGTTTGTGCAGCTGATTGAGCAACTGCAAAGTAACTAGCAGCACTAACGTAAGCAAGTGAAGCGACCGCATTGGCACTAGCAGCAACAACAGAAGCGCTTTGTGCAACTACCGCATTTGAACTGGCAACTTGATTAGCACTATTAACCAACGCATTAGCGCTGATAAAGGCTGCAGAATTGCCGTTGTTAGCAAAGCTATTTGCAACCGATGCTTGCACGCTAGCTACAACAGCGGCACTCACCACTGCAGTACTTGCTGAAGCAGCGGTACTAGCGGCACTGGATGCAACTTGGTTAGCAGACTGCCCCTTAGTAGTTGCACTGACAGCCCCTGCGTAAGCTGAACTAGCAATCACATTGGCGCTCGATGCAAGCGCAGCAGCTGATTGAACAAATGGATTCCCAGGAGCTGCAGAGGCAGCTGCACTAGCTTGCCCGTTAGCTGTTGATGCTTGAGAAGCAATCGTAGCAATTTGATTCGTTGATGAACTCGCTAGACTAACGAATTGGGAAGCGGCACTCGCAGCAGCAACTCCACCACTGGTAGCAATGGAAGCAGCACTATTAAAGTTATTTGCATTTGAAATGTTAGCAACGGCTGAGTTAGCAGTGTTGGCAGCAGAACTAGCAACGACCGATGCACTTGTGGCAACGAATGCAGCACTGGAAGCAACTGACACCGCTGAACTAGCAACGTTCGAGTCGCTGGTTGCACTTGCTAAGGCAGCGTTAGCAACACTGGCAGCACTAACAGCTTGGTGACTATAACTATCACCAGATTGAGAATTACCATTTGCATATGCTGAAGCAGCAGCTATGGAAGCACTGTTAGCAATGGAAGCAGCACTGGATGCAATTGCACTTTGACTGACCGCATCACTGGCAGCAGAATCAGCATTTGACTTAGCTGATGCCGCAATGTTGTTCGCGCTGGATGCAGCTGAATTAGCTACGTTCGCAACCGTAGTGGCTGAACTAACAACCGATGACGCACTGGCAACTGCTGAGTTAGCTGGGAATTGCGTTGCATAACTACTTAATTGACTATTATCATTATTTGCAACGCTAGTAGCACTTGCAGCTCCACTATTGGCAACGCTAGCAACCTTCGCATAGCTATCAGCATTACTTGCGTTTGATATTGTCGCATTAGCAACCCCTGTAGTTGCACTAGCTGCCGATTCAGCAGCGGAAGCAGCACTATTGTTACCAGGAAGCGAAGCTGCTGCTGAACTCAAGGCTCCATTAGCAACCGCAGCTGCAGAACTGGCTACGATTGATGCACTTGTGGCTGATTGAGCAGCATTCGATGCCGCATTGACCGCTGAACTAGCAACGCTAGAATCATTCGCTGCTTGAACCGCAGCTGCGCTGGCATCATCAGCAGCCATTGATGCCTGGCGACTATAACTATCACCAGCCTGTGAATCACCCGCAGCATAGGCAGATGATGCAGCACTGGATGCACTAGTGGCTTTAGAAGCAGCAGCACTAGCAATCGCATTTTGACTATTAACATCGCTAGCAGCAGAATCAGCAGTATTCTTAGCTCCCATAGCAACGCTATTGGCACTAAAAGCAATTGCACTGGCGGATTTAGCAACGGAGCTAGCAGAACTGATCGTCAAAGACGCACTAGCCACCACTGAATTATTAGGATATTCAGAAGCATAACTATTCACACTTCCATTAGCGACACTAACTGCACTGGTAGAAGCATCAGCACCGGAACTAGCAACGCTAGCAGTTTTTGCATAACTATCAGCATTACTTGCATTAGAGGTAATTGGAGCAACTAGACCAGCAACAACGGAAGCGTTAGAAGCAGCATTCGATTGCGCAACAGCTGCCGTACTATTATTAGTTGGTAATGCGGAAATCGCATCTTTTAATGCATCGTTCGCAACGGATGCAGCAGAACTAGCGATCCCAGATGCACTCGTGGCTGATTGAGCAGCATTTGATGCCACGATTGTTGCGGAATTAGCAACACTAAAGTCCTTGTTAGCCTGAACGACTGCAGAGCTGGCATCTGCTGCAGCAGATGAAGCCTGCCGACTATAGCTATCTCCAGCTGACGAGTTTCCAGTAACATAAGCAAATGAAGCCGCACTCGATGCAACTGTTGCTAAAGAAGCAGCGGAACTAGCCACTGAACTTTGCAATGAAACATCACTAGCTGCAGAATCAGCATCAGCTTTAGCACTAGCGGCAACGCTATTGGCACTGGATGCTACCGTACTTGCAGAATCAGCCGTTGAACTAGCAACACTAATCGTGGTAGCGGCGCTAGCAACAACAGAATTATCAGGATATACGGAGGCGTAACTATTAACGATTCCATTCGCTGCACTAACAACACTAGTAGAGCTCGATGCGCCAGAATTATCACCACTAGCGACCTTAGCATAACTATCAGCGCTATTGGCATTCGCATTCGTGACGTTAGCAACGCTAGCCACTGCAGAAGAAGCGATATCGGCATTAGACTTTGCAATCGAAGCAGCATTACTGATCACTGGTAATGATGAGGCTGCAGAATCCAATGCTGACTTAGCAACCGATGCTGCTGAACTAGCAATGCTAGATGCAGAACTAGCATCACCAGCAGCACTCGCAGCTGCCGTAACCGCAGAGCTAGCAAGGGCTGAATCTTTAGCGGCTTGATCAACTGCGGACTTAGCATCATCGGCAGCAGCGGATGCTTGACGACTATAGCTACTTCCTGCCTGTGCATCATTACTAGAGTAAGCATTGGATGCAGCACTGGACGCAATACGAGCAACCGAAGCCGCACTACTTGCAACTAAGCTTTGGGTTACCACATCGTTTGAAGCTGAATCGGCAACGGATTTTGCGCTATTAGCAACACTATTAGCACTCGATGCGACTGCATTAGCAGATTTGGCCACGCTATTAGCAGAACTAATTACTGGCACCGCACTCGCCACTGCTGAATTATCTGGATATTGGGAAGCATAACTATTAATTGTATTATTAGCAGAACTAGCAGTACTAGTGGAACTATCGGCACTAGCATTCGAACGCTTAGCATTATCAGCATAACTAGTCGCATTACTTGCAGCAGAAACTGCTCCGCTAGCGATGCTGGTAGTCGTGGCAGAAGCTGAATCAGCATGTGATTTAGCAATTGAAGCCTCACTATTCGTAACAGGAAGTGCTGAAGCGGCGGCACTTAAAGCCGCCTCAGCAGCGTTCGCAGCAAAGCTAGCAACCACGGAAGCAGAAGTTGCACTGGATGCAGCATTCGAAGCTACTTGAACGGCAGAGCTAGCAACTAGTGAATCATCGGCCGCCTTAGAAGCGGCAACGCTAGCATCATCGGCAGCAGACGATGCTTGGCGGCTATAGCTGTCTCCAGCTGATGAGTTCCCGGCATCGTAAGCAGATGCAGCAGCCGTGGAATTAACCCCTGCTAATGAAGCAGCATTACTTGCGATCACACTTTGCCGATTGGCATCACTTGCAACCGAGTCAGCAACGGACTTGGCATTAGCCGCAGCACTGTTAGCGCTGTCAGCCACGTGATTAGCTGAGTCTGCAATTGAATGCGCAACACTAGTGGTGGATACAGCACTTGCCACCACGGAATTATCTGGATACTGAGCAGCATAGCTATTAACCTGGCGATTAGCATCACTAGCAACGCTAGTAGAACTACCAGCCCCTGAGTTAGCAACGCTCGCAACCTTAGCATAGCTATCGGCATTACTTGCTGCTGAAAGCGTAGCAGCATCGACACTCCCAGCAACCGATGAAGAAACCGTTGCATTAGAGTTTGCAACTGAAGCTTCGCTATTCGTAACTGGCAATGCTGATTCAGCATCACTGATTGCCGCAATAGCGTTATTAGCAGCACTACTTGCCACTGTCGATGCAGAACTAGCAACTCCAGCGGCACTGGATGCTAATACAACTGCAGAACTGGTGGCACTGGCGTCTTGGGATGCTTGAGCGGCAGCTGAACTAGCATCAGCTGCTACACTAGCTGCTTGACGACTATAACTGTCACCTTCTTGTTGATTACCAGCAGCGTATGCGGAAGTAGCAGCACTAGAAACCACATTAGCTAATGAAGCGGCACTACTTGCAACTGCACTTTGGCTAGCAGCATCACTAGCTGCAGAATCAGCAATAGATTTTGCACTTGCAGCCATTTGATGAGCACTATTGGCAGATACATTTGCAACACTAGCAACTGAATTAGCAGCACTAATCACAGAAGCAGCACTGGCAACGACTGAATTAGCTGGATCCTTAGCAGCGTAACTTACCGCCTTGCTATTAAGTGAATTAACGACACTGGTTGAAATACCTGCTCCTGAATTATCATCACTGGCAATTTTAGCATAACTGTCAGCAGCACTAGCGTTAGCAATGGCAACGCTATTAGCGCTACTGGTAACGACAGAAGCAGAATCGGCAGTAGACTTAGCAACAGAAGCTTCGCTATCCGTAACTGGAAGAGCAGCTGCTGCAGAATTCAATGCCGCCTTTGCAGCATCGGCAGCAAAACTAGCAACAACCGAAGCCGAAGTCGCAGTGGAAGCAGCATCTGATGCGACCGAAACGGCCGAATTAGCAGCACTAGAATCAGCGGAGGCATTATTAGCAGCGACACTGGCTTCACTAGCAGCTGCAGTCGCTTGATGACTATAGCTATCACCAGCGGTAGGGTTGCCATTCGCATAAGCAGATGCAGCAGCACTGGAGGCACTATTAACAACTGAAGCAGCACTACTTGCAATTGCGCTTTGACTAGCAGCATCACTTGCAATTGAATCAACCGTACTCTTGGCACTAGTTGCAGCACTCTTAGCACTAGCCGCAACTGAATTAGCAGAGCTTGCGATCGATGAGGCAACACTAGTAGTAGAAGCCGCACTCACAACGACTGCGTTATTTGGATATGCTGAAACATAGCTATTCACCACATCGTTAGCAGAGCTTGCGGTACTCTTAGAACTACCAGCACCAACGCTGGCGGAACTAGCAATTTTAGCATAACTATCGGCACTGCTTACGTCCGATAATGCTCCACTAGCGGTGCTAGTAGCAACAGATAAAGCAGCCTTAGCGTTAGAAACGGCCATTGAAGCTTCACTATTCATCCCTGGATATTGAGATTGAGCAGCATTTAAGGCATCCTTAGCAGCTTCAGCGGCAAAACTAGCCACAACTGAAGCCGAGCTAGCTGAATCCGCAGCAGCGGATGCGCTCGTTACGGCTGAACTAGCTGCGTTCGAATCGTTAATTGCTTGACTAGCAGCAGAACTAGCCGTGTTTAATGCATTAGAAGCTTGACTATTGAATCGATCACCCGATTGTGGATCACCAGCAGCGTATGCTGATGAAGCAGCACTCTTGGCAATTGCTGCATTGGAAAGAGCCGCAGAGGCATTTTTACTTTGTTCCACCACATCACTTGAAGCTGAGTCAGCAACCGATTTGGCGTTTATCGCAGCACTATTGGCACTAGATGCAACTGAATTAGCAGAACTAGCGATCGAAGCAGCAGTACTAGTCGTTGCAGAAGCACTCACCACAACCGAGTTATCTGGATGGGCGGACGCTAGACTATTAACGGTTCCGCTAGCAGAACTAGCGAAGCTGGTTGATTGAGCGGCTCCCGAGTTATCAGCACTAGCTACCTTAGCGTAACTATCGGCTGTGCTAGCGGCTGAAATCGTCGGTGCAACAAGATCTGAACCACTACTAGTAACTGCTGATTGCGCAGAATTCAAAGCCGCATTAGCAGCATCATTTGCTGCACTGGCAACGCTGGATGCATTCACCGCACTTCTGGCGGCGCTGGCAGCATCGTTAACTGCGGAACTGGCAACATCACTAGCAGAATTGGCTTGACTAACCGCGACACTAGCATCAGAAGCAGCAGCAACTGCTTGTTTCACATAGGCATCCCCAGCAGTACTATTCCCCGCTACATATGCAGATGAGGCGGCACTTGCGGCACTGGATGCAGTATATGAGTCTTGTTCAGCAGTTGAGCGTTGCTTTTCCACTTCGTTGGCGGCTGATGAAGCAACCGACTTAGCGCTAGCAGCAACACTATTAGCACTGGATGCATCATTAGATGCAGACTGAGCAGCGGAACTAGCGGAGCTAATCGTATTAGCAGCGCTAGCCACAACGGAATTATCTGGGTATGACGAAGCATAGCTGTTGACTGCATTGGTAGCAGAACTAACTGCACTGGTGGAACTATTTGCTCCTGAACTAGCGGCACTGGCAACGCTAGCGTATTTATCTGCAGCATTGGAGTTTGCTCCATTGGCACTCGCAATCGAATCAGCTAGGCTGGCAGCGGAAGAAGCAGCCACTTTTGCGCTTTGTGCTGCAATGTTTCCTGGGAGGGCTGGGTTACTTCCATGTTCACTAGCCAGCGAATTAGCAACGCTGGTCGCACTAGCAGCTTGACTAGCAAGTGATTGTACGGCAGAAGTAGCACTAGCTCCTTGATTAGCAGCGCTATCAACATCTTGTTTAGCCTGACTAGCATCGCTAGTAGCAGCATCAGCATCAGATTGAGCACTCTTGGCAACTGAAGCGGCACTGGATGCCTGTTCGGCATATGACTTTGCAGCAGCACGATCACCACCGGCAACGGCGCTGGAGGCAGCTACAGAATCAGCTGACGCAACAATTGAAGCGGAATTAGCAATGACAGAAGCGCTGCTAATCTTAGCAGCGTTGCTGTCAACCCGACTCTTTGCAGAAACGACAGCTGAACTAGCACTAGTCACTTGTTGGGCGACAGATGCAACACTTTGGGTCGCCGTTGAAGCATTCTTAACCGCACTGGCAATCGATGAATCATCTGGATAGTATGATGCGATTACGCTGGCTGCTGTGCTGGCGGAATTGGCAGAACTGACTGCAGTGTTAGCAGCGGATTGGTTAGCAGTAGCAGTGTTAGCAGCACTTTGCGCACTGGAAACGATTGGAGCAACCACTGCTGAATCAGAACTTACGGCAGCAGATGCGCTGCTGGCAACCGAACTGGCGGAACTAGCAACACTATTATAATCACCAGCTAAAACGGCCTCGGTCGCTTTTGAAGCGACTTTACTAGCATCAGCAATGGCACTGGAAGCCACTACCTGTGCAGACGAAGCCTGCGAAGCAGCAACGGAAGCGGCCTTAGCATATAGGTTGGCGGTACTTGAGGCTGATTGGGCAACGCTACTGTCACTAGAAGCTTGATCAGCAGCATTGGAGGCAATAGATTCGGCCGAACTAGCTCCCGATGGATCGTTAGAATTGGCAGCGCTGTTGGCAATGCTATCGTATTGCGATGCAATCGATGCCTGTGTATTCGCATTGCTAGCAGCAGAATTAGCGGAACTAGCGGCACTATCGGCGGCATCCTTTGCAACAGAAGCGGCACTGGATGCCTGTTTAGCAGCGGATGAGGCCGAATTAGCAACTGATGTGTCACTAGCAACTGCACTAACCGCACTGTTGATGACAGAATCACTTGGGTTCTCAGAACTCAAACTAGCCACCTGACTATTAGCTGAAGAGAGCGAACCCATTGATTGGTTAATCGCATCAGAAGCTTGACTGGCGGCGGTTGAATACTTAGCCGCATCGTTAGCAGCAGATTGAGCACCGCTCGCTCCACTCGCAGCTTCGTTGGCGACTGAAGCTGCCTTACTGGCATCACTGTAATCATTATCAGCATCGCTAGCGTATTGGCTTCCGGCCTTACCATTAATTGCTGCATCAGCGTTAGCAACAGCACGGTTGGCACTAGAAGCGACCGAACTAGCATGAGAAGCAGTAGCGTTAGCACTGGCAGCGGTGCTGTTGGCTAGGCTCGCAGCTTGATCAGCATTGTTTGCGTCTGATTGTGCTGACTTAGCAACTTCAGCAGCACTGGATGCCTGGTCGGCATAGGAATGGGCCACCGAGTTGTTCCCACTGGCCACCGCATTAGATGCTGCTGCAGAAGCACTAGCAGCAGTGCTGGCGGCGGAGCTAGCAATAACGCTCGCACTGGCAACAATACTAGCATTGCTTACTACTTGTGATTTTGCAGTCTCAGCAGCTGATTGCGCACTAACTGCTTGACTGGCAGCACTATTAGCAACCGAGTTGGCAGAACTAGCAACCTGCGCTTGACTAACAATGGCAGAATCGTTTGGATGTAAAGCGGCAATTGATTGGGCATCGCTGTTCAACGAACTGGCACCTGAAGCAAAGTTATTGGCACTACTTACGTCATCAGCAATTGCAGAAGCATAGGAGGTAGCACTAACAATCGATGAATTAACGTCAGCAGAGGTTCCACTAATTGCAGCGGAAGCACTCGAGGCAGCAGAACTAGCGGAACTGGCTTCATGGTTGTAATCAGCCCCATCGTTGACGCTGTTGCTGACAGCAGCAATGGCGGAAGAAGCAACGGAGGCGACACTAGCGATCGTTGATTGCGCACTGGAAGCCTTAGCAGCTGCGGCGTTTCCACTATCAGTCGCTGCTTGAGCATTCGAATTAGCGGATTGGACCACATCATTGGCTGAACTAGCAAGGCTCGCAGCCGACTTAGCAGCTGTGGCAGCAGATGATGCAGCACTCACATCACCATTAGCAGCATAACTAATTGCAGCACTAGCAGCGGCATTGGCAACACTAGATTGCACAGCTGCTGAATTGGCAGCATCAGCAGCGGATTGAGCAGCAGCGCTGGCTGCGGATGAAGCCGAATTAGCAACGCTGGATGCAACGGACGCATCGATCGAAGCAGAACTGGCAATGACACTGGCGCTATTAACCACGCTGGCGGCACTTTGGACACTAGCGTTAGATGGATTGGAATTGATTAAACTATTGATGGCACTACTTGCTGATGCGACCGAACTCATTGTTTGACTAGCAGTACTGGAAGCTGCACTGGCTTCTGAAGAGTACTTAGCAGAACTGCTCAACACAGCAACACTGCTAGCGGTCTGTTGCGCATTATTGGTGGTATTAGCAGCAGAAGATGCTTGAGCCTTGGCCTCGTTGGCATAGCTGGAAGCACCACCGATGGCACTATTAGCAGTGCTTTCTGCACTTTGAACGGTGTTATTAGCTGAAACAGCATTGCTGGCAGCCGAAGATGCCTTGGCAGAAGCAGCGGAAGCAGTATTGGATGCAATCACGGCATTAGACTGGGCAACTGAGGCATTGCTGATGGCAGATTGGGCGCTATTAGCCGCAGCACTGGCAGCACTAGCTGCGCTAGAAGCCGCCACGGGATCACCGCTAGCAGCGGCTTGACTAGCAGCAGTTGAAGCACTCTTGGCTGCACTAGCGGCAGAATTGGCCACACTAGCAGCTGCTGAGGCGGTCACACTTGCACTACTTGCATCGTTGCTGGCGGATTGGGCGGCCGTGTTGGCAGAGTCGGCATCAGAAGCAGCGGATTGGGCCACTGAGTTGGCGCTCGCTACTCCAGATGCAGCACTTTGAACGGTTGAGTTGTTCGGGTTAGCAGATGCCATCGACTTGACCTGGGCGTTGGCATCGGAAGCTTCCTTAGCGGCACTGGCAGCGGCGCTATCACTAGCAGAAGCCCCAGATGCTGCATCGTTGGTCTGACTAGTTAACGATGCAACGTTGGATGGGTTAGCAGAATCGCTCGTCAACGAATTAGTCTTGCTATTGGCACTAGTGGCATTACTATCGGCAGCACTGGCAGTCGAGTTAGCAAGTGAAGCTGCTCTAGCGGACGTATTGCTGTTGGCACTGGCGACGCTGGATAGTGCACTAGCTGCAGCACTGCTTGCTGCAGCCACACTGGATTCATCACTTTGCGCAGAATTATAGGCGCTAGAAGCCACCTGACTGGCCGCATTAGCACTGGAGACCGCGTTTTGAGCAGCGGAATTCGCCACTGCTGCATCGGAAGCGGCGGAAGAAGCCTTATTAAAGTTACCAGCGGATTCATAACTAGAAGCAAGCACGGAGGCGCTCTGCGCACTGGCAATCGCCTGGCTAGCTGCTTGACTAGCGGTTGAATAATTAGAAGCCGCATTATCAGCATCGTTTTTGGCAGACTGAGCTACCGAATTAGCAACTGAACCTGCCGATTGGGCACTGTTCAAGGCACTATTAGCAGCACTGGCAACCGATTGATCGCTGTTAATTTGCGAATCGTTGGGATAAAGGCTGGCAACACTACTAATGGCAGCCGAAGCACTATTTCCAGATTGTTGGGCAGCACTAACGGCGTTGGCTTCTGATTGGGCCTTAGAGGCTACTGAATCGGCATTGCTGACGTTAGCACTCACGCTACTTGATAAACTACTAATGCTGTCGGCGGCACTTTGAGCCCCTGAAACGGCTGAGCTGGCCTTGCTGTTTGCATTGTCAACCCCATCGCTGTAGATGCTGTTGGCAGCACTGGCAAACTTCGCAGCCGCGTTCGAAGCATTAACGGCGCTATCGGTCAGTTGGGCAGCAGCACTAACGGCACTGCTGAAGTTAGAATAATCAGCACTGGCGGATGAGACTGCAGCGCTCGCTAAAGAAGCATAGTAAGAGGCACTGGAGGCATCACTATCGGATGGGCCGAAGTTGCTCAACTTGGCTTCGGCGTTGTTATTTGAGGTAACGTTGTTGGCGTATGAAGATGCCAAACTAGCGTAGCTGCTGACGTTGTTCGATTGAACAATGTAGTCACTATTAGCAGAAGTTGCTAAGCTAGTGGCGACTTGGGCTTGGGAGTTGTACTCAGAAGCATTCGAACTATTAATCGTCATTGCACTAACGGCACTAGCCATTGATGATTGCATTGCAACTGCAGATGGATATCCCTGTGAGGCCAACGATTGCATGGCACTTGATTGACTGACCACACTGGTGTAACTAACGTTCGTCGCACTAGCGGCACTAGCAGCCTTAACGGCGTAACTAGAGTTGTTGATCGCAGTCGAGCTAATCGCACTGCCGTTCGAGCTAGCAAAGGCGGTCATACTGCTGCCAGCTGAAGAAGCCTGCAATGAAGAAGCATTGGCTTGATCAATTGCTGGTTGGTTAATTAGGTAGAGTGGATCAGTAATTGCGTGGTTCTTGATACTGCCAGAATAGATCTGGGTATTAGAAACGTTGAACGGACCGGTTGTTGGGTTAATGATGTTACTACTGGTGTAGGTATTCCCGTTCTTATCTTCATAGAGTTCACTATCGATCGTTGAAACGAAGTAGTGCGCAGTAACAGACAACGAGTTAACGATCGCATTCGTGCTGCTGGTGGCCGCCTTAAAATCGTTCAACCAACTGGCGGGAACCCGATAGCTAAATGGCATTGAGGTCACTAACTGTCCGTTCACGTAGCTCACCGGAAGCGTATTAGTGTATTTATTACCATCCCCATCGACATCAGTCTTAGGATCATCAACGACTCCCTGGCCGTTGTTGTCAATTAGAAGTTGGTGGCCGTTGACGACCACACTCATGTAGACTGGCTTATTCTTCAAGGATTCAGGGATGTTATTGACCCCCGTCAAAGAGAGGGTTCCAGAAATTTCGTATTCATTAACGTCGGTTCCATCCCCGTTAACCACCTTTTGGACGTTCAGTGGACTAATGAAGTTGGCGGTTGGCGATGCCGTAAACGACAGGTACTTGGAATTGGTAATTGAAGTCGAGCCATTGACACCGTTACTTGGCAGATTTTCAAAAGCCTTGTCCTGGGCGTTGTAATACAGGATGTTCCCACTGGCTGGAATCTTAACTGCGTAGTAGGCTCCCTGCGCATTCCCGTTGTTATCCACACTAACCGCATAGGCGTTGAAGTTAGCGTTGGAAATAATCCCCGCACTTTGCTTTTGGGCGGGATCCGAATGGGTGGTGTCTAGATCAAAGACAACGTCCTGCCCTGGGGTATTAATGTTAACAGTCCCTTGGGTGTACAGTAGCGTCGGGTTGCTGGTCCCATCCGATGACAGGATCAGGTTCCCACCGTTTACAACGTTCAAGGTAGCGTTCGAACCCAATTGGAGAACGTATGGATTCCCGGTTCCGGTAACGTTGTTGATCGTGGATTGCAATAATCCGTTCGTTTCGGATGTCACGGTACCACCAATATAGGTAACGATGTTTTGGTAGTCGGTCATGTTTTTCCCTAACACGTTGAACTGACCGCTGTTCTTAACATCCAGGTTCCCTTCGATATCAACTGGGTAGGCGGCTGGTTTACTGTTGATCGAGACGTTGACGGACCCACCATCGACAACCATGTTGGCACCAGAGGCTAGGTAGAGGGCACTGGTCCCCCAGCTACTGTTCCCGGTATTACTGGAACTCCCAGTCTGCATGTTCCCGGTGTTGATGTTGACAGTCCCGTTGATCACAGCGGTCCCCTTAGCGTATAGCCCTTGTGCTCTGACACTTTGTGAACCATGCTTGATTGAAGGAGCTGCTGCGGATTGCCCAAAGTAGGTACTGGCATCCCCGTTCGGGTTCAAATTAACCGTGGCACCCTTTTGGACGTTGAACTGGCCCTGTAATTCAATTACGGTCCCATTATTGGTATAACCGTTGTAGGTCGCCCCGCTCATCACGGTCATCGAAATAACTTCAAGGTTCCGACTGTTGGTAACGTCGGCATAGTGGGTCGCCGTATCGCTAGGAATCCCAGAAACGGTAAAACTTGGCACACTATTAACGGTCACGTTATTTTGAATGTAGGCGTTCAAGTTATTGGCTTGAATCATTTGTGGTCCCGTGTAGGTTACGTTATTAATGTAGGTATCGGTGGTCAGTGGTTTTCCAGAACCCAAATGGTCGGTAATGATCCCGTATTGGGAGGTCCCGTACATGTTTTGGTTCATCAACGTGATCGTCCGCGTGTTCATCGGACTGTAGTCAACCCCACCGTAGTCGATGTTGGCCCAGGTTCCGTCGGCCTTTAACCCGTTGATCACAAAGTCCTTGGTGTTATCGTTCTTAGTCACCTGACGAGTTTGGACCGCATCGGTCACCCCTTGGGCCTGGTGTAAGTCGATGTCATTTAAAACGTTAATATGGTAGACGTTCGGGTTCATCACTGCATCATTAAATTCTTGGGCCGTGGTAACGTTGACAGTCGTGTTGGTGGTCCCCTGCGCATTCAAACCGGCGGAAGTAGCGTTAGCATAGTTGCTCGAAGTGGCCGAATATTCACTATTGATTGCGATCACAGCGGCACTGGCACTATTGTAGAGCACGGTTGCTAGCGATAGGTTCGAAGCGTTAGCACTCGAAACGTTCGTCAATTCACCAGCATAGGCACTAACGGCATAACTAGTCAGCACTTTGTACTTGTAATTGGTAGCTGAACTATTGGTCGTATTTGCACTAGATTGGTAGCTTTGCATTAAACTATATGCGGAGCTCAATACAGCTGCATTACTACTCATCGCAGAATAGGAATCAATCGAGGCGCTATTAGAATTGGCATAACTCATAGCAACAGCCACGGAGCTAAACATTGCAGAAACCGCACTAGTTTGCGAATTAACGGCACTCCCTTGTGAAATGACCGTATCCAATTGAGACTGTGCACTTACAACTACAGGATCAGCGCTGGCAGAAGAAGCCGCAATACTGGAATTAGCACTATCGATAGCACTGTTAACCTGACTTACGAAACTGCCAGAAGAATTGCTGGTGTTTGAATTATTACTACCTGTTGAAGCACTGCCACTAGCACTGCTAGTATTACTGGTTCCACTAGCACTAGCGTTTGCAGACGAGTTCGAACTAGTGGTTGATGAGGAACTACTCCCATTGGTAGAACCACTATTGGAACCGCTAGCACTGCTAACCGTAGAACTATTCGTGCTATCACTAGTTACGCTACTTCCAGTTGAGCTAGCGGAAGCGCCCCCTGATTGCTTATCAGCAGAACTACTTCCACTGTTATCATTATTAATAGAAGGATTGGTGTCGGCATTAACCGTCACTGCTTTTTCAGCAATCGTTGCTCCCCCTAGAGCAGCAAGCATTGACACTGAAACTACGACCCATTGCCTTTTCACTTTCTTTAATGCTTTTTTATCATTTACTTTATTAAAACGATATTTATTATAAGGCAAATTAATCACTCCCTAATTTTCTGAATCAAAATACATAAAATAAACCAAAATTGGAATAATTTTATTATGTAAAAACCATAATGTATCAAATATTATTATACGCTAGTAACATATTTAATACATAACAAAAAACAACGTAGTTTAATTTAAATTTTAAAACCGGATTAGATTAGCTTATTAAACAAATTCAAAAATAGTGTATAATTAAGCGTTGTTTGTGGGTTCAATAACCATGTGGTAATATATCCATTGGAATTGAGCTCAATGCTTATTAGCAACGATCAATTCAACTAAACAATAAATATTTAGAACTCGAGGGATTTTTTTGAATAAAAAGATGTTATCGGGATCATTTTGGCTGTCTTTTGGTAGTATTTTTTCCAGGGTGTTAGGGATCGTCTATCTAATTCCATGGTTAATAATGATTGGTAGCTACAGTGATCAGTTAAATGCGCAAGCAGTGTTCAATGCTTCATATACACCATATGCATTACTAATCGCGGTTGGAACTGCTGGACTCCCCTCAGTAATCGCTAGACGTGTTTCATCGTTAAACTCTAGAAATCGATATCTAGATAGTGCATACGTCACTAAATTAGCATTTATAATAATGATTATCGCTGGAATTATATGTGGACTCGTTTTGTACATTTTAGCACCATTAATTGCTCAAAATAGTCCTGTAAAATCAATCCATCAAGCAATCATTTCAATTCGAATGTTAGTTCCAGCCATCGTTATTCTGCCTTCAATGAGCATGATGAGGGGATGGTTTCAAGGGCATAGTGACATGAAACCATACGGAATCTCACAGCTTTGGGAACAATTATCACGGGTCTTATTCATTATCATTTCAACCTTTATCGTTATCAAAGTGCTTCATCATAACTATATCGTTGCCGTTTACCTAAGTGTCTTTGGTGCATTTATTGGTTCCATTATCAGCTACTTATACTTACTGCTGTACGGCAATCATAAAAAATCAATCTATCAAAAACAGATGGATAATAGTAAGCCAAAAACCCTCAACAACGTTGTATCAACTATTTTAGGATTATGGTACGCATCAATTCCATTCGTGTTAGTCGGATCATGTATTACAATTAGCCAACTAATCGATCAAGTATTCTTCAAGCAGGTCTTGATCAACGTTAATCACATGGCTTCTGATTACGTTAACTATCTTTATACTGTCTCATCGGCTAACCCTAGTAAAATCACTACGATCATCATTTCACTGGTCACATCGGTTTCTGAAACTAGTTTGCCATTGTTTTCAGAACTACATGCCAAAAAAGAATGGTCCCAAATCAATAAGTTATTATTAGAGAACTATAAATTGCTACTATTCTTTTTAATGCCAATTGTTATTATTAGCGGATTCGCTGCTGGTCCCGTTTATACTGTTCTATTCACTCACGACCAGGTTGGAACTTATTATCTCGTCCAAAATATTATTCAAAGCATCTTTTTAGGCCTTGCCGTTAACGTATTAACGCTAATGCAGGCACTCCATGCTAGTAAAAAAGCGGTCATGTACATGTCAGTTGGAATTTTTATCAAACTAGCCTTACAGTTCCCACTGCTTAAATTATTTGGTGCAAATGGAGCAATCATCGCAACTGATGCTGCCTTTTTAGCAATCGTTGCACTCGGCTACTTTAAGTTAAACCATCTATATGGCGTAAAATTAGGCTCACTAGTCCCTATTTTGTACACCAATTCATTTTTAATCATCATCATGAGTGGTTATTACTTCACCTTCCAGCAAGTGTTTCAGCCAGTCAATCGATTAAGCAGTTTCATTTATTTAGCCATTTATGGAATCACATTCCTATTGATATATATCTTTTTGGCCAACCATACCGGAACTGCCAAGCGAATTTTTGGAATGAAATTGGGCTATCGATACTTTAAGTATAAACATTTCAAATAAAATAAGGGGTTGATCTGATTAATTTCAGATCAACCCCTTATTTTTTGTTTGAATCCAATTAAAACATCACATGCGGTTTATTTGTGATTTACATTAAACAATTTTTGCTTAGCATGATTGTAATTAATCTTTGCTGTCATTAGTTGTTTTTTATTTTTAGCATTTTTCAAATCATGTTTAGCATGTATAAAGTCATCCTTTGCTTTGGCCAATCGTACTTGTTTAAAGCGATCGAACTCGCTTCCTGAATGTGAACCGTTGTTTTGAGGTGCATATTTATGATGACGACGGGCTTGGATGAGATTAACTTGCTTTTGATTCATATCAGCATTTACGTTATCAGTTCCTTGAAAGTAAATCGTCGTGCCAGCAGCGATTGCTAATAAAATTGCTAAATGTGAAATTTTGGCTCTTAACATTTTCATCATCCCTTAAAATTATGTTACTAATCTACCCTTTAATTATATCAGCTTTATCACTAATATAAACTGAAATCACTTAATATTCATAAGGATGATCTAGTACAATATTATCATCCAAGTGATGAATAATTGTAAGTAGCGCAATCTTGATGCCATCTACTTCATCATCCAACGCCATGGTTGGCACATCATCATTATCGGAATAATTAGATGGAACATGAATAAAGCCGGCCTTCATAGTGGGGTATCTTTTGCGCATTAAGTATTGAACCTCATACATGACGTGGTTACAAACGAAATTTCCAGCTGAGGTAGAAATTTTACTATCAATCCCAATATCACGAATATTTCTAACGATTGTTTTAATTGGGATATTACTAAAGTATTCATCTTCACCATCATGATGAATCGATCTTGTAATTGGCTGGTAGCCATTATTATCGGGAATACCCGCATTATCAACATTAACAGCCACTAACTCTGGAGTAATGCCAATTCGACCGTTAGCCTGACCAATGTTTAAAACGAAATCAGGATGATGTTGTTCGATCGAATCAGCAATCATTAAACTGCTGATTTGAAACTCAGTTGGTAATGCTACTTTAACAATTTCAGCTTCATCTAGTCGATCAGGGAGTGAATGTAAAATATCCAAAGATGGATTATTAGGATGTTTATCAAATGGGGTAAAACCAGTTACTAATCCCTTCATTCAGCATCACTCCTCCCTTCAATAAGATGATAACAAGCTGACATCCTTGTCATTTTCCTATTTTGTACAGAAGTACCACTAAATTTTATGTAATCAAAAAAGTCTCTTATATGGTTCTTGACATAGTCATAAATAAAATGCTCAGCCATTTAACCACCTCTCCTCACATTTTTAATTTAATTTTAATTTAATTATAAAATAATAATAAAACGATTTCATTAAATTTAACCAAATTATTTCAATAAATTTAAAAATGTTATATTAAAGGCTTTAAAAGCACTAAAAAAACATCCTATTTTAATTTTAATTATAAAATATTATTAAAATTAAATTAAATTAATCAAAAAATTAATAAAAAGCATCCCCTATTTTTAAATAGTTGGATGCTTAAATTATATTGTTCTATTTATGCCAGATAAAATGAGAATCACGTTTTTCAATCAACCATTTACCATCCACTTTGACGTAGCGATCCTCATATCGAACGCCTTCTTGTACCTTAGATTGAGCATTTTCTAAAAAGACGTAATTATAAGCAATCCCCTCAGCATGCATTTCATCAATAAAAGTAATCGTTTGTTGGCCACTCATGTGAAAAACAGTTTCATACTCTTCCATGGATTTAGAGAACGCATCATAAATTGCTTTGCGCCCCTTTAGTTTAAAGACCACTTTGCCATTATTAATAATATTGACTTCACCATCAGAAGTGAACAATTGAACCTGTTTTTCATTTTCTTTAGTATCTGCATAGTTCGAAAATAGATCAACTAGTTGTTTTAACTTTAAACGATCATTGATTTCTTGAATATTCATTTCCATATTAAAATCTCCCTAAAGTTATTTGCTTGTGTTTTGCGGTAAGGTTCTAATGCAATTTAAAACGATTGCAATTAATGAAAGGACTAGCCCCATAAACATCACTAGGTGGATCCCATTGAAAAGCATTCTCTTTAAATGCGGCACTAGTTGGTAAGGCAATGACTGTGCAGTTTTAAAATCAGTTAACGCTGTTACCATTTTCAATGGATATTGATAATTAGTCTGTTGTGAAATCCTGATACTAAACACCGCACCAAAAATTGCTGCCATAAAAGTTTCACCTAGGGTACGGATTAATAATCCAAATGTTGTTGACACCCCCACTAACTGCTTAGCAACTCCATCTTGAATTGAAATTTGCATAGGGGTAAACGATAGGCCCATCCCAAGTCCATTGAAGGCTCCGCTAATCAATAACCAAAAGTATGGAGTATTTTGTGTCGCTAAAAACATTGTCAATGATGATACACAAACGCTAGATATCCCTACTCCCACAATGGTCCGATATTGAATGCGTTTCATTAAGTGTGCCGTAAGCCTAGTCCCTAATAACAATAAGATCGAACCAGCAATTTGAGTTAATCCCCCATAAGTAGCATTCGTGCCCAATAATCCTTGCGACCACATCGGGGCGTAAACGCTAAAGCCAATAAAGTATCCGTTGATCAAGAACATGATGATGTTTTGTGACTGGATCGGCCAATTTTTTAATAACTGAATTGGTACTAAAGCATCATCAATGCTATTTTCCACGTGAAAAAAAATAACTGATATCCCAACCGTAATTACTATTAAAATCACAGTAATTTGAAAATGGCTAGATAACGAGCTACTGGCAAATAGCAATAAAGTCAATATTATCGACAATAGTCCCGCACCCAGATAATCAAAACGACTACTCGTAGGTTTAAAATCATTAACTCGATACGTGAGCTGTAACATTAAGATAGATAGTAATCCAATCGGTAAGTTAATAAAAAATACCCAGTGCCACGAAAAATGGTCAACAATCAATCCCCCAATTATTGGACCTAGAACGGTTGATAGCGTATAAGATGCGGTCACCCAACCAACTGCCCGTGCTCGCTCAACTGGCTTAGGGTATATTTCAGCATAGATAATAAATGGAATCGAAACCATCCCACCAGTACCGATCCCCATCAATGCTCTAGCGATGATCAATATTAGCATATTAGGAGCAAGCCCCGCTAAGCCCGAACTGCAGATGAACAATAATACCGCGATTTGAAAAGCCCGTTTATTATTGATGATTTCTCCTAAGCGTCCCCATAGGACGGTTGTTATAGCAACGCCTAATAAAAATACTGAACTGATCCATCCGATTAATTGAATCCCACTCAAATCACTAGTGATCGATGGAATTGCTGTATTGACAATCGTTGCATCTAATCCACCCATAAAATTAGCGAGCAATAATGAAAACATTGCCAACGTCGTACGATCCTTATCCAACATAATCATCCCCTTATTTGTTGATATGCTGGATATTATAGGTAAATTTATAAGCTAATAAAATGGTCAATTATTTCTATATCGTGGCTTATGCCACTAATTTTTATAATCAGTGGCATAAAATTAGTTAAAAATTAAAAACACCCCCATCTGCAAGGAATGGGGGTGTTATTCGAGGAAAAATTGATGATGTACCCGTTTAGATTAAATAATTATGTAATAACAACAGAGGTTATATTCACTAATCATTAAAGGAGTTCAATCTTTAGCGTTATTAATTATTTAACCTGCTGTTATTTTACTACGGCTAACATTAAAAGTAAATTATAATTTTAATCAAAAACTAATGTAACAAAAAATTAATTATTTATTTTTTATAATTAATTTCTTAATTGTTGGTTTTAAGAGTTTAAATAAAACTTCTCCAATAATAAAACCAATTCCTAATGCAATTGCAATCAATAACGTTTTTAAAAGTCCTTGCATTGCAAGTTTGCTTAATCCTATGGTCAGTTGCTCCATGCTCTTGTAAAACAGTGCACCTGGTACCAATGAAATTACAGCTGGCACAAAGACTAAGTTAACGGGCGTTTTAACAATCATTGATTCCACATTCCCAAATAAACCGACGACAATTCCTGGCAGTAGGTTGGCAACAATTACATTTGCACCCATTCCATCTGCTAGAATATACGCCAGCCAAGCCATTGCGCCGACCAGGCCCGAAGCAATTAGGGTTCGCTTGGGAACATTAGTGATTACACCAAACCCCCAAGTTGATAAAAACGCAAATAGAAATTCAACGCTCAGCACCATTTTATATCCCACCAATCAAAAATTTAATTAATAACTTTCCAATGATTACCCCACCACTAATCGAAACTGCAATCATAGTTGCTTCCATGCCAAGGATCAGTCCAGATAAAATATTTTTAGCCATAATTTCTCTAAATGAGTTTGTCAGGGCAATCCCTGGCACAATCGGCATTAACGAACTAAAGATAATCATATCAGCGTTCGTTCCAGGAACTAAAATGCTAATGAGCATCGCCAACATTCCAATTACAAAACCACCAAACGCCACATCCAAGTAAGGGGTTTTTGATTTCCCTGACATAAACCTAGTTGTTAAATAACCCATAATTCCAACGAAAAAAGATAACGCTAAGTTAACCCAATTAGTATGAAATAGTAGTAATGGAGCCACTGATACTAACCCGGCAGCTAAAATTTTACGGGTGATCGTAAAGTCAATTACCTTATTTCTAATTCTGTAATAATCATTTTTTAAATAATCATATGTAATTTTATTCTCTACAAACTGACGTGATAGATTATTAATCTCATCAACTTTTTGAAAATTAAAGTCATGCCCCTTTATCTTCATAATTTGGTTTTTGATACCGTTTTCATAGTAAACAAATATTACACCTAATTCTGCGTAACATCTTAAGTCGTGCAATCCAGCCTTATGGCCAATGAATTCAACGGTAGTTTCGACCCTATTAATTTCAGCACCACTTTCGACCAAAGTACGCCCCAATCGACAACAAAAATTAGCAATTTCATCTTGTTTATCTACCCGCAATACGCTTCCCCCCACGTGACAATTAATTTAAAACCATTATATCATGATAAAAAATGAAAAACTGAGTCAATCAATGTAAGCGTTTTCTTTTGCTTAAAAAGTGATATAATAAAATTGTGAATTACAGAGATCTGATTGGAGGGATTAAAATGGCTAATAATTCAGAATGGAACGCTAAAACATGGTTTCACCGTTTCGCAATTTTAGCGGTTTCATTGGTCATTACGACTGGAACTGCAATTTCACCAGCACTTCCAGCGATGCAAAAAGCATTTTCAAACTATCCTGCAACCTTGGTAAACATGGTTGCAACAATTCAACAAATTCCAGCGTTCATAGTGCTATTAATGTCAGCACCACTAGCAAAACGATTTGGGATTAAAAAAATGATTGGCCTTGGAATCTTATTGATGGGTATTTCTGGTGTCATCCCAGCGTTCATCCCCAACCTATGGTTAATATTGGGATCTAGGATCATCTTTGGGATTGGAATTGGGATGATCAATTCGTTAGCAATTACGATCATCAATATCTTTTATAGTGGTAATGAACAAGCTCAAATGCTTGGTAATCGCAACTCATTTGAAACGATTGGTCTTTGTATCGTCAATATACTAGTTGGCCAATTATTAAACATCAGTTGGCAAGTGTCATTCTTAGCATACTTCTTTATTTTGATTATCCTGGTAATCTTCTGGAAGGCTGTGCCAAATATCGAAACAGGTGAACCCGTTGGTAAAGATGGGCAACAGCAACGCTCAAAGGTTAACTTTGCTGTAATCGTTGCTGGAGTCTTTTGTGCAATCATGACGATGGGACTAGCAACGGTTAGTGTTATGACCCCTACGATCGTTGTTAATGGAAAACTAGGTAGTGCTACCGATGCGAGTTTCGTAATTACGATCTTCACGATTGCTAGCATGTTGATGGGATTTTTATTTGGAACCTTCTTCAAGATTTTTAAAAAATTTGTATTACCCCTGGGCTTGTTAGTGTTTACGGTTGGAATGTCCATCATGAATTTTGCTCCTAATTTAATCGTACTAACGATTGGAGAAATCATTATCGGTGGTGCGTACCCACTTGCTGGGACTTACGTTTTTAACTTGATGGATAAAGTAGCTCCCAAAAATTCGACCGCACTAGCCAACTCAATCCTATTAGTCGGCTGTAACGTTGGGACAGCAGTATCACCAATCGTGATGGGATTCTTAAATCAAATTTCACCAATTTCTGGATCTCAACCTGGAATCGGACTCTTTAGTGTATTGATCGCTGTATTAATGATCATTATCTTGGGATTCCAAATATTTAAAAAGCAGTAATAAATAAAAGGCAGCCCATAATTGACGAGCTGCCTTTTATTTTTACCAATACAATAAACATAATTTATAATTTATTATTTATTTTAAATTGTCGTCAGAAAACTGCTTTAATTTAGCCAACAGTTCTGGATCTAATCCTGAATCATCATCATCAGAATAAGACGTTTCATTACTATAATCATCTGGATGTAACCATTGATCGTAAGCCTGGGTATATTCTTCATCCACTTTTCGTTGGGCCTTTTCATAAAAAGCACGGTTACGCTCCATAACGTACCCTACTAATGGCTTATTCTCACTAGGCACTGCATTTCGTTTTTCGTTAAAATTGCCTTTTCTAACAACATCTTGAATCTCGATCAATTCATAATCAGTAATTTTATTAATGCCAGCCCCCTTCTTGTAAGAATGGACCTGAGCTGTAAACCCAACTAAATCACCATCTTTTAATTCATCCAATTTAATAAACGGTTCCGTATAATGAACCCAAGCATGATCAGTGATAAAGTTGCCCTTATCATCATGAACATCTAAAAATAAAATCGTAGGTTGGTAGTAATAACCATCTTCGTCATTATATTCTTCAGCATATCCCAAGCGGGTAAATTTCCCAACAAATTCATATCGCTTGTCAGCAGCTAAGTCTTTTAAACCGTTTCTCATATTATCATCTCCAAATTAGCATCAGCTTTATGATTACCATTTTAAGCTAATTTATATTAATAGGCAATGTGGAACAAGCATCAATATTGTTTCACGACTTCCATAAATCAGGCCCAATTTATTTGCTTTAGCGTTATAATAGTTAAGCATATTTTAGAGTGATAAAAGGAGAAATGATTCGTTTTGGATAGTAACTTTTTAGAAATTGATTTTAACAATGGATATCGACAAGCCATCGATGATTCAGTTGCCAACTTAAAGGGCCATCAACCTAGCATTACCCAAATGATGTTCAAGGCTAGTGTTAAAAATCATGACTTAATTAATCGGATTTTTAAGGTTAAACATAGTGAACCTTATCTAATGGGATATAAAGAGGGGCTTCGTATCTTTAACTTTGATCAAATCTCAGGTTAATAGTTCAAATTGAAAATGAGGACCATTCATATAATGAATGGTCCTCATTTTAGCTGTTATCGTCGATTTTTTATTTAATTATTTTTTAGCAATGCTAATATCATGGTTGTTGTATACAATGTGAAGCCCATGAGATAATCCAGTAACCTTACTGAACTTACCCTTGTGACTGCCGTAGCTCATAATCTTATCACCGTTCTTAAATTCACCACCGTTAAGTTTAAGGGTTCCACCAAGTGTTGCCCCCTTCTTAACTACTAAGCGGCCCTTCTTAGCAATTGAAGTTGAGCCCTTGCTACTTTGTTTGTAAGTACCCTTAACGGTAACCTTTTTAGCACTAAGCTTAAGATCACCACCACTAACGCTAACAGATCCATTACCAAGAGCTGCGTTATTTGCTGCTACTAATGAACCATCCTTAACAGCAACGCCACCCTTGTATGTGTTCTTTCCAGTTAATGTCAATGCACCAGTACCGGTCTTAGTTAGTTTTCCAACCCCAGTAATGTCGTTACTCCAAGTATCAGCAGCATTGAAACCACCCTTAGATGCATCCATCTTAACGGTCGTATCAGAAACTAATTGGCCATAACCATTAGCAGCGTTGTAGAGGTTCAAACGACCCCAACCTTCACCATCATCTAAGATTGGATATCCAGTAGGTATTTCGGTAGTTGCAAGAACTGCTCTTCTTTGAGTGGCATTAAGGTATGGTAATCTAGTTTCCAAAAGTACTTCAGCACCCTTAGGAACAACGTAAGTGTGCTTAGAGTTAGCAATCTTTGAGAAACCATAAGTTAAGCGGAAGTTATATTTTTGAGCATTTTCTTCCTTGTTGTCCATTCCATAGCTGTTATTGTCAGCCTTGGATTCCTTTAGAATGCTTTGAGCTTGGTCAAACGCTTCCTTTTTAAGTTGGGCATTTGCAGGGTCATTCAAGATAGCTGCTGCTAATGCAGTCCCTAATACTCGACCACCGATAACATCTAGTGGCGAGTGGCGTCCTGCAACAATTCGGTTGTTTCCTACTTCTGAAGCTCTAGTGATCAATGATTGAAATTTTTGTGGATAAGCATATGCAAGTGCGTATGCAGTTAAGTATGCACTATTAGTGTGACCACTTGGGAATCCATAATCATTAGTAGGATCAGCATTTGCTGATAGTTTTAACGTTGGAATAATTACCCCGTTATCTTGGGCGTTAGTAATGTTTGATAAATCATTCCATCTAAATGGACGTGGATACTTATAAAATTTCTTAGATGTACTACTTGAAGAATAGTTACCATCTTTCATAGTATCAGCTAATTTAACAACACTTCCTAGGCTGGAGTTAGGGTCACCAGTTACTTCTTGTTTACTCCAGTTAGTATCGTAATCCTTAGTTTCTGCATCTGATGGCACTGATGTATATCCACCAGTAATATTTGCTTCTTTTCTGAAGTAATCAGTTAGCGTCCCAAGTCCTTCTTGAGCAGAATAACCCATGTCATTTTTATCATCTAACCATGATGCATCTTCTTCAGCTTTCGTTCTTGTTTTAGCAATGTTGTAATTATAATTAATATTTTCGTCTAAAATCTTCGTGTTAAGGCGTTTTCCGTTGTTCCAATCAGAACCAGGTTGCCAAAGATTGTTCATTTGTGATAATAAGTCAATTGAAGCATTGGTTTGTGCTGTGGTATTAGCACTTGTGTTTGTTTTATAATCTTGAATGAAATATCTTCCTGCGTCTGATTTATGATCAGTATCAATTTCAAGCAAAGCCTTATTAGTACTCTTCTTATCGGCCTTTGCATTTGTGATGCTACTAATACTTAAAAGTGTTAAACCAATTAATACACTGGAACGTAGAATTCTTTTTTTCATGTTAATATCCCGCCTCTTTAATTTATTTTAACAATCTTAATAATAAACTAAGAATTTAGATTTATTGTATATTAATTGTAAAAATATTGTAAAATATAAAGTTGCTATTTTACAATTATTAAAACCATTTGCTAAGTTTTTAAATTTTCAATCAAAAACAATGTGATTTAGGAAGTGAACGATATGCTTAAAAATAAACAAAAAGCACTATATATAATCATTGGAATATTAGATATCATTGTTTTCATTAGTATCTTGATCAGTCTATTTGTTACTAAGGGCGAATACTTTTGGGGAATTATCGCTTTAGTCTCCGTTTACGTTTTAATGGTATTAGCTGCAAGCATTGCCCAACATCATAACCATAACGGAATTTTTAAAAACCCTAAAATTGGTTTGGGACGGGGATTTGCCTTTAATTTAATGTTTTTATTTGTGAAACCAATCTAAATAACAAGCAATAAATAATTTATTATTTATTGCTTGTTATTTATTTTTTGTTATAAAAAAAGGACCAGCCAATTAAGGTTGATCCTTTTTTGATATGGATTTTAGAATGGGAAAATTTCTGGGTTAGTTTGTCCTTGTCCATCATGAACTTCAGGTAAGTCTACAGTGTTACTTGCCATCTTATTCTTAGCAACTGCATAAACAGATAATGTGTAATCTGCAGTAGATGGATAGTTGTAAGTGATAGTACCACCAGCAGTATCATTACTAGTATTGAATGAATAACCATTAAACTTAGTGTAGAAGGTAACATTCTTTTCACCTTGATCATAAAGTCTAACAGCAACCTTACCAGCCTTCGAACGGTCAATACTGTAGTAAGTAGGATCTGGAGTTACATATTGTGACTTTTTAATCGTATAACTCTTAGTTAACTTCTTACCAGCCTTGTTGGTACCATAGATAGTAAAGTTATTCTTACCACTAAAAGCCTTTGAAAGATTAAATTTCTTACTCTTTACGCTTGCAGTAGCAAATTTTGAGCTACCCTTCTTAACAACAACTTTTGTAACGTTCTTAGCAGCGGAACCCTTAACAGACCCCTTAAAACTAAGTTTTCCTGAATTATATGAAACGCTTGGTGTTAATGTAGGCTTAGCACTGGCACTAGCAACATTCCCAAATGCAAATAATGGTGAAATAATTCCAGCAACTAATACTGTTGCAAAAATTTGTTTTTTCTTCATTATAAAAACTCCTTTATTTATTAAGTATTAACGTAATTATATCATCTTAAAACGACAAAAACCAAGTTCATAACTTTTTTTAACTATTTGTAATATCTATGAAATTTTATTTAACGTTATCTTCCTTAGTATATTTATCAAAATACTCGGTCGTTTTTGCAATATGCTTTTCTAAATAGGAACTAAACATTTCGCCGGTATCTTTAGATAGTGACTTAAATTCCTTTCTAGAATTCTTTTTAGTAATATTTCCTGTGATCACAACTGGTGATAAAAATTTCTTTTCTTGAATATGATTTTGCACAAGTGCAACACTTCCAATTGATAATGATGATTTCATTTTAGCTGGAATAAAAAATTTATAGGCTTTTGGAAATAATGGTTTGTTATTACTAAGTTGAATAAAATGAACAATTGCTGTGTTATACTTTAGTGTCATTAGATTAATTCCCTCACATTAATATATTTACCATCATTATAACAGACATATAATTAAAATATGAAATAATAGCCATAATTATAAATAATTTATAATTTATTTTTAATATGTTTATCAAATGAAAATAAAAAGTACCCTATAAATCGTTAGATTACAACTAACAATTATAAGATACTTAAATGATAAATACTTGCGATTAACTAAATTTATTAATTCTGTCGAAATAAGCATTTAACCATGGGAGCGTCTTAGCTTGAATCTGTTCGCCATTATAGCCGTTATTAACATCTGACCAAATTGAAACGAAACTACCTAAGTTATTACTGTTGGGTGCTTGTTGGGTTGAATCTAGATCATCCCACATTCCAGAATTAAACCCTGATAACCTTTGTTTAAAGCTATCAAGTCCTGACTTATCCAAACTACCCTTATCAACAACTACATATGTTATTGCCTGATTATCATTAAAAGTTTTTAAACCAGCCCGATTAATTTCAGGTAACGTAGCATTTAAAGCTAATAGCGATTTACGGTTAGCTGGATCTGAAACGGCACTCGATTGACTCCAATAGTTAACAACGATTGTCTTATCGTACTTATTAACTTGCGATTTTACAATACTATCATTCCAAACCATCATTTGTTTTCCATGACTTCTTAGATAACGATTGATATTATTATCGAACTGCCTAATTGAAACCTCATCTGAATGGCCATCAATTGAAAATTCATCTCCACCAGTTCCGAAGTAACTATTCTTAGGTAATAACGACATATATTCTGAAATTACCTTCTTATATAATGTTGTAACTCCATCAGCACCAAAGTCAAATTCATTTGAAAACGCAAGCATTGAATTAAGGTGAGGATACTTTTTGGCCTTTAATAAGTCGATCATCGCCTTACTATGTCCAGGAATTTCAATTTCTGGGTAAACCGAAACGTGTTTTTCCTTTCCATAAGCAATTAATTCCTTTAATTGTTGTTTAGATAAAAACGGCTGATTCGTTTTCTTACTAATGTACTCATCATTTACATATTTTGCATTTTTAACGGTTTGTCCAAGGAATTCATTTTCAATGCCAAAGTTTTCATTATCAGTCAAATGCAGCATTAGGTACTTTCCATTATGCTCGCTTAAGGTATCAATAAACTTCTTTATTGTTTGTGGCTTATAGTAAGTCCGAGCGGCATCTAGATTCAATCCAGTTGTAATTCCGTAATTCTTAACATGATCATTTTCCTCGCTATTTTGGTCTATTCGCCAAATGATTCCAAAAATTAAGATCAGAACCAGGATAACTGGAATGACTAATATTTTAATCCAGCGTTTCATTATTAAGCTCCTTTTTTATTCATATATATGTTATTGTAACTTATTTTTAAGTAAAAAAATATAAAATCATAAATTCATAACAATAATAAATAATAAATAATAAATAATAAATAATAAATTTTAAATAATAAAAAAGGGAATCCCTTCATCTGAAGTTATCCCGATTTCTATTTCCTCTTCTTATCTAAAATTTTCTTCATGGTTTTATATTCAATTTTTTCCTCATCAGTTAAGTTATCGACTGCTGATTCTGATAGCTGACCTAATAATTCTGTCACACTATCTAGTCCCAAAACACTAACTAATGAATTTAATTGGTTTGCAGTATCAACTGAAACCCGAATACTAGTAGATTTTTCACGTTGCTTTCTAGACTTCTCAATTTTTTTAATTTTATTATCAAAATCATTGCTCAACTCGTTTCTAGAAAAAACGTTTTTAGGCATTTTGTTGCGACTTTGATTTTCTAGATTCTTTTTTAATAGATCACTCATATTATTTCACCCGCTTAATAAATTCATCAGTAATTTGGTCATATAGATAATGAACCTTTTGATCATGAATATCATGCTTTTGATTAGGGTTGTCTGGATCAACAATGCCAATAATATCATATCTCTTTAGTCGTTCCATATTTTTAACGATGGTTTCAAAGACATTGTCATTCCCAAATTGCTTCTTAGCTTGATCAAGGATTAATTGATCAACCTGTGATTTTTTCTTTAATAAAACAGGTAATATTCCTGAAATATCATAGTCAGCCTTATAATTATCGATCAACTCTTGTAGGTATTCAATATATGCTTCAGCACCAGTATATGAACGTTCTTGAGTTTGCAAAACTACAATTACATATCTTGATGACATTAAAGCAGAATCAGTGTACAAACTAACGGTCGGTGGCGTATCAATAATGATGTAGTCAAATTGAGATTCCAACGGCTCTAGTAATTTGGAAAAATGAATTGCTCTAAGGTATTGGTTATCTGCTCCTGGATACAGTTTTTCTAAATACAATGGATATGAAGTAAAATCAGCGAAGCTAGGAAGTAAATACAGGTTTTCCTTAATCTTAGTTACAATACTTTCAATATTATTATCGCTAATTGCGGTCATTAAGGTCGTATCGAATTTAACGACTTCCTTAGTCTGGGCCTGTTTAGTTGCTAAATAAAGTGCAGTTGCGTTTGCTTGAGGATCTAAATCAACCACTAACGTTCTATATCCCTTTTTTGACAAGTGATATGCAATCATACAACTATTTGTCGTCTTACCAGTACCACCCTTAAAATTACCAAAAGTCACTATTTTTGCCATAAAATTTGCTCCTCAAAAAAAATTTAAAAAAATTTTTTTGTACGTATTATTGTATAAATGTATTTTTATATTAATTAATACAAGTATTATATAATACTTGTATTAATGTATGCAATGAAAAAGTTTCTAAAAGTGCCTATATCAATGATTTTTCAAACACCATGTATTATTGCATACCTGGATATATGTAGTCATGTATGTGTACATACTAGTATTCATGTAGTAATAAATACATGTATGCAAGCATACATAAAAATATGCTATTGACTATTCTTATTATTACAGTTATTCTTTTCTTGTAATTAAAAACCTACCAAATTGTATGGTTCATTAATTATAAATTATAAAAAAACAATGTATATCCTAAAAATTTAGTTTTGGATATTTAAAAATGAATATAGAAAAAAGAGTGTTTCCAGAGCAACTGTTCACAGCAGTAACCCTAGTAACAGATCACAAGTACCCAAATTACTTGTTCTCCCAACACTCTAATTAAAAAAACTATTAAATTAAAAGTAGTTACAAACGTAACTAACTATAAAAAGACTAGATGGTTGGAGATAATTCTCCAACGAATGCTTTTATTATAGCTTATTGCTATTATCTTTGCAATATTAATAGCTTATTTAATTAGTCCTAAAATACATATTTTAGAAGGGGAGCAAGTAATTATACTTGCTCCTCTTTTTCTATTCCAGGAGGAATAGCTATGCAATTTATCATGTTAGACATTAACCTAATTAAAGACCCAAACTTAACTAACGATGAAGTCATCACATATGCACTACTATGCGATCGAATGAAATCATCAAGAACCAGTAAGCAGTTTTTCGATTCTAAAAAACAAGATTACTATGTCATTTACACGCTCGAACAAATGGCAACGTCGCTAAAGGTATCAATTCGTAAAGTGGGCCAAATCTTCAGTAAGTTGGTCAAATTAGGCTTATTAATTAAGAAAAAGCAATTCAGTAAAGCTGACAAATTGTTCTTGCCTAAATTTAAATCAACTAAGGTGCAAAATTTGCAACAAACAAATGCAGATTCTGCTACTCCACAAATGCAAAAAGTGCAACCTAATCAGAGTCAACAGAATCAAAAAATTAAATCAAAAAGTAATACAGTTAACACAAGTGACGAATTCTCAAACAAATCAGTTGCTAAATGGAAAAAAGCAGTTTGTGGAAAATTAAACGTTAAGGAAATCGTTATTGATCAAATATTAGATTTTACCAAAAATGATTTAAAACAGGCACACTCAATGATGGGGGTTATATTAAATGCGAAAACAAACATTGCAAGGAAGAATAAATTACTAAACAGTCCAATCACAAGGTTTGAAAATAATACCAACCTAGGAAACAAACTCGCAATGCAACTAAAACATATTTTTAGTTATTTACCTGCCACAATGGAAGAACGTTCTAAATACTTAATGAAATCCATGAAAACATTCTTTTTGGAAGCCTTTGGATTAAAAAAAGATGAACTAATTACCCCAATTGCAGCTAGTTCAAATAGGATCATTAAAAAACCAGTTCCAGAATGGCTTAGAAAAGATTATCAACCAAAGGTAAAACCAGCAACTGAAGCCCAAAAACAAGCAGTTTTGAAAAAATTAGAAGAATTTCGTAAACTTTAAGGTGACAATTTGAATGGTATTTACATTTTAGAATTAAATTCATTTTGATTTGTTTTAAGCGTGTTTTAAAGACTTTAATTGTTTAAATGATAAAATACATTGATAACAGTTAAGATCGCTAAAAATGACTAAAAAAAGCCAATAATGATTTTTAGATCCATTATTGGCCACTATAAGAAGCTTTTTATTAATAATTTAAAATTTATAATTTAAAATTTATAATTAATTATAAATTACATTGATTCGTTAGCGCTCTGAACTGCCTTAATGACAGCATTTCTGAAGCCATTAGCATCTAATTCAGTTACGCCCTTAATCGTGGTGCCCCCAGGTGAAGTGACTTTATCTTTTAACTCTGCAGGAGTTTTTCCAGTATCAAATGCTAATTGACCTGATCCAGCTACCATACTAGCAATTACCCTGTATGCATTTTGACGATTTAGTCCTGCTTGAACAGCTGCATCAGCCATGGCATCCATAAAAACATCTACAAATGCAGGTCCACAACCACCGATCGTTCCAATAATTCCTAAATTAGCTTCTTTGGTGACTATTACGTCCCCTAATAAACTTAAAACTTCATTGGTGGTTTTTTGATCTTCCTTACTAACATCGTATGCAAAGCTCGTTGCAATCGTTCCATGATTAACTGAGACTGGAGTGTTTGGAATAATTGCAGCGATTGGATTGTTAGGAAGTGCCATTTTTACTTCAGTAATTCTGATTCCCCCTGCTGCAGAGATAATAATCGTATGGTTGCTAATCCCATTTAATTGTCTAATTACCTTTACGTTAATATCAGCTGGGACGGTAGAGATAACAACGTCTAATCTTTGTTTTTTGAATTCACTAGGGTCATTAAATAGATTAAACCCCAGCTTTTTTTGAAGTGCTTCAACACGTGGATTAACTGGATTTAAAGCAAAAAGATTGTTTGAATCCAGTTTATTTGTGAATCCTTTTAAAATTGCACTACCCATGTTACCGACTCCTAAAATTCCAATTTTCATGTAGATCCCTCCAATTTTTTATTACTATATTAATGATACTACACTATTAGATTGAAAGGCGCTAAAAAAGTCATCATTGAATTTAATCAATGATGACTTAATGATAACAAATCTTTTATTTACCTAATGATCCAGTAATGATACCACCAACAACAACGATAACTAGTCCGATAGTAACATAGGTGAGACCCTTTTTACTTTTCTTTTCGCCTAGCAATAAGATTCCACTTAAAGTCGAAACGATTACGCTCATTTGAGAAAGTGTAAACCCAGTTGCAATTCCGTTGACTTTAGCTGAGTACATATAAACGGCAGTTGCGATTCCGAAGTCGATTCCTACAGCAATGTTAGCAATCGAACGCTTGTCTGTTAGGGGGTTCGGTTCGTTCTTATCACGGTAAAAGAATGAAATAATAATTGATGCAATTACCATTCCGATTGCTTGAGGGAAGAAAGCACTCCAACCATCTACAACCGGAATTTGAGGAAGAGCTGAGAAACCAACGTAGCCGATCGTTCCTAATAGTAAAACCATGGTTCCCCTTCTTAGGACTGCAGGA
Organism: Nicoliella sp. ESL1120; assembly: GCF_058508515.1. Classification (NCBI taxonomy): domain Bacteria; kingdom Bacillati; phylum Bacillota; class Bacilli; order Lactobacillales; family Lactobacillaceae; genus Nicoliella; species Nicoliella sp. ESL1120. The sequence goes on from NZ_CP196384.1 coordinate 260,710, forward strand.
TCGAGTCCCTTACTTGCATCTTCTTTATCAGTCTTGGTAGTGAACAAAATTCCAATCATGATTAGAATCAAAGCAAGAAAACCAAATATTTTATCAGTTCCAGTTGCCCACTCTCCGAAGAAAAGCACTCCCACTACTGATGTTCCGACTAGCTGAGCACCAGTTGAGATTGGCATTGCTCTTGAAACCCCAATTTCTGGGAACGACCAGTATTGTGATAATTGTCCACAGGCCCAACATGCACCAGAAATTAAACACCAGATAAATGCACTTGATGATAGTTGTGGATGTTTGAACAATGCAATTACGATCGCAACGATCAAGGCACCATAGGTATTACCGACTAGCTGGTTGATCGGTCTACCACCAGTTTTACCAGCGATTAAGGGCATCAATCCCCATAGCGCAGCTGGCACTAACCCAATTAAAATATTCATTTGAAAAACTCCCTTATAATAATAACATTTCGAATTTAAATTTATGAATATAATTGTATACCCTTTTTTGACAAAGGTAAAGGAATCTTTAGAAAAAAAGCGCTTACAATTGCATAAAAACAACGATGAAAACGCATTCATAACAGCGTTTTGAAAGCGTTCACAAAAGCTTGAAAAATATTTGTAAGCGCTTTTTAAAAAAAAAGCTGGAGAGTGTTATATAATAGAATTGCAAATATTAATTAAGGGAGTTGATTTAATTGGCAGGATTTAAAGCTGTCAGTGCTCAATCAGAAGACGACTTTGATAAACAACCGCAAAAAAATCATAAATTTATCAATATTACATTAAGATCGATAATGTCATTTGTTGGAATTGCCATTCTTTCCATGGGGGCAGCGTTTTTAAAGCAAGCTAACTTAGGGATGGATCCATTTACTGCGATGAATATTGGTTTTTCAAACTCGTTGCACATAGAATTAGGTTCATTTCAATTGATGGTCAATGGATTACTATTTATTTTAGTGCTGATATTCGATCGCAAGCAAATTGGGATTGGAACGATTTTGAACATGGTGTTAGTAGGTTATGAAATTCAGTGGTTCTCATCATTATATGGGATTATTTTTCCTCATGGTGGTGGAATCTATGTCGTTATTGTTGATGTTATTGCTGGATTGATTTTATTTACATTAGGAACATCAATATATATGTCGCCATCTTTAGGAGCTTCTCCGTATGATGCGATCGCACCAATTTTTTCTAGTCGGTTGCACATTAAATATCAATTAGTTAGAAATATTCAAGATGTTTTCTTCATGGTCCTTGCATTTGTTGCCCATGGAGCCGTTGGGGTTTTAACATTAGTGGTTGCCTTCTTTGCTGGACCACTGATCAACTATTGGAACCAACACTTTAGTCAACAATTGGTTTACCATATCGATCACTTTAGTACTGAACCAACCATTAAGAATGCGAGTTCAGGAATTGCTGGGGTCGGTAAAATGGGTTATAGTATGTTTATCCATGCTTATCAACAGACATCATTTGTTGAACAACACTTAGCAGGATACTCCGATGAAGAATTGATCGAATTGACTCACAACACTCAGAGATCAATTGAAAGATCCGTTAAATTACAGCGTAATCTTCAAGCACGTTTAGATGCATTGAAGCAAGAAGCTAACAAACGGCATATTAAGGTCCCTAAGTTGGATGAGTACGAAAAATAAACAAATTAATTAATAACTTAAAAGCCAGTCACTTAATTGTGGCTGGCTTTTTTTACATAGAAATGAAACACATTCTGTTAATTTGTGAAATTATAATCAATATTAGACGATTGATTAATGCAAGGGGTTTAAATATCGCTTACAACTAAAAAAATTTTTTCAAAAAATATTGCAGTGACCCAAATATTATTATACCAATTCCAAGCCACATTAGATTGTAGACTAACTTTTGGTTTTGAATGGGCTTGGACTTGATAACACTATATATGTGCTTTATCTTTATATGTAGCACTATATATAGAATATCAAATTCAAGAAGGGTCATGATTGAAAATGCGATCTGAAAAAATCAACCAAGTGATAGTCATTAAACAAAGTGGCGAAAAAACACCATTTTTTAGTTATAAATTAGATTATTTATTTAATCAATTAGCTATTAATGAAGATCTAAAAAGCCAATTTTATAATTCATTATTAACGGCTGTAAGTAATAATGAATTAAAAACCAGCATAATTCGTGAATGTTTTAACAATTTATTGTCTAATAATAAATTATATGATAAATTACAAAAGTATCAAAAATATTATAAACAAGATCAAAAAAGATGGCAGGAAGCAACTGATATTGATCAGAACCTCAAACAGTTGTTTGATAAGAACGCTAGAGTTGTTCATGAAAATGCGAATAAGGATAGTAACGTATTCAATACTCAGCGTGACCTACAAGCGGGACGGGCAAGCAAGGCGATTGGATTAAAAATGCTACCACCATTAGTTGCGAAGGCCCATTTACGTGGTGATATTCATTGGCATGATCTAGATTATTCACCAGCAACCCCTGAAACTAATTGTTGTTTAGTTGATTTTGCGAACATGTTGAACAATGGGTTTAAGATTGGAAACGCAAAGGTTGCTTCCCCAAAGTCGATTCAGACTGCCACCGCTCAAGTTGCCCAAATTATTGCTAACGTTGCTTCACTGCAATACGGTGGAATTTCATTTGATCGAGCTGATGAAGTACTCGCTCCGTTTGCAAAGTTAAACTATCAAAAACATATTCTGGAAGCTAAAAAGTGGGTTGTTAAAGATAGACAGGAAGAATATGCGCGTCAACGCACCCAAAAAGATATTTACGATGCGATGCAAGCTCTTGAATATGAAATTAACACGCTCTATTCTTCTCAGGGCCAAACTCCTTTTACAACGGTTAGTTTTGGTTTAGGAACGAATTGGTTTGAAAAAGAAATTCAAAAGGATATTTTCGAAATTAGAATCAAGGGGCTTGGTGTCGAGCAACGCACTGCAATCTTTCCTAAACTGACCTTTACTTTGAAACGAGGTTTAAACCTAAACCCGAGCGATCCTAATTATGACGTTAAGCAACTGGCGGTGGAATGTGCCACAAAACGGATGTATCCAGATATATTGAATTACGATACTTTATCCGATATTACTGGTAATTTTAAGGCGCCAATGGGATGTCGATCATTTTTGCCAAAGTGGGTAGATGAAGATGGACATGAAATCAATGCTGGTCGGATGAACTTAGGGGTAGTTACGGTCAATTTGCCGCGAATCGCACTTTATGCGAATGGAAGTAAATCAGCATTTTGGAATATTTTTAGGGATAAAATGCGAATTGTACATGAAGCATTAGCCTATCGTATCAAGCGCTGTACTGAGGCAAAAACTTATAATGCCCCACTGCTTTATAAGTACGGTGCATTTGGCAAAAGGTTGCGTGATGATGATAGTGTGGATGAATTGTTTAACCATGAGCGAGCAACTGTGTCAGTAGGTTACATTGGCCTATATGAAGTTGGAACGAGCTTTTTTGGTCCGAATTGGGAACGTAACGAAACTGCCCATGAATTCACTTTAGAAATCGTTAAGCAACTGAACCTACTATGCCAAAAATGGTCGCAGCAAAGTGGCTATCACTATAGTTTGTACTCTACGCCAGCTGAATCCTTAACCGATACGTTTTGTCAGGATGATATCGATAAATTTGGCAAAATCGATTCAATTACTGATAAGGAATACTACACAAATAGCTTTCATTATGACGTACGCAAAAATCCGAACCCATTTGAAAAATTAACCTTTGAAGAAGCATATCCACATTATGCTTCAGCGGGATTTATTCATTATTGTGAATATCCAAATTTAAAGCAAAATCCTAAGGCACTGGAGGCTGTTTGGGATTGGGCATACGATCACGTTGGTTATCTAGGAACCAATACTTCAATTGATCAATGCTTTAAGTGTGGCTTTAAGGGTGATTTTAATGCAACTGCGAAGGGATTTGTTTGTCCGCAATGTGGCAATCATGATCCCAGGTATTGTGACGTCGTTAAGCGAACTTGTGGTTATTTAGGTAATCCACAAGCGCGGCCAATGGTTCACGGGAGACATGTAGAAATCTCAGCGCGTGTAAAACATATGACAGGAGGAATGATCAAAAATGCGGCAGAACATGAAAGGGCCAAACAATCCGACACCCAAAGAATGGCGCGCTAATAAATTGAGTTTGCAATACGTTGCAGATTATAAGCCGTTCAATTTTGTAGATGGCGAGGGCATTCGGTGTAGCTTATACGTTAGTGGATGTTTATTTCATTGTCCTGGTTGTTACAATGTAGCAGCACAAAATTTTCACTACGGTCAACCTTATAGTCAACAGCTAGAGGATCAGATCATAAACGACATGCAAAAGCCATATGTTCAGGGCTTAACTTTACTGGGTGGAGAACCCTTTTTGAATACACAGGTATGTTTAAAACTTTGCCAACGAGTTCGGAAGGAATTTGGGCATATAAAAGATATTTGGTCTTGGACTGGCTATACCTGGGATGAGTTAATGCAGGAGTCTTATGACAAGCTAAAATTACTTTCGTTGATTGATATTTTAGTTGACGGGCGGTTTTTAGAATCACAAAAAGATTTGACGCTTCAATTTAGAGGAAGCGCGAATCAAAGAATTATCAAGGTTCCAGAGTCATTATCAAAAAACCAGGTCGTCTTGTGGGATCGTTTGATTCATTAATAGGAGGGATAACGTGTTAAAAATAGAAGATCTACATGTTCAAATTAACGAAACGGGTACCGAGATATTGCACGGATTGAATTTAACGATTCCAGATGGGGAAATCCATGTCATTATGGGGCCTAACGGGACGGGAAAGTCAACGCTCTCACAAACCATTATGGGATCCAGTCGTTATTCGATTAATAGCGGTTCGATTACATTAGACGGGATTCGACTAAATGAATTATCAACTGATCAAAGAGCGCGGTTAGGGATATTCTTAGCGATGCAATACCCGACTGAGATTACTGGGATTAAGAATGTTGATTTTATTCGTGCTGCCGTATATGCAATGCGTCCCAAGTCACAGCGGTTAAGCGTCTTTGAGTTTATGAACCAACTAGCGGCGAAAATGAAGTTACTATCCATCCCAGAAGAATATACTGATCGTTACTTGAACCAAGGTTTTTCTGGCGGTGAAAAAAAACGCAACGAAATTTTGCAAATGATGATGATCGATCCCAAACTATCGATTTTAGATGAGATTGATTCGGGATTGGATATTGATGCCTTAAAGGTGGTCTCAAATGGAATCAATGCAATGCGCTCAGTTCATTTTAGTTGCTTGATCATTACCCACTACGATCGAATTTTAAGATATGTAAAGCCCGATGTGGTCCACGTTATGATGGGCGGAAAGATCGTTACTAGCGGGGGGTTAGAATTAGCTGAAAAACTGGAAAATGGTGGTTATGCTAACTTACGAAATGAACTTGGACTAGACGTTGAGCTGGTGGATGAATGATGACTAACATGACGCTTGAATCCTTTTCTAAACACAACCAAGAACCAAAATGGCTTACGATAAAACGCCAATTAGTGAGTGCAATGATTAATAAATTACCATTAGACAGTCAGCAAGCTAAATATCAATTTGAAATCCCACCATTGATAGCAAAACCAATTGACTTAACTAACCATGCTCCAAATGATTTAAGAAAGCAGGGCATGGTATTGATGGATCTATTGGGTGCAGCTCGTCAATATCCAAATTTGATTCAAGAAAATCTGATGGAAAAGGCGGTGGAATGGCGTAGTAATGCATTAAATGCAAGGCACCTGGCCTATCTTCAATCGGGAGTATTCATTTACTTACCACCGAACCTAGTTGTTCGAAAACCGTTGAACATTAGTCAACTGCTCGATCATTCGGCCCAAGAAAAACACGTTTTAATCATTGCAGGCGCAAATTCAAAGCTAGCCGTCATGTTTGAAGATAAACGAACTGAAATAGGTGATGATTGTCTAGTGGTTGAAGGATTACTAGGTGATAATGCACATGTTAAATATTACGATGCTGCTAATTCTAATAGTTACCGCAATCATCGCATTTTGAATGCATACCTTGCACAAAATGCATCCCTGCAAACCTTTGTTGGGCTATTCAATCATCATGATACTCGTTATGAAAGCAATCTTAATCTTGATGGTCAAAATAGTGTTGGGCAGATTAACATTGTTAACCTCGGTGAGAGCAGTCAGGTGCAATCGATTATTACATCAATTGTTAATGAAGGTCCTCACACCCATGGTGAAATAAACGAACGCGGCGTTGTTGCTGATAATGCCAAAACACATTTTTTTACCAACGGAATTATTCATGCAAACGGCTCATCCGCTTATTCTAATCAAGTGAGTCGGCTGTTAACGCTTGATGAAACAAGTCATGGGAAAGTCAATCCCGTGTTATTGATTGATAATTATGATGTTATTGCTGGACACGCTGCCAGTGTTGGGAAGGTTGATTCTGATCAATTATACTATCTAAACAGCCGTGGCATCGATTTGATTACAGCCAAACGAATGTTGACCAGGGGCTTTTTGTTACCGCTGGTTGATCAATTTCCTGAACGTGCAATTAGAAATAAATTAATGAATAGACTGGAGGATCGCTTTAATGTTGGATGAATCAGTGCGCAATCACTTTCCGTTTTTTACCAATAATGATCAATCACTGGCATACTTTGATAACGCAGCAACTACTCAAAAGCCAGCTAATGTATTAAAAACGATTCAAGATTCCTATATTAACGACAGTTATAATGTCCATCGAAGTGGATACACGGCTGCCCAAGCTACTACTGACAAGTACGAGGCTGTGAGAAAAAAGGTTGCAAAATTTATTAACGCCCCGAATGAAAGGTCAATCATATTTACCCGTGGGACAACCGATGGGCTCAATCTGATCGTGAATGGTTATTTTAAGACACGGATCAAACGTGGGGACGAAATTGTTGTGGCGATTAGTGAACACCATAGTAACCTACTGCCCTGGATGCAATTAGCGAATATCAATGGGGCACGGTTAAGGTATCTTGAAATAGATGCTAGTGGTCGATTAGATATTGAACAGGCACAAAGGATTATCAATGATCGGACAAGTGTCGTTGCGGTGGGGGCAGTGTCCAACGTTTTAGGAACGCTCAATCCAGTTAAAGCAATTGGAGCCATTGCACATGCCCATGGAGCTCAAATGATCGTAGATGCTGCACAAGCAGTTGCCGAAATACCAGTTGATGTTAACGAATGGAATGCCGATTGGATTGCTTTTTCTGGGCATAAAATGTTGGGACCAACGGGAATTGGCGTATTATACGGGCGGATTGAAAATCTATCAAAAATGTTGCCGATTCAATTAGGCGGTGAGATGGTCGAGATGGTGATGCGTGATCAATTTACCGTTCAGCCGATTCCATGGCGCCTGGAAGCGGGGACGCCAAATATAATTGGTGTTTTAGGCTTGGGAGCTGCAATCGACTATTTAAATCATCTGGGGATGAACAATATTCAAGTGCGTTGTCAAAATTTAGGTCAATCATTATATGATGAGTTGGCTAAAATTAGCGGCGTGAGTCTATGCGGTCCCAAGCAGCGGCAAACGGGGATTGTTTCTTTTAACGTCGATGGTGTACACCCCCACGATGTGGCCACGATTCTTGACATGGCAAATATTGCAGTACGAGCTGGGTATCATTGTGCAGAGCCTTTAATGCATGCATTGGGGACGAACGGTGCAGTGCGGGCCAGTGCTTATATCTATAATTCACAACGAGAAATTGATCGGCTTGTAAATACAATTCGAGAGGCTAAGGAGTTCTTTGTTGACCATGCAAATCAATGAAATTTATCAACGAGTCATTATGGACTACGCAAATCAATTGCATCCATGCCCATTAAATAAGACGACCTTTATGGTCAATCTTAGCAACCCTACTTGTGGTGATCGGATTCAGCTCAATCTTGAACTAAAGAATAGTGTAATTGATTCAGTCAACTATCGAGCAAGCGGGTGTATTATTTTTAAAGCCTCGCTAGCAATGTTATCACAACTGATGATTGGCAAAACATTACCAGAGGCTAATGAATTGATTGACCGTTTTTCACGCCTAATGATGGGAGCAGAGTTATCGAAAGCAACTGAGGCATCACTTGGAGATGCACAGATAATGCATGCAATTGTTAAACTGCCGATGCGAATCAAATGTGCCATGCTGCCGTGGAAGGCCCTTTTACAAGCGATTAATGGAGATGTTGACGATGGATGAATCAATTAGAAAATTAAACGATGAATATCAATATGGCTTTAAAGATAAATATGAGCCAATTTATACAACTGGAGCGGGATTGAACGAAGCAGTCGTTAGGCAAATTTCAGCTCAAAAAAACGAACCAGAATGGATGTTAGACCTTAGATTAAAGGCCCTTAAAATTTACAATCAATTACCAATGCCTAATTTTGGCCCAGACCTATCTGAATTAGATTTAAACCAAATTAATTATTTTCAACGCGCTGCTGATCACGTTTCACGTGATTGGGATGATGTCCCTTCAAGGATGAAGAAAACGTTCGAAAAAATTGGGGTTCCTGAGGCGGAACGCAAGTATTTGGCAGGTGCTGAGGCCCAATACGAATCAGAAGCCGTTTATGCGAACTTAAAGCAAGAATTTGCTCAAATGGGGATAATTTTTACCGATACCGATACTGCTTTGAAGGAATACCCAGAAGTAATCAAGGAATATTTTGGTCAACTAGTTGGCCCTGAAAACAACAAATTCGCCGCCTTGAACACCGCTGTTTGGTCAGGAGGAGTGTTTTTGTATGTTCCCAAAGGGGTCCACTGTCAAGTTCCAATTCAGAGTTTCTTTCGGATTAATAATGGCAACACTGGTCAATTTGAACGAACATTAATTATTGTCGATGAGGGGGCAAGTGTTAATTACGTTGAAGGCTGTACAGCGCCTAATTATTCTGAAGATAGCCTACATGCGGCAGTTGTTGAAGTATTTGTGAAGCGTGACGGCTTTGCTAGGTATACGACGATCCAAAATTGGTCTGATAACGTCTATAGCCTAGAGACCAAGCGGGCGGCTGCTGCTGAAAATGCAACTATGGAATGGATCGATGGGAACTTAGGGTCTAAAGTGACGATGAAGTATCCAAGTATTGATTTAAATGGTCCTCATGCAACGGGAACGATGCTGTCAATTGCTTTTGCTAGTCATTACGTTTATCAAGATAACGGATCAATTATGCGTCATAACGCCCCGCTCACTTCTTCAAACATTGTTTCAAAGTCGATTTGTAAGACCGGTGGAACTTGTAATTATCGCGGGAAGGTACGTATCTCAGAGCATAGTAATGGTGCCAAGTCACATATTGAGTGTGATACGATCATCATGGATGATGAATCAAAGAGCGATACGATTCCACAAAATATTATTAATAATGGGGATGCGACCATTGAACATGAGGCTAAGGTGTCCAAGATTTCTGCAGAGTCGCTTTATTATTTGATGAGCAGAGGATTGAGTGAACAAGCAGCCACTAAAATGATCATTATGGGTTTTATTGAACCGTTTGCTAAGCAACTGCCAATGGAATATGCTGTCGAGTTAAATCTTTTAATCGATTATCAAATGGATGAATCAATTGGTTGATTCAATTTTAAATTTTAATCTATGATAAATAAAATCAGCTTAACGCAAATTAAGTTGATTTTTTAGTATCCAATAACCACCAGCATTTTTGTTTATAATAACTTATTATGAAAAATAAAATATTTACAATTTAAAATAAATAATTTATAATTAATTTTAAATTGGAGGGATGATGATGGCAAAAGTATTGCTTCATTTTAATTTTAAAGGTGGGGTCGGTAAGACCACTATGACGGTTTTAGATACTTACCTTTTAAATCAAATGGGTAAAAAAGTGTTATTAATTGATATGGATCCACAAGCAAACGCAACTGAAATTATAAATACAACTTTCAATAATAAGGAACACCCTAAGACTTCATTTTATGATGGACTAATGAAATTCGACTTATCAAATAGCATCGTTAAAGTGACTGATAATTTAGACATGATTCCATCTGACTGGGCATTAAGTTCTTGGCCAGGGAAAGTTGAAAAATACAATCGTCATGATCGGGCTTTGATATTAAAGAATCTGATCGAACCATTTCGAGCTAAATATGATTTTATATTATTCGATGTACCACCAACCCTCTCAACTTTTACTAACAACGCAATCTTAGCTAGCGATTATATTACCTTGGTACTTCAAACCCAACGCCAAGCATATACATCGATTTTAAAAACTGCTAAGTACATGTATCAACTACGTGAAGATTATCAGGCAGATTATAATGTTTTAGGGGTTGTGTTGTACCTTGTGAAAAATAATGCTAAAACTGATACAGAGATATCTAATAGTGCTAAGGATTCATTTGGGGATGCCGTTTTCAAAAATTACGTTTACCAACAAGAAAGAATTAAGGTGTTTGGAGACGAGGGAATTCGTAACAATGATTATTGGGATAAGCGAGCCCTTAAGATGTATCAGACGACCTTGGATGAAGAGTTAAGTAGAATAGGAGCGAGTGAAAATGAGTAATGATTTTTTGAATAATTTAGCTAATCAGGCTAATTCACAATTAGACGATAATGAACAACATACAAGTCCATTTGCAAGACAAAAACAAACCAGTAGACCAATTCAAGTTCGTGAAAGTTATTATCGCGAAATTAAAAAGATTGCGTTTTTGAATGATAAAAAGATGGTTGATGTAATTGATGATATGCTAAAATACGCAATTGATTCAGGAAAATTTAATACTGAAGATAAGTAATAAAAAATAAATAATAAAAAATATATTTTTTATTATCAAATAGAACAATCAAGACAGCTCGGTTCATCCCAAAATTGAATTGAGCTGTTTTTGCATGAAATCGATTAACTCCCTTTAAGGGACATTTAGTTAATCAATTTAAAAATAGCGCTCTGCTTATGATATGATAAATGTAAATTTATCAGGGGGCTTAAAATTGGATTTAGATCAACATGCAAAATGGTTAGTGAATTTCTATAAAAAACATAAATGGTATGATTTATCACCAGAGATTAGAATGAATTTTTTAACTGAAGAATCAGGAGAACTATCACGGGCAATTAGGACAATGGAAATTGGTCGTGAACATCCTGGTGAGGCTCCAAAGACCAAAGCACAAATGGATGATAATCTTCGCGAAGAGTTAGCTGATGTATTAGATCAATTATTAATTTTATGTAGTAAGTACGACATCGAACCAAGCAGTTTATTAGATTATAGTGAGAACAAGCTGCATAAAAGATGGAAAGAATAATAAAAAATTTATTTTTTATTATTTATTATTTATTTTAAACTTAAAAGGCTAATCACTATTTTAGTGATTAGCCTTTTAACCAATAATTTGATCCAGTTCGCGAACAAATATCGGAGTCCAACAATAACGATACCCAGCCCTAGTAGGATGGCTATCATCAGCCATGTATTCAGGGTGTTTTTGATTTAGTCTATGAATATATTGATTGTTCCAGATGTCAATGATTTCAAAATTCCATTTTCTTTGTAATCTAAATAACTGATTGCGAAGTAGTTCATATTCTGGGGATTCTTTTTTCAAGCAGGTAAAAAAGATAACGGGGCAGTGCCAGTGTTCGTTAGCATATGAGACGATGTATTCGATTGAACCAGTGGTGGTCAAGGTATCAAAATCATCAATATTAAATGAATTACTAATTGTGCCTAGTGGCTTTTTGCGCTTCTGGTCATTCATTGATAGCTGGCATACCAGTGCATCGAGATCTTGGTTAGTGGCAACGTTATTTATTAATCTTTCAATATATGAATCGGGTTCATTACCGGCAAGGGTAGTCCCGCTCACCGCTTCTTTTTGAGCGATTACCCCATGTTCGACTTCTAAATAATCAACGAAAGAATCGCCTTTGGCAGTAACTCCAGAGGTAATTGAAGAACCGATAAATACAATTTTTTTATCGTTTAAGCGGCTGTTCGGGTTATAAAAGTTTTTGGAAGGGGCGTATAGTTCACCATTGCCACGCATGATCTGAATGCTGGATTTAGCAACCTTATACGATATTCCACCTAATATGGTTGCTAGTGCCGTTTTAAATACTTTACCATTCATAATAACTATCCTCCTTTAGCAGACAATTAATTAATGTGTTAAATACATTCTACTCAAATCACAATTAATTTAAAAGAAAAGAATTCCATGAAATAATTAAAAAACTATGGCAATTTGATTAGTTCGTTGTTATAATACACCTATACCATATTTTAAATTTATTTGAGGAGTTGATTTTTATGACATTTGAATATTCAAGACGAGTACCAAAAACCGACAACGACGTGGTTGGAGAAATTTTGGAAGCCGCTGCTAATCCAGCAGTTATTTCATTTGCCGGTGGACTACCAGCACCTGAACTATTTCCAGTTGCAGAAATGCAGAAGGCGGCTGACACCGTCTTCGAAAATGAAGGTCAGACCGCCTTACAATATAGTAACGCCATTGGCGAAACGGTATTACGTGAACAAATTGTGAAATTAATGGCTGATCGTAGTGTGTCCACTTCTGTTGAACACGTGGGGGTCACTACTGGTTCAGAGCAATCAATTGATTTATTAGCAAAAATGTTCATTAACCCTGGTGATACCGTTATCGTTGAAGAACCTACATATCTGTGTACTTTAGATGTGTTCCGTAGCTACGGGGCTAACATCGTCGGGGTTGAAATGGATGAAAATGGAATGAGAATGGACAAGTTCGAAGAAGCTTTGAAGGCTCATCCAGAAGCTAAGTTAGTTTACACGATTCCTACTTTCCAAAACCCAACTGGTCGAACAATGTCAGTTGATCGTCGGAAGCAATTCGTGGAATTAGCTAACAAGTACGATTTATTAGTAATGGAAGATGATCCTTACGGAGCAATTAGATACGAAGGCGAAACTTTACCTCCATTAAAGCACTTTGATACTCAAGATCGGGTTGTTTACATGAGTACTTTCTCTAAGATCTTAGCACCAGGGATGCGTTTAGGATGGATTGTCTGTAACACCGACGTATTATCAAACTTTGTCGTAATGAAGCAAAGTGCTGACTTACACTCAGATAACTTAAGTCAACATATTATTGCTAGATTCCTTGAACAAAATGACATTTATGAACATATTAAAAAGATTAGTGATTTATACCACCATCGTTTTGAATTAATGTTAAGTGCCATCAAGGAAGAATTCCCAGCTGATGCTAAGCACAGTCATCCTGAAGGTGGGATGTTCATTTGGATTGAATTACCTGGTGAAGTTGATACCATGCAATTATTTAACACCTGTGTGGAACATAACGTTGCGTTCGTGCCAGGAGATTCATTCTACCCTAACAAACCAAAGATGGGGACTTTCAGATTGAACTTCTCAAACGTTGATGACGAAACCATTAAGGTCGGGATGAAGCGTTTAGGAACTGCCTTAAAGGAAGCTCTTGAAGCAACTAAATAATAGTAATAAAAAAACTCCCAAGTTGATTTACAACTTAGGAGTTTTTTGTGGTTCAATTTATCTGAAAAATATGATAGCAAGCCATGATCGACTATTTTTTATTCACTTACTTTTTTGCTTAATTTACGTAAGTATAAGAAATTCCAAACAGTAAACGCAATTGCCGTGATCCATGACAGTGCAATGACCGCAATCCCAATAATGAAGGTTAGATCTTTACTACCGATGCGAAAATCCCTTAAAATAGCATTTCCCAAGAAGTTTAAACTTTCGCAAAGTGCCAAAATTAAAATAAAATTACTAAGCCCATCGGATTGAACCTCTGCATGTTTGTTTTTAGCTTGAAAACCAATGTTAATAAATAGGAAGATTAGTAACAATAGTCCTTGAATGTTAACAAAGTTAAATACGATTCGTAAAAATGAATCCGCCAATCGAATCACTTCCTTTAAAGAATTAATATCTATTATTTTACAACATTTAAAAATAAAGCAAAATGATTTTTTCTGAAATTAAAAGAAGGCCTTAATAAATAGGTAGATTGATAGCAGAAATGCAAAGATGCCAACGCCAATCCGCATAACGTTAGTGGGAATGAAGCGCACGATCGAAGGACCAATGAAGCCACCGATAAATAGTCCGATGCCTAACGGGATGATGGCACTCCAATAGACGTGGGCAACGAAAATGAAGATAATCGAAGCAACGAGGTTTGCTGCTAAAGTGGCAGCGTTACGCGTTGCATTATAAACGTGGTAGGGGCTGTCAGTGATCTTAGATAACACGGCAATCATGATCACGCCAGCACCAGCACCAAAGTAGCCCACGTAGATTCCGACAAGCCCTAAAATTAAGTACTCCCAAAATAAAACGTTTTTCGAACCAGTTTTTTGTCCATTTGCATGTGAGCGCTTAGGTACTAGGATCGAGCAAGCTGCAAAGAAAATCAAAAACGGCACGATTTTGGAAAAGGCCTCATTAGAACTATTTAGTAGTAAAAGTGACCCAATCAAGCCCCCACCTGCTGTCAAAGCGGTGATCGGCAGGACCGCTTTTAAGTGCCCCCTTAGCTCCTTTAATGAAGCTAAGATTGAACTGACCCCACTACAGATTAGCGCAACGGTGTTAGAAGCGTTCGCTAATACTGGTGGAATCCCCACGGAAACCAGGGCGGGGTATGAAATTAACGACGCCATCCCAATGATACTGTTGATGATTCCCGAGATGATCCCGACTAAAATTAAAAATGCAATCGTTCCAACTGTGATGAAAATCCCTCCTTAATTAGATAATCTGCCTTGATTATAGCATTTTCAAGCATTAACCATTTAACTTTTGTTTTAGCTTTGAATTATATATAATGGAGACAAATACTAGTTATTAAATTGAGGAGGAGCTAATTGGACACAAAAAGACCGACTAATTCGATGCGGGTTAGGATAACGGCATTAATTTTAGGGCTGATCATCAACGCCCTGGGCAACGGGTTGACGATTACATCTAATACTGGTTCGGCGCTGTTTACTGCTGCAGCGGTAAATTTGGGTAACCAGTTTCACGTTGCATCGACCATTTTTATCTTTGCCTTCGGGGTGTTCAGTGCGATATTGAACCAGTTATTATTGATGAAACTAGACATAGTTCGGTTCGTAGAAGAACTTGCCTATGTGGTGTTTTTTAGCTACGGAATTCAGATTTTTATTCAAATGTTCGAATTTTTGGGGGTTGGGAACCACGGCTTTTTGGTTCGTTCATTGATTTCAATAGTCGGTGTGACGATGATTGGAATCTCGATTTCGATGTATCAACGGGCCAACATCTTTATGCACCCGAATGATGACACCAGTAATATTTTGCGATTTAAATTTTTTAACGGTAGTGCGATCAGGGCACAGTTCTTGGACCTGTCGTTACCTGCCGTTGTGATCATTATCACCAGCCTATTGACTGGGCAACTCTATGCGGTTAATTTTGCCACGATCTACTTTTTCTTTACCAACGGGATTGTCGTTAAATATGCCGATCGGTGGATTTGGCCCAGCTTGATTCATAATTTTAATCCCACGGATGATTTTAAGATCAAATCATAAGTTAGATAATTAAATTGAATAATTGACACAAAAACACCGCTAATCTTTAAACAGGATTAGCGGTGTTTTTTATCCTAGTTTAATTCGTTTGGAATCAACTGGGTCTTTAACTTGATGTTGTCCTTGTAGTTAACTGGAACTTCGATGATTGAAGGGCCAGCTAGTTGCTTTGCTTTATGGAGAGCCTGGCGGAATTCTTCAGCCGTCTTGACCCGAAAGCCCTTAGCACCAAAACTTTCGGCGTATTTAACGTTATCAACGTAGCCGAACTTGACTCCGGCATCACGGCCATACTTAGCGACTTCTTGGAACTTGACCATGTCATAGTAACCGTCGACCCAAATAATTTGGATGATGGGCAGATTCAATCGGACCGCAGTTTCAAACTCTTGTCCTGAGAATAAGAAACCACCATCACCTGAGATGGAAATAACGTGTTGTTCAGGCCGCGTTAATGCAGCGGCAATTGCCCACGGTAAAGCGACCCCGAGCGTTTGCATCCCGTTGCTAAATAGCAAGTGGCGGGGTTTGTAAACTCGGAAAAAGCGGGCCATCCAGATGTAGTGGCTACCGATATCGACGGTAATGGTGGTATCGTCATTGACTGATTCCTGTAAGACGTTGATGATGGCCAATGGGTGGAGTTCTTCGCCCTCCTTTTGTTCTGGAACTTCATTAGACTGGTCGAAGTGTTCCTTGAGTTGGGCTAACTTGGCCTGGGTGTCTTTTGGCAGGATCGTATCTTCTGGAATGAACGCTGCGAGTTCGTACAGCGTTTGGGCAACGTCCGCATTTACGATCACCTCTGGTTGATAATCAGTCGTAATTTCGGGGGTGATGGTATCGACGTTAATAATTCTAGTCCCTTCGTTATGCCAGTTGCGAGCTTCATATTCAATTGGATCATAACCAATGGCAAGGACGAGATCGCTCTTTTTAAGAACCGTATCACCAATTTGATTATCGAATAGTCCAACGCGACCAAAGTAGTTATTTTCAAGGTCACGCGAGATGACGCCTGAACCCTGGAAGGTTTCGACAACTGGGATGGAAAAGCGGTTCAATAATTTGTGAATGGCATCGCTTACTTTCTCAGTTGAGGCGCGCATTCCGGCAAGAATTACTGGATTTTCAGCTGTCATCAACATTTCTGCAATTTGTTTGATTCGAGTCCGATCGGCACTCCCGTTGGTGATTTCGGGTAGTTTTTGAATTACGGGGCGGTCTACTTTTGCCCCCAGAATATCTTGGGGTAGTGATAGAAAAGCAGCTCCATTTTTAGGGGATTTGGTCGTCATGAACGCATTAGCAAAGGCCTCCGAAAGATTGTTTGGATCTGCCACTTCCTGGCTACTCTTGGTTGCTTGTTCTAATAGGGGAGCGCTGTCAATACTTTGGTGGGTCGCACGCAAAAGGTCATCTCTTTTAACTTGACCACCCAATGCGATGACTGGGTCTCCCTCAGCAGTGGCGGTGATCAAAGCGGTTGTTAGGTTCGAGACCCCAGGGCCTGAAGTAACAGCGACCACGCCAGGATTG
Source organism: Nicoliella sp. ESL1120 (assembly GCF_058508515.1). Classification (NCBI taxonomy): domain Bacteria; kingdom Bacillati; phylum Bacillota; class Bacilli; order Lactobacillales; family Lactobacillaceae; genus Nicoliella; species Nicoliella sp. ESL1120. The sequence continues at coordinate 277,942 of NZ_CP196384.1, forward strand.
CCAGTTAAGCGGCCAATTCCAGCAGCAATAAAGGCTGCATTTTGTTCATGCCTAGTAACGATTAATTGGGGTGCGTTAGGATTATCATTATGTTGCAAGTCTTCAAATAATTGGTCGACTTTAGCACCAGGAATACCAAAAACATACTTAATTCCCTGATTGATCATACTTTGAATTAATGCTGTCGAGCCTGTCATGTCCTTTGTCATAGTAATTCCTCCAGTTTAAATTTCATTTACATATGGTATACTTTATCTTGAAAGAATAGGGTGTTGCATTGTCAACACCCGTTAATTTGATATTATTATAGGCAGCTGGGTGTTGCATTGTCAACGCAATTAGTCACTTTTTACGGAAGGAACCGATTTCTTATGAAAGACTTAGGATATTTAGCACAAGATATTTCCATTTTACATCGCCAATACTACAAAGATACTGGGCATCAATTTGAAAAATTGGATTTAAACCCTACGGCTGCATGTATTTTACTTACGATTAATGATCATCAACATATTAATCAAAGCCAGATTGCCCGTGAATTAGTATTGGATAAGGGGATGGTGGCTCGGCAAATCAAAAAGTTGGATCAAAATGGTTGGGTCACAAAGCAACCTCGACCAGGAAAGGCCCTTGAAGTAAGTTTAACCACTTCTGGGAAACAACTGTTAAGTCAAGTGCAAAATATTAGAAGGAATTGGTGGGCGGAACGTTTTGCGCAAACTGGCATCGAATCGGATTCCCCCATTATTCCATCGATTGAAAAAGTAGTTAGGACCATCATTGGAAACACAAAAGGCCAGTAATTAAGATTACTAGCCTTTTTTATTAGAACTCTTGTTCAATTTTATATTTCTTTCCCTTAGCAGGGTCACTTTCCTTGTCACCAATTTCGAATAACAAATGCTTACCGTTTTCGTCCTTGACCATGACTACTTTTTCGTTAGTAGTCCGTTTGTCAGAAGTCAATTGAGCAGTCCGAATTAATTCGCTGGGATCAACGTTTGAAGCGATTGCGTTACCAGGATTAAATAATACATCTTCAGCCATAAGCATGCCTCCAATCAAATATGTAGTATAATAATTTATAATATGAATATAAACCTAAATGATGCTAAAATCAATTATAAATTTACATAATATTTGAACAGGGGGGAATGGGAATGGAGCATTCTTTAAATAGCAATCCTGAGTTTATTGACGAATTGGTTCATAAAATGTTTGATGATAGTTTATTGCGGCCTAATTCTAATAAAAATATAAGGTCATTTGAAATTATGAATAATCATTATGTCCTCGATGTGATGATTGTGGATCAGGTCTTTTTTGTGAGTTTATTTGTTAGGACAATTCCGAATAGTGATGATAAGTTGAAGGCCGCATTCGCCTACAATGGAAATGACTTAGCGATCGGCTTAGCAAGGACTAAGCGGACTTGTTTGAGTAACCAAATTATTAACGAAGATGGGAATTAACATCGATCTCTTTATATTTTTACATTCAGAATGACATTTTAAACTAGTTATGAATAGCACTTTGAAACTTAACACGATATAATTAAGTTGTATTTTGATTAAATCATTTGAATAACAATGTTTACATTTGATGCAGCTGAATATAACTAGACGCAAACGTCGCCTCAGTAATTAATTGCGGATGTATCTGCCCTTAATGCTGAGGTTTTTATTTAGGAGGATGAGCTTTGTGACAACCCCTCATAACATGACCTATAAACAACAGATGAAACAACTAGAACACCTTGGGATGATCATTAATTCTAAGGAAATAAAGCGGCCAACGAATCTAGAGATAATTGGTTACTATAAAATTAAGGAGTTTTCACTGCCGTTTTTGCACCATGGTAAGTATGATGGAGTGCGGTTGAAAAGCATTGCTGATCGTTTCTACCTCGATAAAAATTTACGGATGCATTTTTTGCAGGCGATTGAAAAAATTGAATTATCATTGAAAGTTAAATTATCGTATTTCTTCACCAATGAGTATCAAGAATTTGGCTACTTGGATTTTGATAACTGGTTCAATAAGGATAGTGGGAAGGGTGCAATTAAGAAACAAGAAATGGCGTTTAAAAAGAAGTTGCACCACGCAATGAAGCGCACTAGCAATCCCGAATATCGAGACCAAGCAATGCTCAATAAAGAAGGATTGCCAGCAGCTTGGTTCGGCATCAGCATGCTGACCTTTGGTGATTTAGAATTCATTATTGAAAATATGGCCAGAAAAAACGCACTGAAATTAGCCCGAGAATACCACCTAGACTATAAAACATTGGTGGCGGTAATTGAATTAGTCCATAAGGCTCGGAATGTTTGTTGTCATAATCAGAACTTAGTTGATATTAAGGTTAAAAATCAACCGAATATTAAGAAGTTGTTCAAAAACCCAAATGATATTATGTATGAATACGCTAGTGTTAAGAGAGCTAGTAAGCAGGTAAAGCTCATGAACAGTGGCCTTTCTCTGATTACGCTTTGTGTTAAGTATATGGTTGATGAGATTGATCCAAAGTATGTCTGGGATGATATTATTGCAGATATCGTGGCGTTAGCACGTCCGGTTAGCGAGAATGGCGATAAACTTTATAATCATATGGGCTTCAAGAATGCTAAATCATTAAAATATATCTTTCCAAGGAATAAAAAATATATTAAGGCGGTTCAAGAACAAGCTAGTTGAAAATAAAGGCTTATTAAATCTATTTCATTTCCAAATAAGACGGCTGTAGAAACTATTAAATTATCGATATATGTAATTAATATTTTATTTTTAATTATTAATTATAAATTATTATTATGATTGATTTTTGAGGTGTTATAATTAAGAGATACAAAATAATTTTAATTTAAGGGTGATTTTGTGGCAAGTTATAAAGATTTAAACAAAAAAGCTGATTGGTTATTTGAAAAAGAAGGGAACTCCGAGAATTACCTCCGTGTAACTGATCTTGCAAACAAACAGAAAGATTTGGAAATGCAGGAAAAAAATCGTAATCTTCGTGGTGGATCTTCGACAGTAACAACAAGAAGTCACTCGATTTATGCAGATAAGTTTCCTGAATTTGTTGCTATTTTCGTTTTAGTATTTACTATCGGTGGCGCAATTATATTAACAATTAAACAAACGATTATGGATTTTATTGCTCAAAATCATATTCATTCGGTGTTTAGCTTTATTTTTTACGCTGGTAAGGCGATAATATTTTTCCTAGCGGGATTAATCTTTAATTTAGCTAAATGGGCGATTGGATTCATTTTAAGTAGTTTTTGGGACCTAATTAAGTGGGTGTGGAGTGCTTCCATTAATTTCGTTGCGACCCATATCTGGATCGATATGCTAGTGTTAATTATTGTCGGCTTGGTTATTTTTGCTAAAACAAAATTTAGAAGATAGTAATGACGGAATTACTTTAAAATTAAAATGAGTTCGCTGTTTGATCAGCGAACTCATTTTTTTATTAGCTAACTTATTTATGATTAGATTTGTATGCTAAATTATAGGCATTGGCACCCTTCATGGCTTGGACAATATCGTCATCTTCGACCAAGAATGGCATTTCCTTCATCGTATCGTTATCGCTATTGGCGGAATGGGCAATCTTTAACAAATCACTATCGCTAATATCAGCAATTCCTAAGTCCGCAAACGTGGTTGGTAAACCGACTGCTAATTCAAAATCTAGATATTTATTATAGCGATCTCTATCGGCACCCTCGAGAAACAATTGGGCGAGCAAGCCAAAGGCAACGATTTCACCGTGCATCTTATGGATCTTATCTCCGATTGCAGTTGTTCCATTGTAGATTGCGTGGGCAGCGGCTAAGCCACCACTTTCAAAGCCAACCCCACTCATTAAGATGTTGGCTTCAGTTACCTTTTCTAGTGCTTTGGTATCATTATGGTTTTCAACCGAACGGACGGCCTCGACTCCATAGTTGAATAACGTTTCTTGACATTTTTCGGCAATTGCGTTGCCAACTAACGTCTGTTTGTTACCTAGCATCGTGTTGCCATTACCGCGGGCAACTGCTTGAGCCTCAACGTTGGTGGCTAGGGCATCACCAATTCCAGCTACTAAGAATCGTGCGGGTGCGTTGGCAATGACCCGCGTGTCAACAAGGACTAATTCGGGATTGTTATTATAGAAGAGGTAGTTAGAAAATGATCCGTCATCATTGTAAATCACTGATAACCTAGAACATGGTGCGTCCGTTGATGCCAAACTTGGCAAGATGGCAGCTTTAATTTTCATTTTATCAGCGATTGCCTTGGCAGCATCCAATGTTTTACCACCACCGAGGCCAATGATTACTTTAACTTGGTTATCCGTTCCAATCTTAGCCACACGGTTAACTTCTGACATTGAAGATTCACCGTTAAAATTAACTTCAGTAACTGCTAAGTCGTTTTCTTGCAGATACTTAGAAAAGTCATTTCCTACAATGTCCATGATTTGCTTACCGGCTAGTAATAAGACGGTATCACCAAGTTTTTTAATGTAATCAGCACTGTTAAATAAAATATCCTTACCCTGAACATATGTTGATGGGCTTGCAAACATTTTATTGTTAGTTTCCATATTAAATCACCCCTTAATTATTTTGAATCAACTTTATTTTAATTCTAAATTGCCAAAAAGCAATTGATTAAGTTCGCTTTTGTTAGTGGGGTGTGGGAATCAAAATCAGCAGCTCAAATAATAATACGCTTAGGGATTTTAGTGATAAGGACCTTGGAACGATGGTTAGTTATAGGTGTTGGGTTATCGGGTAAGACTAGTGTTGTTGATGGTCATTAATCAACTAAAAACTGAATCTGAATATCTTAAATCATTGAAATAAAATAGTTAAATTATAAGGAGAAGGTATAAATAAAGCTAAATATGATTCTATTAATAGGTTTGATGGGTGCATCGTTATTGGGTGGATTGGTTGCCCAAGCTGTTCCTGCGACTCATGCTTCGACCATTTTAGATAATGGTTTCTTTGAAAAAGATTGAGATAAAGCCGCTAAAGAAATGGATAAATTAGATAAAAAGAATCTTAAAGAAAGCAACAAGTTTCGGAAAACTCATGATAAGAACAAAGAAGAAGTTACATAATTCTAAGATCAAGCAGCCGAGTAAGTTGAATAAACACGTTACTAAAACTAATAAGTAATCATTAATCTGGTTACTTTAAATATCCCAACCTATTTGTCATCATCGCTACGCTATCATCATTTTGAATCTAGGGAGATGGCTGATTAATGTTCAAAAAGTTAATGGTGCGATAAACTCTCTAATAACTATTATTAAAGTCTTTATCTAAAAAATAGATTAAAGACTTTTTTAATGTTATAAATATTTGACTTTTGTTTACTTAGTGCTAATCTATTTATTAATTACAATTTATTTGAAGAGGTTGCGATTGACAAAAGTAGGTAAATTGAGCAGCTACTAATGCGTTGATGTTTACTGAAAGGGGAGATCGCCGAGGGGCTATAAGGAGTGGCTTATGGTTATATCCGGGACATGGTTTAAGAGGCTATGGACTGTCAACGGAATTAATTCTGTTGGGGCGCTTTACATATGATAATAATTTGATTAGCAACGATCCCTCTAACCTCTTCTTAAATTAAAAGTTAGGGGTTTTTTTTATGTCTAATACAAAAAAGATTTCGTTAGTCAGTTTGGTATTAATGATTTTATCGACCACGTTTGGTTTTGTTAATGTGCCGACGGCATTTGACCAAATGGGGTATGCCAGTATTATTTGGTACATAGTTGGGGCGCTAGCTTTTTTCTTACCGACTTCATTTATGTTTGCTGAATATGGTTCAGCATTAAAAAATGAATCTGGTGGAATCTACTCTTGGATAAAATCAGGACTTGGTGAACGTTGGGCCTTTATTGGTGGCTTTACATGGCTTTCTGCTTGGGTCATTACGATGTTATTTAGTGTTCCAAATCTATGGGTATCCCTGTCCGCCATGTTATTTGGTCATGATACGACCCAAAGTTGGACTTTTTTAGGGTTCAATAGTACGGAAACGTTGGGCTTATTATCAATTACATTCATTTTTATCGCAACAATCATTGCAATTAATGGACTGGGTAAAATAGCTTGGATTGCTTCTATTGGAGGCTTTTTAGCAACCTCCATCTCGTTTGTCTTCTGTATTTTATCGATCGTTATTATTTTCTTGAACCACGGTCATTTAGCACAACCCATCAATGGACTCAGTAGTTTTATCGTTTCACCTAACCCTAGTTTTCAAACACCGACTTCAACGCTTTCATTCGTGGTATATGCAATTTTTGCTTATGCTGGGGTCGAGTCGCTCTCAGGGGTGATTAATAATTTAAAGAATCCAGAAAAGACGTTCCCCCGTGGGGTTATGATTTCTACGGCCTTCATCTTTGTGCTTTACACTGTTTCGATCGTTTTATGTGGTTTCGTTGTTAACTGGAAAGCAGTTATGGGCGGTAGCAGTGTTACTTTAGGGAATGTTATGTACGTGCTGATGGCCAATTTAGGGACATCTTTAGGTCATGGTTTGGGGTTGAGCAATTCAGCAACCCAAACTTTAAGTCACGTTCTAACCCAATACACTGGTTTTTCGACTTTAATGGGTGGTGCTGGTGGTTTCTTCGTATTGTTATACTCACCACTGAAGTCGTTTATGTTCGGTTCCAACAAGCGCTTGTGGCCAAAGTGGGCACTGCACTTAAATCGCCATGAAATGCCTAGTTATGCAATGTGGATTCAAAGTATCATCTTAATGGTTATTTTATTTTTTATTGCGTTTGGTGGAGACAGTGCTAAGGCGTTTTTCCAAATTTTAACTGATATGAACAACGTTTCAACGGCTTTCCAATACATTTTAATTGTGCTAGCATTCCCATTCTTCAAAAAGCTAGCTGATATAAGACGCCCCTTCGTCGTTTATCATAATCAAAAAACGACTTGGTTAGTTACAGCGTTGGTTCTATTGGTCCTAGCGTTTGGGATTGGCTTTAATTTCATTCAACCAATTCTTGATCATGATTACATGACTGATTTTTGGACGTTCCTAGGTCCCGTTATTTTTGGTGGTGGCGCTTGGCTCTTTTATGAATTACGGATTAAGTATTTAAATAAGCAGTGAGATAGTAGTTATTATCAAGAGCATTTTTTTCAACATCATTTGACATTCAAATATTTTTATGGTTTAATAATTAAAAATAAATGATAAATGAATTAAATTAAGGGGAAATTATAATGATTAAAAATGATAATAATCAATTTAATAGTTGTTATGTCCTAACTGGCTACATGTGCATGTGCTAGTAGCGTTTGGATCCATTTGGGATGCAAACGTTACTGACATTTGCATCTAGCGCGGACCGCTTACGATTTCCTAACTAGGTGAAGTTAAACCGAATCTAGTTAGGGTGGATATCATTTTTGAATCAATTTTCCTTATCAAACCCAAAGATCAACTAGATTCGTGCTAGTTGATCTTTTTTATTTTGCATTGAGGAGGTGCCTTCATTGACGCAATTGATCGATCCAGAACTTGAGCGGAAGTTAATTCAATACCGGCATGATTTTCACGCCCATCCAGAACTGGCTGACCATGAATTTAGAACTACTAAAAAAATTACGGCTATTTTAGCTGAATATGGGATCAAGCCCAGGCCAACGAATTTAAAAACGGGGGTGTTCGCAGATATTGGTAACAACAATGGCCCCACCATCGCTTTACGAGCTGATATTGACGCATTGCCAGTCGCAGAGGCCACGGGGCTTGCTTACAGTTCACAAGTCCCAGGGCAAATGCACGCCTGTGGTCATGATACCCACATTGCAGCGCTATTAGGGGCTGCTTATCTATTGAAGCGTTCTGAAAACGAGCTGCCTGGTAAAGTCAGGTTGATATTTCAGTTAGCTGAAGAAGATCACGAAGGTGCCCTGCAGGTGATTAACGACGGTCAACTAACGGGAGTCGATGCAATCATCGGCTTTCATAACGCACCATTTCATCCCGTTGGCAGCATCGGGATTCGAGCGGGAATCAGCAGTGGAGCGATCGATAAGTTCAAGGTCACACTGACGGGGCATGGCACGCATGCATCGGCGCCCCAAAATGGAGTCGATCCAGTCGTGGTGTTAGGAGCGGAAATCAATGCGATTCAAAGTATCGTTAGCCGCAACGTTTCACCGACCAGTGCTGGTGTGATCAGCATCACACACATCACTGCGGGGACGACTTGGAACGTGATTCCAGAAACGGTGTTCTTTGAGGGCACGGTCCGAACTGCAAGTAAGCACACCAGAGCATTGATCAAACAGCGCTTTTTAAAGTTAGTGCAGACCACGGCGGAAGCGTATGGCGCAACCGCTGCAATTGATTGGTATGACGGCGATCCATCTGTGAATAACGATTCGCATTTAACCGCCATCGTTGCTGATGAGTGTAAACGGTTTGCAACGGTTTATGAAAAGGAACTGGAGTTAGGATCTGATGACTTTGCATGTTATCAAGAACACGTGCCTGGCGTATACGTTAACCTGGGCAACAATGGGCAGGTGAAGAATCATAATCCTGGCTATATTGCTGATGACGGCGTAATTGCCGTTGGCGTTCATTATTTTGATACCGTTGCAAGACGGCTATTAAATGAATTACATAAATAAAATCCGACGATTAAGAAGAGTAACGATTGGAATCAATTACAGCGAGTCTGGGGTGGTGAGACCAGATGCTGATGAATTTCGTGAAGATGAGCTTAAGAATGGAGTCAATTGGTGCAAGCCAATTGACCGGTCCGACCCGTTATCATCCAGATGGATATCCATTGAGTTAAACGCAAGGGTGGCACCGCGAATCAATCGCCCCTTATTGATCATAAATTGGTCAATAGGGGGCTTTTATTTTTGAAAAAAATAGAAAGAGGGAATCAAAATGACCAAGTTTAATACTAAGTTAGTTCATGGCAAGTCACAAAATGATAATGATACAGGAGCGGTCAACGTGCCGATCTATAATTCATCAACGTTCGTTTTCCCGAAGGTTGATGCCAAGCTTCGGTGGGACTATGAACGGTCTGGTAATCCAACTAGGGATTATTTGGAAGATCAATTAGCAGAATTAGAAAATGGCGACCGCGGCTTTGCCTTTTCATCTGGGTTAGCTGCAGTCCATGCAGTCTTCGCGCTTTTTAAACCGGGTGACCACATTATTGTCGGCAAGGCGGTTTATGGTGGGACATTCAGGTTGATCAACCAATTCTTCAAGCGCTGGCAGTTATCATTTACGGTCGTTGATACCCAGGATTTGGATGCGGTTAGTGCGGCGACCAAGAATAACACGAAAGCGATTTACTTTGAGACCTTTTCAAATCCATTGTTAGAAGTCACTAGTGTGAAGGCGATTGCTAAACTGGCCAAGCAACATGGGTTGTTAACGATTGTGGACAACACCTTTTTGACCCCATACTTACAACAACCACTCGACTTGGGGGCAGATATCGTGATTCATTCCGCCACTAAGTATTTAGGGGGCCATTCTGACGTGGTTGCTGGTGCGGTGGTAACCAAGACGCCGCAACTCTCGGATGCGGTTTACTTCAACCAAAATGGGATTGGCGCAGTCCTTTCACCAGAATCGGCGAACTTGATCAGCCGCGGAATCAAGACGCTTGCAGTACGCATCGATCGACACGAAGCAAATGCTGCAAAGATCGTTGATTTCTTAGCGCAACGTGATGAAGTTACTCGGATCCATTATCCTGGAATTAAGGGGACCAAGGACTATGAGATTGCTAAGGAGGAAACGAATGGCTACGGTGGGGTGTTGTCCTTTGAATTGGCCGATTCAATTGATGCCGCCGCATTCGTTGAACATCTAAAACTCATTTCACTGGCAGTTAGTTTGGGTTCGGTCGAAAGTTTGATCGAACTACCATACAAGATGACCCATGCTGAATTATCGGCAGCAGAGCAGGCCAAGACGGGAATTTCACCCCAATTGGTCAGATTATCAGTTGGAATTGAGGATGTTCATGATTTAATTGCTGATCTGGAATCGGCATTGAACGCAACTAAGTAGGGAGAGTGGTAGAGATGAGTGAAAAATTTGATACGAGAAAGATTCATAGTGGCTATGATCCAAAAGACTTTAACTATGCGGCCAACGTTCCCATCTTTCAGAACGTCGCATTTGACTTTGGAAGCGTTGAACGAGCCGATCAGGTCATGAATGGTGAACTGAATAATGCATTTATGTATTCCAGAGTTGCCAATCCGACTGTCGATGTCTTTGAAAAACGAATCAATGACTTGGATGGGGGTGTGGGAGCCGTCGCCCTATCTTCGGGGATGGCTGCGATCACCTATACGATTTTGAACGTCGCTGAAGGTGGCGGGCGGATCATTGCCCCCCGTGACATCTACGGTGCGACGCTAGATGAATTGAACACCCTGTTGCCCAAGTTCAACATCGAGACCGATTTTGTTGATGACATTAACGATTTGGATAAGTTAAAATCATTGATCAGACCCGATACCAAGGCGATTTACGCAGAAAGCGTTTCAAACCCAACGACTGACGTTACCGATGTGGAAGCCGTCGCGAAATTAGCCCACGCCCATCAGATTCCACTCATTATTGATAATACTTTCCCAACCCCATACCTGTTCAATCCAATTGAACACGGTGCCGATGTCGTTGTCTATTCATCAACGAAGGGGATCAGCGGGCATGGTAACGTCGTTTCTGGGATCGTGGTCGACGGTGGCCACTTCGATTGGAACGAACAACGCTTCCCGCAATTCTATGAACCAGAAATCACACTAGTCAAACCCAATGGTGAATCGGATACTTTTGCCCATGCGTTTGGTAAATCTGCATTTATTCATCGGCTGCGGATCAAATACTTACGATTAATGGGGGCGGTACTTAGTCCATTTTCCGCATACTTAGCATTGATGGGGCTAGAAACAATTTCAGAGCGGATCAGTAAGGAAGTGCAGTCGGCCCTTAAAATCGGCCGTTTCTTAGAGGGAAACCCGCATGTGAAAAGGGTCTTCAATAATGGCTTATTGGATACTGATCAACGGGCTCTCGTTGAAAAGTACTATCCTAAGGGAATTGGGACGACCTTTGCATTTGAATTAGACGGTGATTTCGATAACGTTGTTAAATTGTTGAATAATGTCCATGTCTTTACCTATCTGCCCAACGTGGGTGATAACCGTTCGTTGATCGTCAACCCAGTGCGGACGACCCACCGAGAAGTTCCTAAAGCCGATAAGGAGAAACAACACATTACCGATTCATTAATCAGACTGTCGATCGGGTTGGAAAGTGCAGATGATTTGATCAATGATTTAGACCAAGCAATTAACAAGGCGTTCGAGGAGGAATCTTAAAATGACAGAATTAATAACTGATAATGATTGGAACGAGTTAGTTGAACTAAGGCACTACTTTCATGCCCATCCCGAATTATCGAATCAAGAAGTGCATACTACCGAAAAAGTGAAGGAATTGTTAACGCAGTGGGGGATTGAAATCGTACCGACCAAGTTAAATACGGGGCTGTTGGCTAAGATCGCTGGCAAGCAGCCGGGCGCTTCGATCGCACTGCGGGCCGACTTAGACGCGCTGCCAGTGACCGAAGATACTGATTTAGCATTCAAGTCCACGAACCCAGGGGTGATGCATGCCTGTGGCCATGATCTCCACATCACTAGCTTATTAGGAGCCGCTAAGTTTTTCAGTGGTCACCGTGATTTGATCAACGGAAACATATATTTGTTGTTCCAACCCGCTGAAGAAGCTGGTGGGGGTGCGAACCAAGTGGTGGCAAAGCACGTATTAAGTGGGATTCAAGCGGTGCTTGGGTTTCATAATAACCCCAACTTACCCACTGGGATGGTTGCGTTACAAAGTGGTCCGATGATGGCAGGTTGTTCTAAGTTCCACATCACGATCAAGGGTCAGGGTTCCCACGGTGCCAAGCCTGAAAATAGCCATGACCCGATCGTGACGCTGGGCGCGTTGATCGAGAATCTACAAACGATTACCAGCCGCAATGTGAACCCCCAAGACGCCGTCGTTGTCAGCATTACCCACGTTGGCGGCGGTGAGGCCTGGAACGTGATCCCAGACACGGCATTTCTTGAGGGGACGGTCAGGGTCTTCAAGCTGGCAAACGATGATTTAGTTCAAAAACGGATGACTGAAATCGTGAAAGGCTTTACCGCTGCTTTCAACCAGGATTTTGATATTGATTGGAGCGAACGGGCGTTACCGATCGATAACAATCCTGAATTGACGAACGCTGTTATTAACAATTTAGCCGAAAAGGTCGAAAAACCGGTCCTTTCAATGGCAGGCGAAGACTTTGCCACCTACCAAGAAACGATTCCGGGCGTATTTGCGTTCATTGGTTCGAATGGACAACCAAATGCGGCGGATTGGCACGAACCACAATTCGTGGGGTTAGACGCAACGATCAAAACAGGGGTTGAATACTTTGTTGACGGGGCCCTTGGGATTCTCAAGGACTTGAATGAAAAATAATCTGGGGGTGGATATAAATGACGAAGTTGATCGCATACCACGTTCGCAAGGACGAACAACCATTTATCGATGCATGGAGCAAGGCCCATGGCATCCTTGTAAAAAGCGTCCCATACGAGTTACATCCAGACACCGTTAGTGATGTCGAAGGCTTTGATGGCATTATCTATAAGCAACGCAGCCGCTTAGACGATGACGGCTCCATCTATAAAACGTTGCATGACTACGGCATTAAGCAACTGGCCTGTCGTTCAGCTGGAATCGATACGATCGATTTCAATGCAGCGGCCGCAAACGACATTCGGATCACTAACGTGCCTTCCTATTCGCCACATGCGGTGGCAGAATTAGTACTAATGCAGGCGATGCAGCTAATTCGGCACTATCCAGAATTTCAGGCGCGCTTGGCCAACAATGATTACGTTGTCGATGGGCTGCGCTCCCGTGAACTTTCTGAATACGTGATTGGAATCATTGGTGTGGGGCGGATCGGCAGCACCGTTGCAAGAATCTTTCACGCCCTCGGTGCGAAGGTGATCGGCAATGACTTAGTGGAGAACGAGGCGTTAAAACGCGAGGGGATTTTAGAGTATCGGACTAAGGCAGAAGTGTACCAAAATGCTGATATTGTGACGTCCCACGTTTATTTAAGCCCAGATAACGTGCACCTGATTGATAAGGAAGCATTTGCGCAGATGAAACCGACCGCTTTTTTTATCAACGACTCGAGGGGCCCCGTTGTAAATACTGCTGATTTGATCAATGCCTTAGATCAACACCAAATTGCGGGGGCGGCATTGGATGTGGTCGAAGCGGAGACGAAAATTTTTAATTTACGCTTTTCTGGTAAGACCCCAGTTGCCCATTACAACCGCCTAAAGCAAATTCCGAATGTGATCTTGACGCCCCACGTTGGCTTTTATACCGACATTGCAGTTGAAAGAATGGTCACCCAGGCGTTAGATGATGCCCTGACGATTTTAAAGGGTGGGCACAGTCCACGTGAAGTAGCATTTAAGGAGGCCAAGTAAAATGGTAGTTTATCGCGCAATGAAGAGCACTGATTATGACCAAGCGTATGCATTATGGGAACGGACTGCGGGGATGAATTTACAATCACTGGATAATTCCTATGCTGGCATTAAGCGGATCATTGATCGCAATCCCGACCTGTGTTTTGTCGCTGAAGTGGATGGTAAGCTCGTGGCAACCTTGCTAGGGGCAACTGATGGGCGGAAGGGATTTCTGTACCATGTTGCCGTTGATGAAAAGTACCGCGGCCAACACATTAGTTCGGAACTGATCTCACGGGTATTCAAACAATTCCAATCGATCGGCATCAACACGATTGGGTTATTTACGGTGATCGATAATTTAGCAGGCCAATCGTTTTGGAAACATTTCGGTTTTAAGGAACGCCCAGACATTAAGTACTTAGATATTGACTTGTAACTTAAAAGCTTCGCTGGTGATTAATTACTAGCGAAGCTTTTTTTAATAATGTGATTTTTTCAATAAGATTAGTTGACAGTGCATTTATATTTAGCTTAGTATAAAAATTAAAATAAGGTGGTGATAAATAAATGGTCTCATGGAGATTTTAGAATTGAGTTACATATTTATTGAGCTTGAGCGTCATTTTCAATCATGGTTGCCAGAGTATTATGATACGTTGGTAATTATAAAATAAATAATAAATAATTTATAATTTGTGAAAAAATATTGTAATTAGCAAATGTTAGGGAGGAACTATTATGGATTTCATCACTACTGAACAACTAGAACAATTGCATCAACAAAATTCAAGTCAACAATATTTATTTTCTGGTCAATACGAAGGATTTTATATGTTTACGCAAACTTCAAAATCAGGTGTAAAATTTTTGAATGTTAATATGTTATTAAGCAACATTGTGATTACAATTGGCCAAGAATCATATTTATTTGGTAACCGTGATATGGCTGCGTATGGTAAGATCGCCATTGGTAAGGGGGTTTTAAAACCAGGCGAAAAAGTGTCTTTTAAAGCGCGATTGCTTAAAGGAGAACGCCAATTCGCTATTAATGATCGTAATGATTTTCACATTGGTGCTCCGTTAAAAATGGATATTTATTTTTATCAACAAAGGGAGATCTTTAATGGCGGAAAAGATGAATTTATAGGATTTTTAATTCATAATAAACCCAATTTAATCTTAAATCAGAATGAATTTGCTAATGAGGGACCGCTTTTAAATCAATACGTCAATTTATTCTTGGCAACATCATCGGAGGTTCCAGTGAAGGATCGGAGTAAACTGGAAATTTGGAATGGCATCAAGAGTGCAGTTCAAAGTGCTCCCAGTAGCGATTTTAATGCGAACTGGATTATTGATGGAAACCAACAAGAATATGACTTTATTAAGAATAAGGGCATTTTAACCAGTACCGAACAACTAAAAGTATATTCTAAATTAATTGATGATATTAAAAGTGGCCAAATTAATGGTCATTTACCCTTAAGCGCTAAAAACATTGAGATGCTTAAAATGGGTGGTAGTGCCACTGAAACTGTTTTATCTTATGTTTACGGAAATATTCAAAATATAAATAAAATGGTTAAAGAAAATGGACATCAATTCGCTTACTATAGAAGTCGTCGCCAAGACAATCGTGGAATTTATTATACTTTAATGGATCAAAGAAATGAATAGAATCTAAATAATAATCCCCAGTAGGTATAAGGCCCACTGGGGATTATTACTTTATTATTTAATTTCTTGTTGTAGATCTGTAGCTGAGTATAGTTTCAAGACCTTGGTAAAAAGGAAGTTAACGATGATTCCAGCAATGATTGGCACAATCAACCACGTAATCAACGATGGAACGATGCCAACGGTATGATGAACGAATTTACTTTCGCTTGCGCTAACGAGCATTGACTGGATCGGTGAGACTAATCCAATCCAACCAAATCCAGCGGAAGTGGGGGTCCCTTGTACGTTGAACATGGCGACTGGGATAGCTGAAATGGCCGCAGAGACCATAAATGCTAAAATCATGACGGGTTTTTTGAAAATCGATGGCATCATTCCCTTCATGGCACCAAGCAAGATCGCTAAGGACGTTCCCTTCTTGTTCACGACCACTGAGTTGACCAATAGGATGACGGTCGTTGCAACTACACCGACACCGGCGGATCCAGCGCCAAGGCCAGACAACGTGATAGCCAGTGAAATCCCAACCGTTGAAACTGGAGTAATGATAATGAATGAATAAGCCATTGCGATTAAAATGCTCATCAATAATGGTTGCAGGGTGGTGAATGTTTCGACCATCTCACCGAGGGCATTTGTGATCGTTGCAACAAACGGGGCGATATTTAATCCAATTAAACCAACCAGGCCACCGATAAGCAGGGGATTAAAGATAATCGCTACTGCTCCAAATCCATTCAGGTATTTAGCTACCAACTGAATTACGATTACAGCTAATGAAGCTACGATGATGGCATTGATCACATCTCCAGCCCCACTAGCGATGTATACGGTACTTGCGATTGGATTTTTAACATTAGTGATTGGATTAACAAACCCTGGATTGGCAACCGCCCATTTGATCGAACCAGAAGCAACCCCCGTAGCAATCATGGTTGTTCCGATATCGAGGGGTTTCATTTTAAACTGACTGGCAATTGACATTCCAATCAACAATGGAATAAATGAACCAAAAAGGACCAAGAGCGAATTTAACTGGATCGCCCAGGTGATGTGATTTTGGACTAACGGAGATAAGATGTACTTAACGATTGCTGATGGCAATACCCCGATCAAAATCCCCTGTGCGGAACCATTTAAGACTTTAAAAATAAATTCTTTGATACTATTTTTATCTTTTGAAACTGATGACTCATTATTCATAATAGACCTCCATGACTAACGTTGATTTTAAAAGCATTGATAATTTTTTCACAATCTTTATTTTAACACCGATAAATAAAAAAGACTATTGTTTCACATTAAATTTAAAGATTTAAGATTTTATTTTTAGTTCAATCAATTAAAAATTAAATGCTGCAGATGGATTTTTCTTTGGTGTATCATCTCAACTATTATCGGTGCTGATCGTAATAGCTATTTTGTCCGCGATTTATACTTAATCGTTTTTGCTAATTAATTGACACTATTTATTGAAGGTGTTAAGATGATGCCAAACTTAAATATGAACGAAGCAATGAAAAGATAAGTAAAACGAAAGTGGTCTTAAGAGAGCTAGCGTTATGGTGTGAGCTAGTGGCTAATTTAGTTTGAAAATGGTCTTAGAGCGGAATTTGGTTGAGCGTAATGTTAAATCAAATTGGGATGGACTCCATTAACCTAGTCCAAGTATAGCTGGTCTGTAGGCCTGCGTACTTCAGAGGTGTATGGTGTGAGCCATGCATGAACAAAGGTGGCACCGCGATCAATCGTCCTTGGGATATTAATTTAATATTTCAAGGATTTTTTTGTTTAAAAATAAGGAGTGGATAATAATGACAAAGGCAGTTAAGTTTCCAAATCGTTACGATATCGTTGGTAGTTTTCTAAGACCTGAAGCTTTAAAGAAGGCTCGTGCACAATTTAGTAATCGAGAAATCAGTCATGATGAATTAACAGCGGTCGAAAACCGTGAAATCAAGGATTTGGTTCAAAAAGAAATTAATGCGGGTCTAAAGGATGTTACCGATGGGGAGTTTAGAAGAAGTTGGTGGCATTTGGATTTCTTTGATGGCTTAAACGGAAGTCATTTTTATACTCCAGAACATGGCTATCGGTTCAATGGTGAAGAAACGCGTAAGGGCGGAATTAAGATCAGCGATAAGATCACATACAACCCTAACCATCCCTTCTTTGCGGGCTTTGAATTTTTGAACTCAATCGTTCCAGATGGCATCACCGCTAAACAAACGATTCCCAGTCCATCGGTTTTCTTCCCTAACAAGGAAGCTGGAATCGATGATGAATATTATGATGGTAACCTAGATGCATTCCTAGCTGATGAGATTGAAGCATACAAGCAAACCGTTCAAAAGTTTTATGACCTTGGCTGTCGCTACCTTCAAATTGATGATACTTCTTGGGGGATGTGGGCTAGCTTTTCAAAGGATACGATTTTACCAGAATTAAAGCCGCTTTGTGAAGCAGCGGTCAAGGCAATCAATGCGATTGCTGATAGTAAGCCTGATGACTTAGTATTAACGATGCATGTCTGTCGGGGAAACTATGATTCACACTGGGCTGGTGCTGGAGCCTATGATCCAGTTGCTGATTATCTAGCACAATTACACATTGATGGTTATTTCTTGGAATATGATGATGAACGCTCTGGTGGGTTCAATCCGCTCAAACCGATTGCTGAAAATGGTCGTGATCAACGGGTGGTCTTAGGACTGGTTACTAGTAAACGGCCAGAACTAGAATCGTTTGACACCCTTGATGAACGGGTACATGATGCTAGTCAATATTATCCATTCGATGACCTCTGCTTATCGGCTCAATGTGGATTCGCTTCAACTGAAGAGGGGAATCGGTTAACTGAACAGGATCAATGGAATAAGATCAAGTTAGTTGTTGATACCGCGAAAAAAATTTGGCAGGATTAAAATAAAAACGGCTCCATATTTGGCAATGGTAAAATTGCTAAACAGGGGCCGCTTTTTTATAGTTGATTTAACGATTAGCTGATTAGTGTAATCGAGACTACAAATTAAAATTAACTGAAGGATTGGTTTAAACGTTTGATTATTTCCTGATAGGTGATTGGATCTGGGTTCTTATTGAAGTCCATACTGATGATTTGTTTCTTATCGTAAAGGAGGTTGGATTTTTTAACATATAATATTGCTTTAATGGACTTTATTGCATTGTTTATCTTTAAGATTTCAGGATTATTGTCGTATCGTTTATAATCATTAATTCTTTGATCATAACCATAGTTGGGGGATTCTTCCATTGACTTGATAGTGATACTTAAGTCTTTATGCGTAGTAACCTTTTGGTGGTATGCAAAGACTGAGGTTGCCGAAACTGCATCACTCTTACCAGCTCTTAGTCCTGGAATAACGCTGATCTGCTCTAAAACATAGTTCCAGATTTTATTATTATCTAAATGATTATCATTTATAGTATAGTCATCGGAAATGTCAGAATAAAAAACCTTTGCATCAGGATTTTTCTTAGCATTCTTATCAATTAAAGCAAGGGCCTTTAGAAAACTTAACTTATCCTCTAGAGTAGCGTTCATCTTAAAGATGTTTCTCTGCAACTTAGCTGCGTATAATTTTTCCATTCCTTTACTTCCCTTCAATTATTAATTTGTGTTGCAATTGCTAATAAGCGAATCGAACGCTTTTTATTCCACCAGAATTAGCTAATGAGATGTAAAAAACCAGATAATCAATTTAGAGTACCTGGTTACTGGATGGTTTTAACAACGTGAATTTTTATTTTTAAGCAAATACAATTTAATTGTATCGCTAATAAAAATCAAATTCAACTTTTTTGTTTAAAAGAAAAGGACTGCCCTCCGATTGAGTATCGGAGGGCAGTCCAATTTATTCACACTAAGATCAGATTATAACTTTTATTTTGATATTAGGAGACAAAACAAGTGGAGTTAGGGAAGGTCCCTAACTCCACTTGTTTTGTTTTATTTAGCTATTACATAGACAATACTTTCATGTGGATACTTACTGTTGTTAGAGTTATATCCATAAGCAAATCCAACCCCAGCTTTTTTAAAGTTCTTAGTAATAAAATTGTTATATTTTTTGCTGTTCTTTTTATAGAATAAATAGTCTTGCAAATATCCAACAGTCTTATTAGCATTTAAACGCTTAGTACTCCAAGTTCTAGCAATGAAAATGCTTTTACCGAATTTCTTAGCAAAATCTTTTCCCAAAATTTTGGTTAAGGCTTTATCATCAAGATGTCTGTTTTTACCGGCAAAAATATATTTTTGCATCTTATTGGCCTGTGTTTGGGCTTCTTTGCTCAATGTTTTATCATATGTCATTTGGTGTTGCTTAGGGAATTTCAGGTACTTAATTTGGTTGGCATCATTCACAACCATCTGTTTCAAAAGTTCTGAGTAGTCTTTTTCCACATGTTCAACATGCTTTGCTGCAGAAACACTTGTATTGTTTGTATATGTAAATCCGAATAAAGTACCGCTAGCTAAAATAGCTGAAGTTAACAAAATTTTGATATTAGATTTTTTCATATTATCACCTCAAATATGATTTTACATTATATACTAAAATAAAAGCAAATTTTATATCTTTTGGATATATTTAAATAATTTTGTAAGATAATATTTAAATCTAAATCATCATATAATAAGGACTTTAAGGATTACTTAACATCAGTCCATAATGTTTGAAAATCAGTTGACCTAGTTATAAAATTATTGTGAAATAATTAACAATTTAACTAACGGAGGACTGACATTCATGGATAAACAAGTTGCTTTAGTAACAGGTGCGGGTCAAGGAATTGGAAAGGCAATTGCCGTTCAACTAAGTAAGGACGGATTTGCCGTTTCGCTGACTGGTCGGCATTTGGATAAGGTGCAAGCAGTTGCTGATGAAATTAACGCTGATGGTGGCCAAGCAATCGCCATTAAATCAGATGTACAATCAAAAGAAGAAGTTGAAAAAGCGGTGCAAGAAACGGTCGATCAACTAGGCCAATTAAATGTATACGTAAATAATGCAGGGATTGCTTCTGTTGATTCAGTAGAAGAAACTACCGAATCAGAAATGCGTCGGTTGTTAGACATTAACGTAATGGGGGCATTATTTGGGATTCAAGCTGCTGCTGATCAATTCAAGAAGCAGGGGACGCCAGGTAAGATTATTAACGCCTCCTCAATTGCAGGCCATGAAGGATTCCCAATGCTCGGTGGCTACTCAGCGACTAAGTTTGCAGTGCGGGGCTTGACCCAAGCAGCTGCTAAGGAACTTGCTAAGGACAAAATCACCGTTAATGCTTATTGTCCAGGAATCGTATTAACGCCAATGTGGGATGAAATCGATGCTAAGATGACTGACTTAGATGGACGTCCAAAGGGAGCTGCCCTTAAGGATGCAATCAATGGAATTGCACTTGGTCGCGGTGAAGAACCAGTTGATGTATCTAACTTGGTATCATTCTTGGCCAGCGATAAGGCAGATTACATTACCGGACAAGCAATTATTGTCGATGGTGGAATTCAGTTCTTATAGGATTTAAATAAAAACGTCTCTGTAATAGCAACTTTTAGTTGCGAATTTGGAGGCGTTTTTTTGTGTTTTCAATTAAAATATTACGAGGAAAATAATTTATTTATAGTTAATCATAAATAAATCCTGAGTACTTTTTATTAGCTAACTTTTTAGCTAGATTCTCAGATCTATATGCATGCGACGAAGAGAAACCAGCACCGCTAGCCCTTGATAAAATCCAATTTCCCTGAATTTTTGAAATATTGTAGAATGTTCCAGTTCCAGCGCTTTGATTCCAACCGTAAGTATAAAGCCATCTTTTTCTTAGTTTATCAGATGGCATATTGTACCAGCCATGAGAATATACCCAGTTTGGATGGTATGAGGATTTATCAGTGTGTTTATAAAATTTATGAAGCTGGGTAACAGATGGTTTTTTGTTTTCTGAAAAGCCCTTTGTATTTAAATAATCATATATTTTATCCTTAGTTATAACTATCTTTTCATAAGATGGTTGGGAATGATAATATGTATACCAAGTGCCGCGGATTGATTTAGGATAAGTAGAAATATATTCAAGGTTAGCTTTTTTTGATGCAGACACATTGATGTGATGGCCTTCTCCTAAATATAATGCTGAGAATAAGGTAAGTGGTAGTGCTAATTTGGCAATTAATTTTTTATTCATGATATTATGACCCCTTAATTTAAACAAATAGTATTTGTTTTACTAGTGATATTATTTGAACTTAGGCATATCCATTTTCATTTTGATAGCCGAATTTGTTATGTCAAAATTTATACTAATATAATTATAGTATAAAAAAATCATAAAATCTATTACCAACTGTATGTTAAGAGTAAGATGTTGATTAAGTAAATGTTATACTCTTAAATTCATTAATACCATAAAGTTATAAAATTATGTTAGGGGACACCCATCTGTCAACCTTCTAATAAATATGGTCATTGTTTCACTAGTTAATAATGTTATTAAAAATAAAAATTCGAACACGATTTATTTTCGAAATCAGATTAATAATCATTACATTATTTATAAATTTTAACTTTAATTCCCACCTTTCGCTCTTTGTAAATTATCATTAGTGAATAATGTTATCTAGTAGTCGTTCATTATTTAGATGCTTAATTTCAGTGGAGGTTTAAATTATTTTGAAAAAAGAATTTAATGTTGGAGATACCTCAGTTTTAGCTAATTACATTACCGACCTTTTGCCTAAGCAATCAGCAGGAGTTGGTGGTGGCCTTGGAATGGGTGATTTTGATTTACAAAACATTCACCGTAAGTTTTTAAATATTTCCTATGGTAATAAATCACAATCAGAAACTTTAAATATTTACCTTCCAAATACTACTTCTAATCAATATCCAGTAATATTCGCAATTCACGGTGGTGGTTTTAAATTCGGTAATAATACTGCAAGTGACTTAAAAGCACAAATGAGTGCCTTAAATCATGGCTTTGCAGTTGTTACAGTTAACTATCGACTTTCTGGTGAAGCGACTTTTCCAGCAGCTATTAATGATGTTAAAGCGGCCATTCGTTTAGTTAGAAAAGATGCTGCTAAGTATGGACTGGACCCTAACCGATTTATTTTATGGGGAGATTCTTCCGGTGCTAATTTAGCAGCTTTAGCTGGTGCTACAGGTGGTAGTGATCAACTGTATGATTCAGAACTAGGTTATCTAGACATCTCGGATAAGGTTAGTGCAGTAATTGATTATTACGGACCAATTGACTTCGGTAATATATCTAGTGAGTTTAAATCACTAGGGATAACGCCAATGATGAATATTGAAGATGAAAATTCATTTGAAAGTCTTTACCTAGGAGCTCCAATAAATGGTGATTCTTCGTTAGTCAGGCAGTCAAACCCAGTTAGCTATTTAAAAGCGAATGATTCTACTAAGTACTTCATTATTGCTGGGGACTCCGATGTAAATGTTCCATATCTTCAGTCAATCAATTTTGCAGCTGAGTTAAATTGTAAAGTAGGGGAGGAAAGTTTTTCACTGAACTTAATCAAGGGAGCCACTCACGGAAGCTATCAATTTGAGAGTGTTGAAGCTTTGAGTTTGGTTTATCAATTTATCCAAAATAAAGTTGGTTGGAAGGTTAAATCAATTAATAAGGATGATCGTGATTATATTTTAATCAATTAAGGTGAATTTCTTCAATTTGCCAAATTAACTAATTCATATAATGGTCTGGATTAATTTGATGTAGTTTTAAATACATTATTTATTTTATATCTCACTCTTAAAGATTATTAATTATCAAATATATTTAATGGTTCAATCACGAACGAATTAGCTATTACGAGATAGCACAGATACAATTTAGTTAAAATTGTTTTGTCCGAGGCCTGGACATAGGCTCACTTATTACTATTTAATTAATAGAAAGTAGGAAAAATAACCATGTCATTAATAACAGTAATCATCATTTTAATCATTAGTTTTATCGGTTTTAAATACTTGCAAAAACGACAAAATCAACACCCTAAAGTCATTGAATCATCAAATCAAGAACTTATTGAAAACAAAACAAATGATCATCCTCAAATTAATTCAATTTCAACTTATCAAAAATCACAACCCCGTAAAATATATCATTATCAATCAAATGCCATGCATTCTAACCCAGAATCACATCGATCCAATTTATTCAAAGGGGTATTAATTGGTGTAATTGGGGGGTATTGCTATCAACAAATTATTTGATCATGATAATAACCATAACAATAATGATCAAAAATTTAATCAACATGCACTTGATGATTATGATGATAATTAACACAACCATAACATTGATAATTACAATGATGATCAATACGATTATAACCGTGATGAGTACGATAATGATACTTACAGCGATAACAACTGGTAATCTAACTCAAACTTAGTAATTTAAATATCTTTTCGATTGTGATTCGATTTTAACGTTAAATGCCGGATAAAATTTTTAAATCCGGTATAAGTTAATCATAGAAGTTTTTGATAAAAATAGCATTTTCCTAATAATTACTGATCCAAATCTTTGGCAAATCGCAAAATGTATCGGTTCGATTTCATGGGCAGTTGGATCAGCATTTTTAATTGCAGCTAAGAGTATTAAGCTTAAAAAGGACATGAAAGAACTAGGAGAAATAAGAGAAGCTACAGAACTAATGCTAAAAGCAAGCATAAC
Organism: Nicoliella sp. ESL1120; assembly: GCF_058508515.1. Taxonomy (NCBI): domain Bacteria; kingdom Bacillati; phylum Bacillota; class Bacilli; order Lactobacillales; family Lactobacillaceae; genus Nicoliella; species Nicoliella sp. ESL1120. The sequence continues at coordinate 301,941 of NZ_CP196384.1, forward strand.
AGGAGAGACTTAGAGTTGGCAGAACTGCATTAGTACATTTTGCATCTATACTAGTTAGTATAGATGTTATTATGCAAATTGTAGATAATTAATATTATGAAAAAAATCAAATTATTAAAAAATGTGGGATTAATATTATTGGATATAGGTGCAATAATATTAATCATTTCTAAAATTAATGATACTTACAATAACGGAATTAATTTTAATATAGTTTCTAGTATTATTTTTATAAGTATAATAACCATATTTTTAAACTTATACGATAAAAAATAAGAGTGTTTAAATAATCTTGTGGAAATAAAAAATCTGAAAACTGGCTTCCATCATTCATTAGATCCCCTTATTGATAAATTGGATAACTAAGCCTGCTAAATAAAAGAATCTATTTGAACCAATTTTTTATAATTTAAGAAGGACATTTTCATTTACACAATATATTTGACATATCATTTTATTTATTATAGATTATCGTTATAAAATATAAGGAGTTGTACATAATTGAATATTAAAAAAATCATTTTAACTAGTGCTCTATCAGCAGCACTAATTGTGCCGTTATCACAAACAAATTTAGGAAAAATCATAAATTATGATTATACGGTTCAGGCATCTAAACATAAATCTAATAATCATAAAAAGCACGTCAAAAAAGTTAAAAAACATTCTAAAAAGCATTCTAAAAAGCATTCAAAGAATGTCAAAAAAGCAAAGAAGCATACGAAGAAGAAGGTTAACAAAAAAACCTTTAACAAGAAAGATCATAGCAGTTCATCAAGTAGTAGCAATGCTTTATCTGGTAGTAGCCAAAGTGTAACTAGCAGTGCTGCATCCTCAAGTAATAACGCAACATCCAATAATAGCAGCGCTAGTTCAAATTCATCGCAATCAGGCAATAATTCAACAGCAATCACTAATGTCAATAGCTCAAGTACATCTCAATCAAATGTTAGTTCAGCATCTTTAACTAATAGTGCTAGTTCAAATGCATCTCAATCAAGTAGTAGTGCTTCTAGCGATAGTAATAACCCATCAAGCACAAATAGCAATCAATCTAGTTCAATGAATAGCAGTAACTTTGAGCCAAACATCGTTAACGGTAAGTTTACAGATCCCGTTATTGTATTCAAAAATAGTAATAGTAGCAATATAACAGAAGATGATTACGATAATTATGCTAATGCTTCTGGAGGTTTAGGATTAGCCATGTTCACAGAATTTAGTAGTAATATTGATTATTCTACTAATAATAGTTGGTTTAGACACAGATATGATTTAGGAGAACCAGAGGCCCCCGATCCATATTCTGACGGGCCAAGCACATTCTTCGAAACTGGAAAGTATAACGATTTTGCTAATATATTTAACACAATTGTTAGTGATATGAACACTAATGTTGATAACTATGATAAAGAGGGAATTAAATATACCTATTCATTATTAGATGATTATTTATGGGGTGACGGAACGAGTCCTGTTGATCAAATAACCGATGCAGATAGAAATTATGTAAATAGTGATTATGGGAGATTAGGTGATATTGATCAAGTATATGGAATAATTTGTATACAAAACACGGCATCTTCTTATTACCAATACTATGGGACCAAATTTTCTAGCACTGAGAACAATAAATTAAAGACCCTCTATAATAATGTCAATAATAACAAAATCAATGATAATTCAGATGTGTCAAGGATTCCTAGTCAATGGAATAATATCAAGGCATTCTTTGCTGAATTCTCAAATGCCTTTAGTAAACTATAATAGCTATTAAAACGCACTTACTTATAAGGACTGGCTCCGATATTCAATCGGGGGCAGTCCTTTTCTATTTAAAGAGGTTCTGTCGTGATTGGACCAATGAACATATTTATTAATATATCTTCTAAGCCCATTGATACTGTTGATCGTTAAATGATTTAAGAATTCACGTTTTAATAATTTGAACATGCTTTCAATTTTTTAATGGGATTAGAAATAAGGACTATATTAGGCGTTGAACTAACCTGCATGATTAATATTTCTTTCGATGTTTCATCAGTAATTGCTGAAATATAACCAAATTTGCCATTACTAAGTTTTACTTGAGTAATATCAGTGTGGGAAACATGATAAGGGAGTAGCTCGGTAAATGTTTGCTTCAAAACATTTGGCGCGATTTTACCAATCATTACCTTGTATGAACTATATTTATTAGTGTGTTTACTGTATAGCTTAATTTTAATGACAAAATTTCAAGCAAATGGCGATCAATATTTATCCCTTTAGAAATAGTTATAAAAAATTCATCATTATTTTAAACATGACTTAACTATATTTAGTCATAAAAAAGTACCCTATAATCGTTGGACTTTATCTAACAATTATAAGGTGCTTCAAGAGCAGTAGCAGAGATTTTTTATATTTAATTATATAAACTCTATCAGTGTTTTGCTTAACATTTCGTTGACATCTTTTTTAGCTTTTTCACGACTAATTACTACGTTATTAGATAGCCAGGTTGAAAAGCAATTTAATATAATTAGAATTTTTATATCAGCAGGATCGTTTTTATCTTTATAAAAATGCTTTTTACAAGTACTAACATAGTTATCAGAAACAAAAGAAAACCAAGTTAGCCTTAGATTAGATTTATATATTATATGCAATACCTCTCGATTATTATATAAAGTATTTATAACTACTTCATTTAAGAAGGTTCTTAAATCTGAATACATATAGATTTTATCCAAAATGTCATTTCTTATTCTGCGATCTATATTTTCCATAAAAAAGTTTATAAGATCTTTGTCATTCTTAAATAATGCTTGAATAGTGGTTTTTTCCACACTTGAGTAATTGGCTAAATTATTAATACTTAAATTATGTTCTATATCTAAAGCCCTTATGGAATCCATCATTATTTTATCATCTAGGTCATCATTATGATCAATTTCAAAAAAATAACCAATATCGACGTTAAGTTTTTTTGAAATAATTTCTAACGCTTCTATTGGTGGACAAGTTAGGTCTCTTTCCCATTTCGATATCGTTTGACATGAATAAAATGTTATTTCTGCTAACTGAAATTGTGTTAGATTATTTTGTTTTCTCAAGTCCCTTAATCGTTTTCCAAATCTCACAATAATCATCACCTTATAATGTCAAAATTTTTCTAAACATAACATAAACATAATGATATGTAAATACACAATGTTGTATTTACACTATATTAAATGTGTATTTATAAAAACATATAACTAGTTATAATTATTTTTAACATCATTGAATATAGATGAATAACTTTCAAATAAATATGTATTTTCATAGTATCAATTCACAATATATGGAATATCTAGATATCTGAAAGAAGTAATGTTTACGACAATATAGTCGATGGAGAAAGATTGCAGTTGCTGCATCATTTTAAATTTACGAATATATTATGGAACATTCGGAAAATGAATAAAGTATATAATCATATTTATGAAAGAAGATGCTATATATTAATAATTTGATTAAAAGTAAAGCTACTATAATATTTGATCCTCCTTTCTATAAAATAATTATTGAATCTTATTTTAATAATATTTATGAAGTTGCTAAATTGACATTAGGAACCTCTGAACCCACCACACGCTTTATAAATAATCTTATAAACAAACATTGGTCTCTGTTTCAATTTTATAGAGAGTCTATAACTGCAGTTGACATATCTCACAAAAAAATCAACCCAAAGCGTTTACAACGAATAAGCAAAAAAGAAGTGAAAAAAGGAATCGGTACCAAGGCTCAGCAAGCCCTAAAACATCAAAATTCACTAGATAAAAAAGAAATGAAGAAAAGAAAAAAACAATATATTAAAGAAAAGAAAGAAAAAATTTTTCAAATAAAACAACAAAAGAAGTACGAAAAGCATAAGGGCCATTAAATATGTCAATAACTTGGACTAAATCCATGTAATCTTTAATTAATATCGTTGATCTATCTTACTCTTAAAGATTATTAATTATCAAATATATTGAATGGTTCAATCACGAACGAATTAGCTATTACGAGATAGCACAGATACAATTTAGTTAAAATTGTTTTGTTCGAGCCCTTGACATAGGCTCACTTATTACTATTTAATTATATTTAATTAATAGAAAGTAGGAAAAATAATCATGCCATTAATAACAGTAATCATCATTTTAATCATTAGCTTTATCGGTTTTAAATACTTGCAAAAGCGACAAAACCAACACACTAAAGTCATTGAATCATCAAACCAAGAAATTATTGAAAACAAAACAAATGATTATCCTCAAATTAATTCAATTTCAACTTATCAAAAATCACAACCCCGTCAAATATATCATTATCAGCCAAATGCCATGCATTCTAATCCAGAATCAAATCGATCTAATTTATTCAAATGGATGTTGATTGGTGGAGTTGGGGGATACGCTGTCAGCAAATTATTCGATCAGGATAACAATCATAACAATAATGATCAAAAATTTAATCAACATGACCCTGATGATAATCAATACGACCATAACGTTGATGGTTATAATAATGATGATCAATACGACCATAACCTTGATGGCTATAATGATGATGAATACGATTCTAACCATGATGATTATAATAATGATGATCAATACGACCATAACCTTGATGGTTATAATGATGATCAATACGATTCTAACCATGATGATTATAATAATGATGATTATAATAATGATGATCAATACGACCATAACATTGATGGTTATAATAATGATGAATACGATTCTAACCATGATGATTATAATAATGATGAATACGATTCTAACCACGATGATTACAATGATGATCAATATGACCATAACCTTGATGATTATAATGATGATCAATACGACTATAATAATGACGATTATAGTAATGATACTTACAGCGATAACAACTGGTAATCTAACTAAAATTTAGTAATTTAAATATCGCTTCGATTGCGAGTTGATTCAAACATTGCTCCTTTGATTAAATCTCGGACGAAATTTTTAAATCCGATATAATTTAACCATAGGAGCTTTTTCTATGTTTAGAAAATATACAAAAGAATTTAATAGGTTAATAATCAAAATGATTAGAGACGGAGATAACGTTCACAATCTTTTGGATGAATACATTCCCAAATATCAAACTATTCTTCGATGGTATCGTGAAGCTAAAGGAGTTATAAATCCTAATGAACATGACATCAAAAAGTTACAAAAAAATTAATGGCTTTAAAACGGGAAAATAATATTTTAAAATCAGTCGCGATAATTTTTGCCAAGCGTTAAATTATTAATAACGTTCATCTAAAACTATGTTAAGAATCCGAACAAAAATTTTAAATAAATCAAATCTGAGTTATCTCACGATAGTATATCAACATTGATTTAATCTGATTAAAATAATTATAACTATAATATAAAAATAAAAGTGTAAGGATAGCGATAAATATCATTACACTTTTACTATTAAGTAGTTATTTTTGAAATAAATTTTCAAACAACCAAACTTGATGATAATGTTAACGTACACCTAAACGGACATATTATAAAAATTAGTTATCCTATTATTATATTTGTGAGATAACGTTATCCAGTATAGGATAATTGACATAATAGTATTTTTAACATATTATTTAACCATAAAAATTACATAACTATTAACTTTAAATTATAATTTTTAATTTTATTAATACTTATTTTTTCAATAATTATCACCGCAGCTTTTAAAATATCACGTTCCTATTTGACTTGTGATAATTTCTTTTTAAGAGCTCTAAATTCAGTATTTGTGATTTTATCATCTTCACAATGCTAGTTTTGAACATCTTTTTTAATCATTAGATAAATTAAAAATTTCTATCTTAAATAATAGTTAACAGTATCGTAGGCTTTTCTGTGCCATTATTTAGTCATAGGAGCAAAGATTGGAGAGTTAAAATGAATAAATCTCGTTTTGAAGCTTTTTCTGATGCTATTATTGCCATAATCGTTACGATCATGGTCCTAGAAATCAAAACCCCATCATCACCAAAACTAATTTCTATTGTTGATCAAGCGCCTTATTTTTTAGCGTATATTGCTAGCTTTATCTCTATTGGTACTGCTTGGTACGATAACCATTACATGATTTCTATAACTAAACGCATTACTAAAAAAATTTACTGGTTAAATAATCTGTGGTTATTTTCAATGTCACTTTTACCATTAGCAACTAGTTGGGTCGGAAAATTCATTGATTATTCAGGTCCTGAAATATTTTATTTATTGATTTTCAACTTTTGGAGTTTGACATTTAAGATCCTAAGCACCAATATAGCTAAGGAACTGGAGGCTGAAAATGGCCATCCCGAAAAAATTTATAAAATGAGAACTTATAAATACTTAAAAAGTAAAATGTACTACCCGCTTAATTTATTAATATTAATTGCCACTCTCTTCTTTCCACCTACAACAATAATATATGCATTATTAAGTGTACTATTTAGTGCCCTTAAAACAAATAAGGATAGTGATCATATTTTCGATTAGATAATGACTCTGATTAGTCTTTAGGTAGACCAAAATAAACTAATCTAATTATTACAAATGATTAGATGAAGAGACCCTTTAAATTTGACAGAAAATGAATATAAGATCGATTCATTGAGGTAATATTTTAATTAAGGTCCATAATAATAAAAAAATTCTATTTGGAGATGCTGCAGGGGGGTGATGCTGAAGGGATGTTATTGGAAGCGTTTTATAAAAAGCTAGGTAAAAATACATACCAACTAAAATCAGTCAAAAACGCCAAAGAATATCTTTACTGGAACTATATCTTACAGATCCTTTAAGATAAGTTAATCCTAAAGACGTTAACAATTTTATTATTTTTTTATTTTTTCGATTGATAATTATAATGGAGGAATTCAAGATGAAAAGAAATTTGATCTTAAGTGGGACTGTGTTGTTATTAAGTTCCTTGTTGTTAGTGGGTTGTGGCAATAGTAGTCAGGGAAAGGGGGCTACTAGTTCATCGAGTGGTTCCACTAGTACTTCCAGTTCTTCTGTTAGTTCTAGTAGCACTGCTACCAGTAGTGTTACCTCATCTGCTGCTAGTAGCTCAGCATCAGCTAGTTCAAATAATGATAAATATAGTAACATCAGTGACAAGGTAATTGGAACCATGGTTAATTTATTGTGGGAACCAGATTCGTTTAAGAGTAGCGTTAAAGATGGCGTTCTTTACTATGGGGTTGAAAGTAATAATGCAAAATCTGGGAGTATTGCCGGATATAGCTACATCACTTCAAATGGTGATCCAATGTCATATATTTACTATAAACGGGATGGCAACTTAGTTACATATAAATATTGGGTAAGTGGCCAAACTGTTGCAGATGGGCACTCTGTGACTAAGACAGTTACAGTTGATCAGTTGGTTCAAGACTATTACGTTAATCAAGGGCAAAAGGATGAGGTTAATGGTTATGCGAACGAATTGAAATCGGAAGCTGATCATGAAAAACAAATCCAGGAAAGCATTAATAATTCGAATTAAACATAAAAAATCCAGTCAAATTAAAATATTGGCTGGATTTTTAGTTTTGATCAAGTGTGCTGTGAAATGACAACTGAGCTAGTATTTCAAAAAAGTTTGAATGCATAGAAATAATCGCCAGTATTGATCAGCATGTAATTTTTTACAACAATGAGATAACCAACATGCCCTGGCGGCTTTTAACGCCTGTTTGGATTTGTTTTTGTTTTGTGTAAAAATTAGTGCTAAAATTTAATTGTCATTATATTGATCGGTAGTGAATAAGTTGAAAAAATATAATAAATTATTAAAATACTAACGGTTATTGGTTCCTTAACACCGTTTACTTTAGCGGAACCGTTTAATAATGATCGTGTAGGATATCAACATGTGGTAAGTTAGTTTTATTTATAAACTTAGGGGGATGTAAAATGAAATTTAAATCAATTATATTAACAACTGTTTCAACGTTAGCATTATTTGCTACTGTAGAGGGGGTACATAGCTTAACTGCTAATGCAGACACTTGGCATAATGGCCAACCTAATGCGGTAGTTGGCAAATGGGTAGGAAACCTCCAAAAAGATACTGATCATTCATCTGGATATGCTTATTATAAAGCTGTGATTTGGACCGAGAAGAACACCAAAAATAATGGAATCAATCCTGTATACTATCTTTATAATAAGAATAAAAAATTTATTCAAAGTAGTTCTTATACTGGTGGTTTTTGGAATGCTAAGTATAAGAAAGTCGGAAGTAGCACCTACTACTTAAAGTCTGGGTACAATAGTAATATCAAGAGTTATCCAAATAGTTATAAAATTATTATGCACGGTAGTAACCATTTATCATTATGGACTAATGATGGTAGTCGATACAAATATAAAGGCTATTTAACCAAGGTTAATAAATTGCCGATTAAACTTTCGTACTTCATTTAGCAATAAAAATTAATTGCTTATAAAAATCAAAAATCCAGTCAAATTAATTTGACTGGATTTTTTGATAACAGTTTTAGCTAACGTTTGCTTATTGAATTTCGATAACTATTTAATTGACTTCGAATGTGATTTAAATAACTTTGGTGTAATCTTATAGGAAGGGATTGATGTTAATACTTTACCGTAATTGGTTCCATCCGATGGAATTAGTTTAGCTACTGTCGCTTCATGCATTTGATCGATTAATAGTTGACCATCCGATGATATTGATTTTCCAGCTTTTTTAAGAGCTAATAGTTTTTTTACATACTGACGAACTGTATGAATTTGGTTTAGCTCTTTAGCTGTTGATTTATTTCTAATATCAAATGAAAATTCAACAATTTGGACTGGTTTTAAATTCGGATTTTCATTATTTTTAGGTGCATAGTTAAAGATATCAACAATTCCACTCATCATAGCACCCTCTGGAATAGATGGATACTCCTGCATTGTTCTGGTATTGCCATTAGAATAAACATCATAATGTGCAAGCTCTTTGTAGGGTTCTTTATTTATTAAAAGATATTCGTTCCAACCTGTTAGTTCATAAACATCATTATTGATAGGTTGTAAATAACCAGGTCCTTTATCAGACTCATTATCTTTACCCCCATAAAAACTAAAATAAGGAGCAGCGCTAGAGTCCAACTCATCCATTGGAAGTGCATACTCACCAGCGGTATAAAGTTCATTATACTTCAAATTGAAAGTGTATGCCTTAGCAACATTAGAATTGTAAAATTCTGATATTGCTATACCAGATGCCGTTAAAGTAATTAAAGTTAATATTTTAATTATAAATTTATTCAACTATAAGACTTCTTCCTATGTAATTTTAATTAACTTTATTATATTACTATTAGTTTTTTTTAACAATTAAAATTATAAATAATGACTGCATGATCTAATTTGCAGGATGAAGTTTATTACTGCATTACCACCTATAATTATTTCGTTATATGGTTAGCATATAAAAGAATTGAAAAAATAATGATTTTTTTGGATATTGGTATCATTTTGTAATATCATAACTATTGAAATATTAAATATTTTAGTGGGGGCATTACATATGAAACGAAATTTGATTATGAGTGGAACGGTTTTACTATTAAGTTCATTGTTATTAGTTGGTTGTGGTAATAAGGGGAGCCAGGGAAAGGCTGCCAGTTCAGCTAGCAGTTCTACCAGTACCGCTAGCTCGTCTGCTAGCAATAGTAGTAGCGTAGCCACCAGCAGTGTTACTTCTTCTGCTGATAGTAGCACGGCTTCATCCAGTTCTAGTAATAACAAATACAGTAATATCAGCGATAAGGTAATTGGAACCATGGTTAATTTATTGTGGGAACCTGATTCATTTAAGGATGGTGTGAAGGAAGGCGTTCTATATTATGGGGTTACTAGTAATAGTTCAAAAGCTGGTGACCTTGCTGGATATAGTTACATAACTTCGAATGGGGATCCGATGTCATACATTGACTATAAACGGGACGGCAACTTAGTTACCTATAAGTATTGGGTAATTGGCAAAACTGTTGCGGATGGGCACACGGTAACTAAGACGGTTACAGTTGATCGATTAGTTCAAGATTATTACGTTAACCAAGATCAAAAAGATGAGGTTAATGGGTATGCAAATGAATTGAAACCAGAAGCTGATTATGAAAAACAGGTTGATGCTAACTTGAAGAAATCGAATTAAACGCAAAAAATCCAGTCAAATTAAAATTTGACCGGATTTTTTTAAATTATTGTAAATCGGCTAATGCCTTCTGTGCCTTAGTTAACCGCTGGGTTACTTGTTTAATTTGTTTCTTACTAGCTTTGTTTTTCTTTAACTGCTTTAATTGTTTTCGATATTTTCTAACTAGTGATGCTTCTTTTTCAATTTTCTTATAATTAGGATTGGACTTTAAATCATCTACAGGTTTATTTTTACTAAGGTCTAATTGATTAACTGCATATAGTGTTTTACTCTTATTCTCATTTGAGTCATAGTTTTGATACCAGTAATTACCATCTGAATCAACGTTAAAACCAGTATTTTTACTTTGATCAGATTCATTTCTTGGGGCAGCATCATTGACTTGTTTAATAACCTGAGCGGGAGTGCCTAATTTAGTATTGTTAAAGTATATGTATCCGTATCCCTTTTCAGATGGGTATGATGGTGTGGTCATTTGTGGAAAACCTGCTGTACCTGCATGAACAGTCTTATTTGGAGAGAAGGTAACACCAAAAATAATCATTGCAATGAACATTGTTAAACATAAATATATTTTTTTCATTTTAACAACTCCTATTATATAGATTATCGTTATTTTATTTAATTATTTATAGTTTGTCAATTGATATTATTATTATAAATTTAATTATTTTTTCATGGGCATGATTTATATTGAATAAAAAATCATCATAAACCAACCATGCATAACGATTATGAACAAAGATCCAACTTAGTTAATAAGGATTGGCACACCGCATGGTGTGCAGATATGACTTATATTCCATTAACTAATCATAGATGGGTCTATTTAGCTAGTGTTTATAACCCCAATAACCATCAGGTTTTAGCTCATCAAGTGGGAAGTGAAATGACAGCAGAATTAGTGACCAAAACGATGCAAGCAGCAGTTAAGAATGCTGATAAACCGATTTTCTTGCATAGCGATATGGGTAGCCAGTACACTAGTGATTAGTTCGAAAAATTATTAAATCAGTTGAATATTAAGCATTCTTACTCATTGAAGGGGCACCCTTACGATAATACCTATATTGAGAATTTTTATTCAATGCTGAAACGGAAACTTGTTTTTCAAACAAAGTTTGAAAGTATCGAAGAAGTAATCGCCAGTATTGATTGGTATGTAAGGTGGTACAACAATGAAAGAATTAGCTTGGTAAAAGCTACATAAAATTAGTCCAAGTTATTGACATAGGAGCAGGGCGTTACCACACGGCATGTGTGGTAACGCCCCTTTTAAATTGTCTATTGATTTTGTGTTGCACTAATATGGTGCCTCTTTTGAACTAAATGGTGTATTATCTATCGACAATTTTGTAAAGTGAACATTAGGTTCGTCATATTTACTGGGTTGAAGATAGCCTGTAGCATGTCCATGATAACTTAATTCTTCGCCTGAGGTTTGTCCATTATCAGATTGTCCACTCGTTAAGTCGGCCGTTGCTTCGCATCTTCGTTATGGGGGAGGTGGATGATGAATAAGAATGAGTAATTTTATATTAATTATTGTTGTTATATGGGTGATTTTTTTTCTCTATTAGTGTAGAATACTTAGTATTAACTAATCTGGGGAGTCGTTATAAAATGAAAATAAGAAAATATGTAGATTTATTTTCAGGTGCAGGTGGTATGAGTTTGGGTTTTGATCAAGCAGGATTCCATAATGTGTTTTCTGTTGAATTTGATAGTCAGATAGCAAATACTTATCAAAAGAATTTCAAGGATCATCACTTAGTAGTTGGAGATATAAGAGATTTAACTAAAGAAGAAATAAAAAGCGCAATAAATAGTGGCGAAGTTGATGTAGTCGTTGGAGGACCACCATGCCAAGGGTTTTCTATGGCAGGAAATACTGGAAGGACATTTGTTGACGATCCTAGGAATCATCTGTTCAAGGAATTTGTGAGAGTAGTTAATATTATAAAGCCTAAGATGTTCGTTATGGAAAACGTTGCTAGATTAAATATTCATAATCACGGAAAGACAATAGAAGAAATAGTTAAAACCTTTGAAAAGATTGGCTATTTTGTTCAAAAAAGAGTACTACAAGCTTCTGAATATGGGGTTCCACAAAATAGACAAAGGATATTTATTGTAGGAAGTTTAAAGGATAATGATTATAAATTTCCACTTCCAAGTAATAAAATTGTAACTATAAAAGATGCAATAGATGATCTACCAAAGTTGAAAAATGGTGAAAAAAGTAATATTCCTAACCACAATGCAATGCATCATAGTGAACAAATGTTATCAAAAATGTCATATATTCCAGATGGTGGAGATAGAAGTTCAATTCCTGAAAAGTTAAGGCCAAAAACTGGAGATAGTAGAAAGTATATAAAATACGATAGCAAAAAGCCTTCATACACTATTACTGGTGATAATAGAAAAATATTTCATTATTCTCAAAATCGTGCACTAACATCGAGAGAGCTTGCAAGAATTCAAACATTTCCAGATGATTTTATATTTTATGGAACATCTGGTTCAGTGCAACAACAGATAGGGAATGCTGTTCCTCCTCTTTTGGCCAAAAAAATTGCGAATTCTTTATCCATATACCTAAACAAGGAGGATATGTAATGTTTCCTAATGTTAATTATATTGGTAATAAAAGAAAATTATCTGAATGGATAATGAATCTTATTCCAGATGATGTTGAAACTGTAACAGATGCCTTTGCAGGCGGATGTTCTGTATCATATGAATTTAAATCCAATGGTTATTCTCTTGTAAGTAATGATTCCTTATACTCATCATTCGTTATAAGTAAATCACTTATAGAAAACAATGGAACGCTTCTTGATGTTAATAATATAGTCAATGCTGAAGGTTATGATATTAGTAAGAAGCAAATTGATAAATATAATTGGCTAAGTAATTATCTATATTTTCCAAATGAAATCGAAGAACTTGCAAAATTAGTTGAGTATTCAGAAAAAAAACTGAATGGATATGAATATTATATGTACTTATCGTTACTTAGAAGAGCAATGATAAGGAAGTTACCTTATTCTAGAATGAATATAAATTGGAAGAATATTGTTAAACTTAGAGATGAAGATTATTCATATGAAAAATATGGTCGGAGAAGGGCTTACCATAATAAAAGTTTTGGTTTTCATATGTTAGATTCTGCTAATGATTATAATATGTCAGTATTTAATAGTTCAAAGTCTATTAAATCTGAACAAATGGACGTACTGCAATTATTAACTAAGTATCCTAAACGAGATCTCTTGTATTTAGATCCCCCATACCCAGGAACAATGAATGACTATGATGGATTTTATGGGGCGTTCGATAAAATATTTAATAGGAATAAAAGTCATATTGATTTGACTAATAAAAATACCTTTATTAGTTTTATGGAAAAGATAATTCAAAAGTCAGTTAACTATAAGTACGTTGTTATAAGCTTTAATAATTCTATTAAACCTAATCCAGATGAATTAATAGATTTGTTTTCTAATTACGGTAGTGTTAAAATACACAGTATGAAGCACAATTATCAAGTTAGTGGTTCAAAACTTAAAAATCAAAACGTAGAAAAGCTAGCAATTATAAAAATGGATTAGGAAGTGTAATTTTGCCTATTATATCTAATCACAAGAGTTCTGTAATGAATCAAAATTATGAAGACTATTGGAAATTAACATTAGCATATACTGGTTTTTTTAATCATCAATTTGTAAATACATTAAATTTAATAGTTGATCATATTGATAATTATGGACTTAATAAAAAAACACTTGATGAAGTAAGTGAAGTCGGAAAGACTAATAAAAGAACTTTAAAAAAAGAAGTAGTTCACCAAAATGAACTTGAAGCTACAATTAATAGTATTTATCCATCTAGAGATCAATCTGGTGCAACTACAAGGAAGAAAATTAACACATTCATTAAACTGGGTTTTATAAAACCTTTTTTTCTCGGGTATCCTGATACGACTAAGAAATATTTAAATGAATATAAAAAAGCAAAAGGTTCTAACGACTATAAAGAATTACAAAGACTTTTTTCAGATACTGTATATTCACATTCTAGTTTTAATTCTTCTGAAACTAGAGAATCTAAAAACAACCAAGTTAAATTCATAGTTCAAACCATTTTGCATAGAGATAAAGGCAACAGAAAATTAAATTATGATGAATTGATTGGGCTAATGTATATGGATATCTCTCAGAAAGATCATGCAACAGAAAAAGATATTCAAGATGCCCTTAATTGGGCAAATTATAAAAAATTTGCAGACAGAAAATATAATCAGATTTCTTATTTAATATCAGTTCTAAAAAAGCTGGCAATGTTCGAAAATAAGGGTAGTAAAGAAGACTTCGTTCTGGCACTAGACAGTGAAGAATTAGGAACTCTAGCTAATTCCAATACAAAAAGAGATTCTTACAGATATAGTCTAATGAAGGAAGCAGTTCATGATGAAAGTATTAGAATTTACGGTAAAGAAATCTGCTGGCTAACTAAAAGGCAGACTTCTGGATTAGTTGTTTCACATCTATATGGTTCAGCTAAGGCTTTAGCTAACTGGGATACTGATTCAGCTTATGATCATAACAATGCATTATTATTAGATCCTGGAGATCCAGATAAGTATATAGACAGACATAAAATTACAATTGACAATAATGGTCATATTATTTTTGGACCTGAAGCAAGTCAAACATTTATAAACGCATCTAATAATAACGGTTATAAAATAGATGATGCCATTCTAAACGATGATAGAAAAGAATACCTTAGTATGCATCGAGAAGAATTTTATAAAAAGTATCCCAAACTAAGTAAAAAGAACTAATAAGCTAAATAGAAACTTAATATTAGATAATCATGTTTAAGTCTATAGTTTATCCTAAATATTAAAAAGACTAGCCGCATAACTGTGACTAGTCTTTTTATTTATCTTGCGTATGGTTGTGTAATGTACATTTGTAGGTTGGTCTTTGAGCGACCAGTTGCATAGTTGAATTCTACACCTGGTTGGACGTTGAATAGGTAAACGTTGAAATTCAATTTACCGTCAGTTGAAACTGCCTGCATTTGAACGCCTCGAGCCATTAGGTCGTTACCCTTGAAGATTGGTTTTACTTGGTAGATTACCTTTTCGCCCCGCTTTAAAGCATTTCTAACGACAGTTTCAAAACGGGTTTGAACTCGTTGATTACTATAAGCGGTCTGGGTAAATAGGTTCTTAGGGTTGTTTTGATCACCCGACTGATCTGATGGGTTGTACTTACCAGTGATACTGATTCCCTTTGATAGTGAGTATGCAATGATGTGGCCACGGTTCACTATGTATTGAGGATGGTTAATATTTTATGTGTTTTCATTATTTGGTGCTCCTTATCTACCTAATTTATATCCATTTTTAATAGTCCAATCGAGCGTTACTATCTTTTTACCCCCCTGCGATTATTGCGCTCCCGATAAAAAAACCCATCCAATCAAGGATGGGCATGGGCACAATTAGTTTTCGTCATGGTTACTGATCACGAGGTGCTGGTGGTGATCATGGGTGTTGATGAGACAGATGAGGTGGAGCTCAAATTGATTCATGTATCCATACATCTTCCAGACCTGCTCTAAGAATGCGATCGTCTGCGGGGTTAGAACTAGCGGGCCTGGTGGTTGGTCACGAGGTCCGATGTGATACTGCAACGGCCAGCGATTAGCTCGATATTGGCCTAGGAACAACTGCTCTGGGCCAGGGTAATCAGTATAGGCCATGTAGGTCAGCGCCTTAGCCATGGCGGCTGAGCGTTGGTTTAGTTTAACTGAGAAGAAATCAAGCACCGCTCGATAAGTGGTTACGCTCTGATTAGACATATTCAGGACTTCCTTTCTGCCCGTAGATCCAGCTATTGGGGCGTTTTGCATCCATTTTGAAGTTGTTTTGGGCCCGCAGGTACTTATCCATCTGGGCATCATGGTTGTTATAGAACAAGAGCTTTGCCTTGGCTGTTGAATAGCGGCTTGTCAAGAACTTGATTAGTCTAAAATCAGCAAAGTTAGTGTGTGGGATAAAGTTGACATAGGTGACTTCTTCTTTATCCACGTTGGGATTGTGGTATGAAGTATACGTTACGACGAGCGTCTTGCCGTGGTGTCTTAGGTCAACACGCTTGATGTAGCAGACATCTGATGAAAAGCTCCGTTCAATGGCACACTTATTTTTCAGTGATTGAACATCTGCATACTTGTAAGGCTTGGCCTCATGGATCCCGAAGAACGCAACATCACTACTGAAGTTAATTTTACAATTGAGGGGTGCATTAGCTTGGACTTCTGCCACCATGGCAGCCACTGGCACTGCGGGGTCAATTGGGATCCGATGTCTGAACGCCGAGTGATCACTGAAGCCCAGTGAGTAGACGCGCCCCATCCCATCAGCCACGATCAGGTAGGTCGATGAGGTCGAAGCAGCGTTATTACAGAAGATGATGGATTGAATATGATACTGTTGATCGCACCCAGAAACAGTGGTTAAAAATTGATTTAAAGCGGCGAAGCGATTGGAATTTAGAAATGTCATAATATTCAAGTCCTTTCTGGAAATCATTAGTGTAGGCATCAAAAAAGGGGCGTAGTGATTAACTACGTCCCTTGAACGCTTGATGGTGACACGCACCATCAATAACAACGGAGCGAGTCGAACCCTCCTGGTTGCCACCGGGCGTTGCTACTGAGCATTACTGACTATTTATGATCGGAGGTTTGCTGTTTGTGCGCGAGGTATTTGATCAAGGCGCCCCCAGCGTAGCCTCGGTAGTTCATGCCCCGTTTTTGCTCCGGAGTTGATTCATGATCGGCCAACCGTTGGCTGGCATCCAGCTTCTGTTGTTGATCATTAACATAGTAGAGATGATTTTCACTGAGGTTTTTGATCGTCTCGCTCATCGTCTTAACGTAGTCATCTTTGATTGACCTTAACTTGGCCAACTCCTTGGATAGCTCAGTAATCTTGCGGGTCAGCTCAATCTCTGAGCGGGCCAGGTTCAAGTTCTTAGCTGCCATCAGTTTATTGATCAAGCGTAGTTGTTTAGTATCTTCCTTCATTGTCATTTAACCGTCTCCTTTAGTTTTAGATTGATAACCTTATTTAGTGCCCGCCTGTGGTTAGGGGGGGTTGATTTGAACATACATGGGGGCCTACTTAACTACGTAGCCATAGGATGGCTTGATTAGCACCTAACACCGCAACCTTGAAATTAGCCCCTCGGAACTTGTGGGCAACATCTTTGGGGTTGAGCTGTTTGTGGATGACCGAATAGATGGCATATAGGAACATGTTCTTCCCGGCAAAGCCCTTATCAGAGGGATACTTATGCTCTGCCACACACATGGATCGATAGATGTTAGCGAGGGCTTTGGGGTGTTCCGCAGGCAACATGTCGCGCTCAATGTGATCAAGCTCCTTACCATAGTTAGCATCATAGCGCTTACTAGCCATGTCGTAGATATCTGAGATGACTTTCTTGAATTTCTTAGGGTTGTTAGTGCTAAATAATGCCTTAGCAATTTTAAGTGAATTAATAATGTCCATACTTAGGACTCCTTTCTGGTTAGCGAATGATAAATAGAATGTTGGTAGTGACGTCATGGTGGATGCATGGTAAAACCTCCTGAGAATGCAAAACAGCACACCGTTTAATGGTGTGCTGTTTGCGATTAATATTTATTCAAAGATGTCAATTATGGAATCATCCAATGGCGGTTCCTTAGGGGGAATCGTATCTTGATCAAAGAAGGGGGCCGCTTGGTAGTGACCATTGATGTTGATATCAGTGATATGAATCCCCTGTTTGGTCGCCGGGGCCGTAGAATCATTGAACGCGAAGTTACAGACTCCATCACGCTCAATGATGATTGATAATTGATAGGCATTGAACGCTCCATAGAGTTGCCATACATAATCCACTTCCATGGCAGCTTTAAAACAGAGGGCAACGTTAGGATACTCAGGATCGAGCTGCGATATGCCGGCGCGTTCAATCCCAGTGAAATCATAAGCCGTACAGCGGGGCCCGTTCACCGTAGCAACGAACTGGGCATTGAATAGTTGCGAATGGCGCTGCGGCAGGGTGGGGCGCTCCCCATGGTACTTGATCAGGTGATAGGCATATGTTAGATACATGAGTTGATTGAGCTTTTGAACGTTCATATCAGCCTTTTGCATGAAGGCCCAGGCAATTTGAGCGGTGGTGGCTAAATAGTTGCTGCGGGGGCAATGGGCTCCGTACTGGCTAGCCAAATGCTTGATATCTTGTTGCAGCAACTGCTCACTGTTCTTGACCACTAGCGTCCCTTGATGAATCGTGAGCAGGAGGGCATTATAAGGACCGAGTTGCTCCTTAATGGCATCCTTTTTAGCTAATCGTCCCACCCCCTCTTTGTTGATGGGGACTTGGCAGTGTTGATCACCTAGGATGAAGCACACTGAGCGCTGTTGCTCAGGAGCTAAATGGAAGCTGGCTAGCTTGGCTAGTGGGAGTTGGAAGCGCAGCTGTTCATCTAGCATTAGATTAAACTGGTTATGATTTTTGAACATATACATCAGCTCCTTTGGATGGTAAAACTAAATAAAGGACCACAGCTGCGGTCCTTTATTTATGGGAGGGTTAATTAACATGGTAGATGCTTATGGCACTACAATTACATTAAAATTGAAAACCACCAATAGCTATCTACATAATCATACGAAGGGCGGTACGCCCTGACATTGGATGAAATCTTTGAATGATGTCATTATTACGCATTTTAAAACAGGAAACTCTGCTTCCCGACGTTCTTTTATGATGTTATTATTTGTAGTGTTTATTGTCATAGTTTTTGCGACATTTACCCCTAATACTAGGGGGGTTAACGTACTTTATTTTATTATTGCGCACTAAATCCATTTAAAATTGCTAGTGAATATTAACAAGTTAAAAATGAACATTAATGCATCATTTACATAATCATACGAAGGGCGGTACGCCCTGACATTGGATGAAATCTTTGAATGATGTCATTATTACGCATTTTAAAACAGGAAACTCTGCTTCCCGACGTTCTTTTATGATGTTATTACTTGTAGTGTTTATCATCGTATTTTTTGCGACATTTACCCCTAATACTAGGGGGGTAACGTACTTTAGTTTATTATTGCGCACTAAATCCATTTAAAATTGCTAGTGAATATTAACAAGTTAAAAATGAACATTAATGCATCATTTACATAATCATACTAATGGCGGCACGCCATGTATTATTCAAGCTCTTTTGTTACGAATCTTAGGACGGGAAGCACTGTCTCCCGTCCACTTTTTACAATGTTATTATTTGTATTATGTATTATAGTGATTTTTTGCGATATTGCTCCCTAATACTAGGAAGAACGTCCTCTGAACAAGCAAACGCTTGTTGCTCACAAGTCTGCCAGCCTCACCTGGTCTTCAGACTCACCAGCCAATACGAATTAGTTTCAATCCATAGAACTGCGTATTCTACCCTCATCAGTTCCCAAGTTCGAGTGTTCAGAACTTGTTTGGCAATGCCTCGACAGAGTTTATTTTATGGTGGTGTATTTGTCGTCGATAAGTCCACCACTTACGGAATGGATCAAATCCATTCACGAAACATTTTATGGTTAGGCTGCTTTGACCTCTCACGCAGCGGAGCTACGAGTAGCTATAAAGTGCTACTAATACTACTATTTATTTTTAAATATACTATAAGACATATTAGCTGTCAAAAAAATTGCATAAAACGATTTTAACGATCTTGATATACTCGATAGCGTCTTATCAATAATATAGACTATTTTAAGGAGCAATCTGGGGCACCCCTGGTACACTGACCGAAGGGGGAAGCAGAGCTTTTCCCGTAGGTAAGGGGGTCCAGGGGTTAAGCGGGTCCCAGATGAGCATTAAATCAAATGTATTAACAAATAAAACACCGAATTAAGTTCAGTATTTATAATGTACTAAAATAAATGCACACTAAAAAATGATGCGATATAAAAACGTTTTAGATATTATCACATGATCACATCTAATTTGGGTATATATTAGACATATGGTAAAATTATAATTAAGAAATTATTAAGAAGAAAGTTGGTACATATAATTATGAATAAATTTCTCAAGAAATCTGTATTAACGGCCGTTGCAACGGCCAGTCTCGTCACTGTTGCTAACTTTGGTAACTTTAATAGTAACAACGTTGCAAATGCAAAGGTAACCGAAAATCCATTAACTACTGACTGGACCAACGAAAACACATCTGGTTTTTCCACATGGATTAACAAAAATGCAGCCCCTACTACCATGCCCGTTTACAAAGTCACAAATCCTATTAATAATAACGCATACTATAGACAAAGCAATAAAAAACTATACTTTGAAGGCGTTCCGGTAAGCCTTGATAGTGATGGTAGCTTAAGTCCTTATCCTAATTCAAAATGGATGAAGGCAATGGAAAAACCATCATTCTGGAAAAATCATCCGGAATTCAACATGCTAAGAGATGGAATTTCATATGCAGTCCCAACTAAATATCGTAATGCATATTCCTCTGGTGGGATGCTAGTTAATGTAGAATCTATGTACAAACAAGTATACCACGTTAACTTAAACAAATTACTAACCGTTAATAAGCCTAAAAATCAATACAAGTATTTCAAAAAAGGTATGAATCCTAGTAAATACATGGTTAAAGGCTACAACGCAGATGTCATTCGCCAAGTTCGTGTCAAAGCCTTAACCCAAAAAGGTTACGTTCAAAGTCTATTCGACCACAAGGTCCACAACGTTTATCTAAAAGACCAACGTGGTAATTCAAAATATAACGATTTTAGCAACAAAACATTTTATCGTCGCGCATTAACATACCAAGAAGTTAAAAAGCAGAATCAAAGTGAATACCACAGCGTCAACTAATCAAACAAAAAACCCGTTACAAATATTTGTAACGGTACTACATATTAAAGGAGTGTTCAAATATGAACTCGATCAAAAACTTTCTCAAGAAAACTGTCTTAATGGCCGTTGCAACGGCCAGTCTCGTCACTGTTGCTAACTTTGTTAACTTAAATAACGTGGCGAATGCAGCTAAGTATGATGCATGGACTAATCCGAATGGTAAATATGGAAACCAATACACAAATATCGCAAGTAAAGACAAAACCGGAAATAATATTGCTGTATTAAAGCCTGAATATATGACACCTGGTAGTGTAAATCAAAAATATGCTAGAAATGGATTCAAATATTTCTATTTAGATGGATTAAAAGTTCGACTAGAAACAATCGGAAGATTAACACTACAACAATCATTTCCATCAAGTTGGCTTAAATATAATTATAAATCAGGTGGATTCAAATACACACACCCAGAACTAGCCCTTGTAACCAACGGTGATTTCACAAGATATCCTACAAAATATACCGATAATCCAAAAAACCAATTCAACAACATTAAGAAATTATACAAAGACTACTACCATGTTAATATTGACAAACTATTAACTTACACCCGCCCAAAGAATTGGGAATCTAAGTATCGCACTCATGGCGTTAGTCCTAAATCATACATGGTTAAAGGATACTCAGCAAGTAGTCTTGATCATGAAGGATGGTCTAAACAACAAGTTGTAAACAAAATTAACAGTTTACACAACATTTCATACAAAGACCAAAGACGATGGTCACCAAAGAATGATTTTAGTACCGCTACTAAATACTAAAAAAAACCCTAACGGATATCCGTTAGGGCACTACATACTAAAGGAGTGTTAAAGTATGAACTCGATCAAAAATTTTCTCAATAAAACTGTATTAATGGCCGTTGCTACGGCCAGTCTCGTCACTGTTGCTGGCATTAGCGGAAATAACGTTGCAAATGCAAAAGAATATTCACTTAACACTAATCTGAATTTAAATACCGCTGAAGGTCAATCATGGGACAGTGATAATTTTGTAAAATATACCCTTGCCAATAAGAACTCATCACCATCCACCATGCCAGTAATTCAAAACAATGGTGGTGCGTTTAACCGAAACCCAAGTAAACAAATGTATTTTCTAGGAATCCCAGTAACCGTTGGAAATGACGGTGCTATCTCTATTCAAAGTGGAAACTATATTGGAACTTTAGACCCGTGGCTAAAGTATGAATCTACGCATCTTGACTTTTACAAAACTCATCCTGAATTTGTACTATTAACCAATCGAACATTTGACCAATACAAATACAGTAACAAATTTGTCAATATTAAGAAACTTTACCATGATTACTATCACGTTAATATCGATAAAATCCTAACGTATACCAGACCCGCTAACTGGCGCACTAAATACTTCAAACATGGCCTTAATCCTAAAACTTACATGGTCAAAGGCTACACTGCTAACGACCTTTATAAAATGTACAAATTTAATCACCCTACTAACCTCGATTCCAAGTTAAAGAATCTACACAACATTGTCTACAAAGACCAAAGATTCACCAGTAACAAACTAGACTTTGGAACCGCGACTAAATATTAATCAAAAAAAACTAACGGATATCCGTTAGAGCACCACATAATAAAGGAGTGTTCAAATATGAACTCGATCAAAAACTTTCTCAAGAAATCTGTCCTAATGGCCGTTGCGACGGCCAGTCTCGTCACTGTTGCTAACTTTAGTAACTTTAGTGGTAACAATGTTGCTAACATTGCACATGCTGACTACTTAGGTAGCCCATATCTTAAAACACCTAAATGGACACAAGATGATAACCCTACTGGTAACTTAGCCAATCCTAACGCACCTCTTAGCCAAATGCCTATTTGGAAAACTAAACCTCAATATCTTAATCAAAACACGCTTAAATATCAACGTGGATTCACATCCAAAGGATACATCGACGGTATTAAAATAGAAATGCAAAAAAATGGACAGATTTCATCTAGTCAATTACCACCAAAAAGTTGGACCAACTACGCAGCTAAAGTTGGAAAATCCATTACCGATATTCACCCAGAATTAAAACTTCTATTCGACAACGATTTAAATAAAATCGGTGGAAAATACGGTAGTGAAAATAAATATATCAATATCAAAAAACTATACCATGATTACTACCACATTGACATTGACAAGGTTTTCACTAAAACCCGTCCTAATAATTGGGTCGCTAAGTATCGTACTCATGGTATGAATCCTAAATCATACACTGCCAAAGGCTACAGCACTGCAAACCTTAACCCATCTAATTCCAAAACCGAAATTCAAAAAAAGTTCAAAAATATTCACAATATAATTTACGTAGACCAACGTCAAGGTAGTGACAAACTAGATTTTGGGACTAAAACCTACTACAAGTTCTACTGATCAAAAAAACTTAACTAACCTTCGTTACGAAAACACTTAAATATATTATAAATTTAAATTAATTGCCTATAAAGTTTTAAGATACATTAACTTACATGAAACTAGATATAATAAACAATAAATGTTATTATGTTTCCTGTAATATATACAAAATTATACGGAGATGATAATTATGAAGGCTAAGAAATTCTTAACAGTACTTTCATTAAGTGCATTATTAGCAGGTACTGGTGTTACAACCTTACAAAATTACCAACAAGCTAGTGCGGCTACTAAGAAACATAAATCTACTAAAAAAGTAAAAAAAGCGAAAAAAGCTAAGTTAAATATGGATGGAACTGATAAGCAATCCAAGTACTCATCATTCGGAGTATGGTTCCAAAAGAATTGGAATGTAATTAGTAATTATTATAATTATAATGCTAACGATGCTTTTAGTTCAGGTTCCTCTAATAGCGAGGAATATAAACTTCAACCCAAGATGTATAATAATCCTGCTTATAAATATGCATGGATTCATAAAGTAGCGATGAATAAAAATCTTCCTTCTTTTACTGGTCAATCTGACGTAGCTCAATATAATAAATTCTATGAAGTATACAAAGCTGCTGGAAATTTCATTAAGAGCGGAAACTCCAATACAGATTATATCTATCTAGATACAACTACTCTAAAGTGGAGCGATACAAAAAATAATTAGTCAAACTATCATAATTAACAGTTGTAAATGTATGATCAATGAATTAAAACACCACCAAGTTCAATGGACTTGATGGTGTTTTTGTTAGTGGATGACTAGTATTTAATTTTAGTGTGCTCCTGTGTCAATAACTTGGATTAATTTTATGTAGTTTTTACCAAGCTAATTCTTTCATTGTTGTACCATCTTACATACCAATCAATACTGGCGATTACTTTCTCGATGCTTTCAAACTTTGTTTGAAAAACAAGTTTCCGTTTCAGCATTGAATGAAAATTCTCAATATAGGTATTATCGTAAGGATGCCCCTTCAATGAGTAAGAATGCTTAATATTCAACTTATTTAATAATTTTTCGAATTGATCAATAGTGTACTGACTACCCATATCACTATGTAAGAAAACGGGTTTATCAGCGTTCTTAACTGCTTTTTGCATCGTTTTAGTCACTAACTCAGCAGTCATTTCATTGCCCACTTGATGGGATAAAACCTGATGGTTATTGGGAT
The DNA here is from genome assembly GCF_058508515.1 of Nicoliella sp. ESL1120. Taxonomy (NCBI): domain Bacteria; kingdom Bacillati; phylum Bacillota; class Bacilli; order Lactobacillales; family Lactobacillaceae; genus Nicoliella; species Nicoliella sp. ESL1120. Next base: position 326,770 of record NZ_CP196384.1, read on the forward strand.
TATAGACACTAGCTAAATAGACCCATTTATGATTAGTTAATGGAATATAAGTTATATCTGCACACCATGCGGTGTACCAATCTTTCTTAACTAAATTGGATCTTTGTTCATAATCGTTATGCGTGGTTTGCTTACGATACTTTTTATTCATAACTGAATGAACATTCATGGAATGCATTAGCTTCCAAACAGTTCTAGAGCTTACTTTAATTCCTTTGTTCAAAAGGACTTGGTGAATTCTTGGGTATCCATAAACGTATCGACTCTTTTTCCATGCCACCAAAATTGCCCGTTTCAAAATAACATTTTGATTATATCTAGCGGTTGATTCATGATTTACCCAATAGTAGTAGGTGCTCTTAGGCATTTTAAAAGCCCTTAGAGTGGTAGCTAAGCGGTGTCCATGTTCTAAACTATCCTTGATAAAGCCTAAGGCTTTCTTGATTGTTAACGCTTCCCAAGTAACACCGCAGCTCGTTTTAAAATTTCTAATTTCTCCTGAGCTTGAGCTAATTTCTTTTCCATTTGAACATACTTTTCATAAGAAATTTGTTTGTCATCAACATTAATAGTGGAACTCTGTTTCAACCAACGACTGATCGTGTTAGCTGAAACATCGTATTCTTTAGCTAATGATTTAATACTGTGGCCTTGCTTTGATAGTGAAATAATTGAATCTCTGAATTCTTTTGAATATGATTTTGGCATAATAAAAAGCTCCTTTTAATAATAATTATATCGGATTAAAAAATTTTGTCCTAAATTTCATCGATGGGAGCAGAATTAAATATTGATTTTTATATTTCCTTAATGTATAATATTTTTGCTTGGCGTATAATATTTTTTTATAAGGAGATTACATAATGATTAATTCAAAAAAACTTTTAACTTTATTTTTAGCATTGATTCTAGTTGCACCAGTTTTGGTATCTCATTCAGCTGTTACAAATGCTAAAAACATTCATGTTAAGGTATTGAAGAAAAATATTAAAAAAAGTAAGAAGAAGACTAAAAATACCAAGACTATTTTTAAATCTAAAGCTAATCAGCAAAAGGTTAATGTTACTGCTAATCAGCTAAATGATGATATTAAATTTTATAATAATCAAGTTGGTTCTGAATTTAGTAGCGATATTATTCCAGGATCTAATAATGATAATTATGTTGTTGCTTCCCCTAGATATTCATTATCTTATAGCGGCATTGGATCATCATTAAATAATATTGCTACTGATATGGGTACTAATGTGGATGCAAGTGATTTAGTTAGTTCAAATGATGATGTTATGATGTCCTCTAGTAACATGAAAGCTATAGAAAATGTTGCTAATTCAATTTATCTAAGATTTGCCAATCGTTTGAAGAGTAAATTATCACACTCTGATTTTGATAAGCTGACTACTATTAAAGCTACATTTGTATCTGGAAGCCAAAAGGTCAGCCAAGGCTCTGATGGATCTCAAACTAATGAAGATCCTGATGTTGTGAATCAATGGTCAAACATTAGACAATTATTCAGCGCTTTAGGAGACGGAATTTCACAATTGGATAAATAGTATTCATTTATATTAATGTAAATTTTATAAAAAATAAAAAGCGAATGATCTGATCCCAATCGGTTATACTAATACTTTTTGCTAGGATATCAATCCCAAATATTGATTTGGTAATTGGTATCCTAGTTTTTCTTTTAATCTATTATTATTGTAATCCTTAATCCATGTTTTCATCGCATTGATTAAGGATTTTTTGGTATCGTAATTCTTATTCATCATTTCGATTAAAATATTTATGTATGAAAAGCAAAGAATAATCAATGCTTTTGTTTGTTACTATTCTTCGAATAACATGGTTTGGTAATACTTTCCGTCGTTATAAGTGGTTGCCATGGCCATTTGGGTAGCGATTGTACTTAAGATGTTTCTACGGTGGGCCCATTTTTCACCAACGGCATCGTTGTACGTGAATTCGTTGACCATGTTGATCATGGTATCAGTTGGTGTATCTGATGAATATGTGTTTTGAATATTTTCACCAACACCATCGTCATCCCAGCCATGTTGTTTAATTAAATCGTCAACTTGAAGACTACCATCAGCAGCATAATGTGATATTGATCTAGTTTTGATCAGTTGTTGATTTCGTTCCAGGGCTAAGGTATAGAGATGGTCGTTCCATGTTAAGGGTTGTAACCCATGTTGATCACGAATGTAGTTGACATAGTTGAGCCCAACATTTTGATTATCCGCATCAGTGACCGTGGTGTTATGTTTATTGGGATTCTTTGGTAGATGTAAATCGGCGGCTAGTACCCAATACGTTTTTTTAGGATAGTTGAATTTAACTTGGTAATACATGATTCCCCAATCACTCATGGTTTTTTTAACGATGGTTCCGGTTGCTTGATTTTTAATTTTTCTCGTGCCATATTGGGTATCAGTTTCATTTGTCGAAAGTTGGCTGAATTGTAAACTGGTATTGGTAAAATTATAAATCACTTTGGTGCCTTTTTTATAATTGGCATTTGCCATATATGGATTGGGATCATAAAGTAAATAGCGGTTCGGCATGTTGACACTAAAATTGTTCAAAATTTGGTTGACGACCCTTGGGTCAGCCCCGGCTAATGGATTGGGGTCAGCGTGGACGGTTTTCGTGACGGTATTAACGGTAAAGAATGTGATCAACACCGTCATCAAGCTTACAAGTTTATTTTTAAATTTCATGGTAAACATCTCCCAGGGTATGCATTTATATAAACGTTTATGTATCAGTTTTTGTGACTATCTATTATTATTTTTAATTATAGCATCTAGCTTAAATATTTTATAAAATTAAGTTAAGTATATATATAATTTCAAATGATACATTAAGATTATATAATTATAGTGAATTAGAGTTCATTCATTATGGTACGCGCTAAAGGACATGCCATAAAAATGGTCTATATTATTATCATAGGAGCAGTATTGAAATAACATCAGACGGCTTCTGATTTTATAGGGTTAAATTCTTGGACAACTAAATTTTGTTATTATTGGAATCGCGTTTCGTTTGATAAATCAATAAGTAACAATGGACTGAGCAAAGAATAAATAAATCAAATTTCAACCATCAATTTAATTTATAAATTGTTGTCAATAATCTCATTTCCACCACACTACAGCAAAAAAGACATCAACCATCCATTTTAGGATCAATTGATGTCTTTTTTGAGTTAATACTACTAAAAACTAATCATCTAGGAACTTTTTACATGCTATATCATAGGTCGAAACAACACAACTTAGCATCCATACGCCGTAGAATGTCCAAACGTACCACGTTGGCAATGGCCAATGCTTTAAAGCGTATAGGCTCAACAGCAAGTAAAGCACTGCTGAGACGAACAAGCCATTAATGAAAGCGATGGTATTTAATAACCCCATTTTTCTAAATAAGTGGATTACTGGATACAATAATTTATGAATTTTTTTAATCATTACACAGTCAGCTCCCTTGAAAAATTAGCAATTATTATTTAGTGACTATTAACCTTATTTAGGATAACATTAATAATGTTATCATTCATTGAGATAGTTTTCGATTCATTCTCTAATATTTACAGTAACGATGGAATCGCCTGTTACAAAAGGATTTAAAGGAGCTGAATGTAAAATGGTAGAATATAATTGGGTTAAAGATCGGAAGTATGGAGTGGTGGTCGCCACTAGTTCTAATTCCAATCACAAGGAAATTTACTTTACGGTGGATGCTACTGTTAGAGCCGCCATTAATAATGACATTAAAGTTTCATTGAAGTCTCAATCTAGCAAGTATAACTTGATTAAAAAGATCGTTGGGAAACCAACTGATGAGATCGAATCAGTTAGCATTGCAAATGATAATGATAAATTTAAACATAAGTATAAGTTGATTAGCGCTTATGATGTTGAATGCTACATTACGCAGTACCAAGTAGAAAAAGACTATGATGATAATTTTCACGAATCGATTGAAGCAGAACGTGAAGAAGAGGTTAATCAAATGCGCGATGTGCTGATTAAAGATAAGGTGAACTTGTCACAAGATTCACTAATTTACATGCTAGTTAAAAAGGAAAATCAAATTGGTCTTTTAGTTCATAAGATCAATGAATTGAAAGCCAATGTCCAGTCAACAAATGGGTCTGTGAATCATATGAATGGCAAAAAAGGTTCCCCATCCCCCAATCATAAAAAGAATTAATAATAAATAAAGAAGTCCCATCGTTGATGGTGACTTCTTTTTTAATTTATAGGTCAACGGGTAAGTCGGTCTTTTTAATGAAACTAATGTTCTCATTAAAAGCATCGCTATAATAGTAATAGTCTTTTTGGTGTTTAGATAATATCTTGTATAGCTTCTTTAATTCGATGATCATTTTTTTATTATGGGTGGGAAAGTACTCAGAGAGGCCATTTTCTTTTTCATATTGAACGATTTTTTTAAAGGTGTCGATGTTATTTTGCAAGTGAATCATTAAATCAAGCGTAATTTCCTTGAAATCGTAATTACTGTAAGAGTGCTGCTTGACCTTTACCTTTTCTTCAAGCGCTAACATCATTTTAACCTGATTCGAAGTTAAGGGTTGTTCATCTACGATTTGTGCTCTTTTAGCAAAATCATTCGCAATATTAACCTTTGAAAGTTCAATTTCATCACTTAATTTAGCGATGCGATGGTTCAACACAGCGAAGTATTTTATGTTTAAGTCATCTGTGAACTTTTTACCTTCAGCTGTTCCTAAATAGTGAATGGCATCAGTAGCTTCTTTTAATATTTTGAGCACGTCTTTCATGCAAATTCCTCCCATTGCTAATTCATAAATATGTTTTTATTATATATTATATTGGGAAACCACTGTTAAACGTTTTTAATTTTTATTATTATTTTAATATAAGACGGTTTTTTATATATTTTATTTTGCAAAGTGTATAATCAGTAACAATTAGGAAGTGATTAGCTTTGAACGTAAAATTAAGTGGAATGATGAATTTGATCAGTGATGAAATTACTAGTAATCCATTTACTCGCAAGCACATTTTAGGTGATCCCGATTATATGCAATTTAGTAAAGCCCAGGGTGCTGGCGTCTTAAAGGGGAAGCGGATTGCCTTTCTGGGGTCATCGGTGACGAAGGGCTTTAAGTCCCATCATATTTCATTTGTTGATATTTTAGCTAGTAATGATGGCATCGTTCCAGTTAAAGAGGCTATTTCTGGAACTACACTAGCTGGTTCATCCAATCTGACTTATCATAAGCGGTTAGTGAATAATATTTCAATAAACGATTCGTTAGATGCCTTTGTCTTGCAGTTATCAACTAATGATGAATCTTCAAATAAGCCGCTGGGTCAAACTGCATTGACTTATGACTACAGTGCATTTGATACTGATACTACGATTGGGGCAATCGAATTTATTTTGAGATACGTTAACGATTACTGGGACTGTCCTGTTTTAGTTTATACTTGTGTTAACGAACAGCATCCTGAGTATGCACAACTAGTTAATTCGGTTTATGAATTACAGAAGAAGTGGAAGTTCACAATTTTAGACTTGTATAATGACAAGGACTTGAATCGGAAGATGAACAACTTACAAAATAATTATCTAAATGATGATTTTTTGCATCCGACGATTAAGGGCAACCACTTATTAGCACCATTGTTTGAGAAAAAGCTAGCTCAGATACTTCAATGAATAGCAACAAAAAGTTATTGATTGCTAGTTTTTAAAGTAATATACTTTGATTAAGTTTCATCAAATTAGTTCGGTAACATTGTGTCATTTTTGTTACTTGATAAATTTTATTTAAGGAGATTTCATTTTATGACAGATATGGAAAAAGTAATATCAGTAATGTTAGGTAAAGAGATCAAGATTGAAAAGATTATTAATTCTAAAAAGTCAGAAAGCACGAATAGTTGTTATTTTGTGATCAAAATGTCAGATGGCAACATTTACCAATTATCCTTTAGTGACCATTCTTCAAGTAACCATGTTGGGAACTTAAAGCAGCTACAATCTGAATTAAATGCTAAAAAAATCGATATGGATCTGACAGAGGTTATCTATCTATTTATCGGTCCGTATGATGTATATAATTATCATAATACCCAACCAGATTATTACGGGATTTCGCTAGCGAAGCCATATGACTTTGATGCTAGCTCCCTAGTTAATAAGTATGCACTCCAACAGGCCTTTGTAAGCAATGCCTATACAATTAAGAGTTCAGAATTAGTTGAAAATAACCTAGCCTTGAAGATAACCTATCGTAACTTTACTGATACATATGAGGAAACCGAATACTATACTAATTTTGTGCCAATCGTTACTGATTTATCGCAAATTGCTTTGATCAAATACTTGCTAGAAAATAATGATGCGAGTGAGGTTAGAAATCTTTACTATGACCATAACGATATTAAAAGCGTTCCAGTGGATGAGTATATTAAGCAGTTACGCGTTAACCATAGTGATGAAGAAATTAAAAGTGAAAAACTATTAGATTTAAAATCTAACCATCCAGATGATCCATCAGATCCATTTTACTTTGTCTTAAATGATGAAAAATTTGTTCTGCAAAAAGTAGCAAAGTAGCAGGTTCGCTAACTTGTTGTTCTTGAGACCATAAAAAATGCCAGTGAAATAATCGCTGGCATTTTTTCTTTAATTAGATTGGATTAACTTATAAATTTTAAACTAGCCCCTAATGGCGTTATTTTTGTATTGATGAACTCTGTAAGATCACCATCTATCAACCCAAGGGAATCCATGTAGTGGTAGAAAGCTTGCTCATCTTTATCACCATCAATGAATTCCTCCACATCACTTTGGAAATAGATTTCGCAATCTTCAACGAATTCATCCATCCAAACGTTTAGCATCGTATAAAAATCATGGTACTGATAATCAGGGCTCAATGACATTAAATCAGGGATGATTTCGCATGCAATGTCATTTGCCTCATCTACATCTGAGGCAATGACTTTAATTGTTTGCCCATTCTTGGAATCTTGCTCTTTTGCCGTTAATGATCTTTCGATATTGAAATTATCCAAATCAAGCTTACTAACTAGTTCCAGAGGTAAAATTAGTTGTAATTTCATAATCGGTTATGCCTTCAAAAAAAAGCATTTAGGTGGCTGATCTTCATAAGAAGTAATTTCAGCCAGTGAAATTTTTCTTAAAATGTCAGTCCCAATAAGAATTGAAGTTCCGTCAATTCTAGGATTAATAATTGAGATAGAATTCTCCCTATCACTATTGTAATCGCCCACTAAATCAACTCTTTTATCCTTACTATCTTCTTTGAAGTAGTCGATGATATCTTCAAAATTATTATAACTAGTTTCGGGGTAATTCTTTTTACATTCATCTTCAATTAATTTTTTAACATCAAACTTACCTAATAAGAATGAATGAATTTTAACGATCTTATTTTCATTAGGGTGGTTCCACCAATCACTGGAACTCTTTTCTTTTTTTAACGTGATCCAATTAATTAAATATAATCCAGAAACGTTGGATTGAGGATCGAACAATGGTCCATAAGAATCCTCCGAGTTATTTGTTAATTCAAAAGCAAAGGTCCTTAATTCACCATACTTGGATGGATTAGGATAAAAAATGGCTGATTTTTCATCAATGTATATTGTTTGTTGGACATCCTTAGTAGGATCCTTGAAGAATAATTTGACATCGATCCTATCGAACTTATCTTCCATGTCATTTCTAATAATTTCATAACCCTTATAATTGATAAAGCAGGTATTCATTAATTCGTAGAATTCGTTCGTAATGTATAAATGTTTATCCAAGAATTCTGAAACTAGGTTTGAAGCATCTAGATCGTTTTCTTTCATCGCTTATCCCAACTTTCCACTTTTGTAGTTAAAACTTGTAAATGATTACTTAACATATGTTCAGATTAATTATAACATTTATATCTATATTTGATACCGTTGTAAATAATGGTATGTCCCTTGTGTTTTTGCTATACTTTAGTAAGTAAAGAAGGGACTGATATAAATGAGTTTATTGCTTTCTCCAGTAAAAATTGCGAACTTGGAACTTAATAACAGAGTCGTGATGTCACCCATGTGCATGTATGAAGTACGTAATAAAGATGGCATTTTAGAGCCGTTTCATTTTGCTCATTATGGGGCCAGAGCGTTGTCAAAGGTAGGGCTGATAATTACTGAGTCCACCGCTGTGCAACCTGATGGTCGAATTTCTGATAATGATTTGGGGCTTTGGAATGATGCCCAAGCCGATAAATTAAGTGCGTTAGTTAAGATGCTTCATTCTTTTGGAACCAAGGTGGGGGTGCAACTGAACCACGCTGGTAGAAAAGCTGAGGATGCTGAAATTGTGTCAGCACCCAGTGCAATTCCATTTAGCGATTCATATTCGGTTCCCCATGAATTAACTGATTCTGAAATTATTGAAGTTAAGGATGCATTCGTGCGTGCTGCTGAACGTGCTAAGCGGGCTGGAGTTGATGTGATTGAAATTCATGGTGCTCATGGTTATTTATTAGATCAGTTTTTATCTGCGTTAACTAACCAACGCACGGATCAATATGGTGGTTCATTGGAAAACCGCTACCGATTAGTTCATGAAATTATTACTGCGGTTCGGGCTCGGTTTAGCGGCTCACTGTGGATTCGATTATCATTGACTGACTACGATGATTCGGGAGTTCAAAACTCAATTGAAGATTGGAAACGGGTTGCCAAATGGCTAGAAGCAGATGGGGTTAATCTAATCGATGCCTCAACAGGAGGGTTACTCAATAAGGCTCCTAACATCCCAGTTCACGATGGCTATCAAACTCCATTTGCAACAGAATTGAAGCACGCCGTTTCAATTCCTGTTGCTACGGTGGGGTTATTGGATAATCCAGGCCTATGTGAATACATCTTACAAAATCAACAGGCAGACTTGATTTTAGAAGGGCGGGCCTTGATACGCAACACAAATTGGCTAAGCGATGCTGCTTATCAATTACATGATCATGACTTTAAACCTTATAATAATTCTTATGAACGGGGACAAAAATATTAATTGATATGGATTAACGATGATCCATTATTAGGGAGTGTGCTTATTCAGTGAGCACACTCTTTTATTGTGGAAACTAACTTCTCTTTAATTATAAATAATTTGTTATATATTATAAATTATATAAATTCAATTTAATTGCCATCACCAACGATATCATTAAAATAGTAACTATATTAATTGAACGGGGAGAAATGAAAATGAAAATTGCAGTAATCGGTGCGACAACTCTAACTGGTAATCAAATTATGCGCCAAGGCGTGATGACTGGAAATCAAATGACCGCCATTGATGAGGATGCGGACAAGGCAATTGCATTATTTGGTCAAACAACGCCACTGATTGCTGGAAATCCGATGGAGTTGATTAAAGAGCAATTGGAACAATTTGACGTAATCGTGGATGCCTATTTGCCGAAGCCAGACCAGGCCTACTTACAAGTGGATCTAGCTACCAAGTTAGTGGCAATGTTTCGCGAAACGCACGCGCCTAAGTTGATATTTATGTTAGGGGCGAACAGTCTATTGACGGGGCATCGCTATGAACATCTATTAATGCAGGATTTGCGTAATGTGCCAATGATGAGGCCGTATTTACCACTATTCAGAGAGCAGTTAAATGAATATCTGTTTTTACGTGACATTAAAAATGTGAACTGGTTAGGAATTTCCCCAGCGATTGACGTATATGAGGGGCCGACTACGAAGTATCAATTAGGTGATAACCATGTGTTGCGGAACAAAGATGGCAAGTCGCAGATCTCATATTCAACACTAGCTAAAGCAGTTATTGATGAAATTGAAAAACCAGCCCATCACACGACGCGATTTACGGTTGCAGAAGAATAGGGGGAATCTCAATGTCAGCAATTCCAATTGATAGTCAAGACACTTTGAATTTAGGGGAGAATGATGCTCCCCATCAATTGACGGTTGTCATGAATCTGAGTTGTCGTTACTGCAAAAAGTGGTGGAGCCGCAATGCTAAAAACATTGAAGCTGCAATCGCTGGAGGCAGATTAAGTCTGCACATTAAATTTTGGACCAAGGATAAGGCGGCTTTAAGAATTGGCAATGTGGCCCACGAATACGTTGACTTTGCTCATCCGCAAGCGGCCTTTGCGTTCGTTCAACGCTTAGTACAGAATCAAAATCATTTTAAACGTTACTCTATAGACCAAGTTCCAAAATATTTAGAATTAGAATATGGGGTTAGCAAGCATAATACTAGTAAAGAGACCCAACAAACAACAAGGGAGCTATCAGCTGCTGGAGTTCGTGGGATCCCTACGATTGTCTTAGATGGTGAATGGCACGATATTTATGAGTATCGGCTACCGAAGTTATAAATATAGCGCTTTTCTAATCTGCCTCAATTGGTATACAATAGTTAAGATGACATTACACAGAATGGAATGGTGATTATCAAATTAAAAATTACTGCCCAATACCTATTGGATGGAATCATTAGCTTTTTTGCCTGCTGGTTAGTCGTTCTCTTTTTAAGAACGGTTCTACCAGCAAGTTTGACCCATGGTAATATTCCTGAAATTCCTCCAACCCCAATCTCTGATTTCATGCTAATCATTGTTTTATCCCTTTTGTTCGTTGGGATTGGTTGGTTGTTAAACGTTAACTCTAATCAACAATTAACAGGTCATGAAAATCAATCAAATTTCTGGAAAACTTTGAACTGGATTGCGATGATTTTTATTTTGCTTTCAATGGTTGGGATTAGCCTGGTTTCGAACGAAGGGCCGTTCGATGACTTAATGAACCTTGCACTTTCAATTAGCCAGTGGTTGGCAGTGATCATGGCATTGCTGAACTTAATTGGCACGTTTAAATTTAATAGCCGTGATTGGTACCGTTTTGCGTTAGAATTTGAAATGTTAACAATCGTTGTATTTTGGTTAAACCTTTGGATTTCACCGGTTTAAAAATAAATCAGGACCGCTTCGCTTAATAAACGAAGCGGTCCTGATTTTTTATTCAAATTGAGCATTATACAGTTCGGCATATTGACCATTTTGTTTCATCAATGAATCGTGGGTACCGCGTTCAACGACTTTGCCATTACTCATTACAATAATCTGATCTGCATTATGGATCGTTGATAGTCGATGGGCAATTACGATTGACGTTTTGGACTTTAAAAGATTATCCAATGCGTGTTGAATGGCCTTTTCGGATTCATTATCCAAACTGGCGGTGGCTTCGTCTAAAATAATGATGGGGGCATCTTTTAACAGAGCCCGTGCGATTGAGATACGTTGCTTTTGGCCGCCAGATAACTTAACCCCACGTTCACCAACTTGGGTGTTGATATCATTAGGCAGTTGCTGAACGAATGTTGCTAAGTCTGCTAATTGCAAAACTTGCCAGATTTCTTCGTCGGTGGCGTTTTCACGTCCGTATAAAACATTGTCCTTGATGCTACCATCGATAATGAAAATATCTTGGGAAACGATGGCGATGTTGGAACGCAGTGATTTTAAGTCGATTTCTGCAATTGGGACGTTGTCAAAATAAATATTTCCTCGATCTAGGTCATAGAAACGATCGATCAATCTGGTGAGCGTAGTTTTACCAGATCCAGAAGCCCCGACGATTGCTGTTGTCTTACCGTATGGGACCATGATGCTCACATCGTCAATAATGGGGCGGCTTTGCTTTTGTTGATCATTAGCTTGGTAGGTAAATGAAACGTGTTCAATCTTAATCCCATTTTTAATTTTTGGGAACTGACAGGGATGTTTGCAATTGATCACCTTTGGGGTTTCATCTAAAATCGTTTTAATTCGCCCGTATGAAACCAAGGCTTGTTGGAGTTGGTTCAACAAGCGTGTGAATGATTGAATCGGGCTTTGGACCATTGCAACATAACTAATGTAGGCCACTAAAGCCCCGATCGTTAAATGGCCCTTGATGATAAAGTAAGCCCCCAGCAATAGGATGATTGCGACTCCAGTATAATTGATTCCATCAATCAACGGGTTGAAGATCGCTTGATTCCGTCCAGCGTCAATTAAGTCTTTGCGGTTATTTTGTGCCAACTGGTCGAATCGTTTGGCTTCAAGTTCCTCGTTGGTAAAACTTTTGATCAAATCAATTTCGGTCAATGTTTGCTGCATTTGATTTGACATCAATGCCTGTGAATACCGCGCTCGATGGAAGGCGTTCCGAATTCTTTTCCGAAAGACGCGGTAGACGATAAACATTAACGGGAATGTTAAGCTAACCGCTAGTGCCATTTGCCAGTTGATATAAAAAATTAACGCTAGCACCCCGATAAGCGTAAACATATTTCCCACAATGCTCAGCATATTTGCAGAAATTAAGCTTTGCAAATTATTGATGTCACTAGTTAGCCTTGTCATTAAGTCACCCGTTTTACTGGATTCAAAAAAACGTGTGTCCATTTTTAACAAGTGTTGATAGAGTTGATTTCTTAAATCCGTGATTGCATTTTGACTCATGATGCTCATAAAGTATGTTGAAACGTAATTGAAGATTCCTAACACGATTGCTGTTAAGATCAGTAAGCCAATTACTATCAGTAATGATTGAAAGTTTTGGTTGGGGATGACTTTATCGATTATGAACTGCTCAATTTGTGGCATTACAAATTGCAATATGGTAATAATAGTCAATGCTAATACGTTTAGGAATAACAGCCAGGGTTTATTTAAAACCTTGCCAAATACGAACTTAAACATAGCAATTAGTGATGCATCGGATCGTTGTGAATTCATTATTAATTTCACCTCTGTAAAATGATAGAACATTACTATGATATGCTGATAAAAAATAAAATGCTATTAAGGAGTATCATCTTCGTTTAATTAAAATTAGATTAGAATTTAATGTTGAAATGATGTGATAGTGTGCTATACTAAAATCATTGTTAAAAATGAACATAACTAATCTAAGGGGATGGATACATATGACAAGAAAAGTTGGAGTTATTGGAATGGGTCACGTTGGTGCAGCGGTTGCTCATCATATCGTAGTGGATGGGGTTACCGATGAGTTAGTCTTGATCGATACGAATGAAGATAAGGTCAATGCAGATGCGACCGATTTTCAAGATGCAATGTCTAATTTACCTGAACATACTAACATTACGGTGAATGACTATTCGGCATTAAAGGATGCTGATGTCGTCATTTCCGCAGTTGGTAAAATTTCATTACAAAAAGATAATAAGGAACACGATCGCTTTATTGAATTACCATTTACCAAGAATGCGGTGCGAGACGTCAGTGAAAAACTCAAATCCTCTGGTTTTAAGGGGGTTTTAATTGATATTACCAACCCGTGTGATGTTATCACGATGATGTATCAGAAGTTTACGGGCTTTCCTAAACATCGCGTGATCGGGACCGGGACCCTGTTAGATTCTTCACGAATGCGACGGGCAGTTTCTGGTGAATTAAAGATTGATCCTCGTTCTGTTGGTGGGTATAACCTTGGAGAGCATGGTAATTCTCAATTTACCGCTTGGTCGACCGTTAAGGCATTAGGGCGACCAGTCGCTGAAGTAGCAAGTGAACGCAATGTTGACTTAGCAGATCTAGATGAAGTAGCACGAGCTGGTGGCTATACCGTTTATCATGGTAAAAAGTACACTAACTATGGGATCGCATCTGCTGCGGTTAAGTTGGCAAAGGTCATTCTAAGCGACGCGCGTGCAGAACTGCCAGTCTCGAATTGGAATGAGGAATACCAAACCTATCTTTCATATCCAGCGGTCATTGGTCGTGATGGGGTTGTTGAACAAGATAAGCTTAACCTTACCGATGAGGAAAAAGAAAAGCTCAAGGCATCTGCTAATTACATTAAGACACGGTTCGATGATACCGTTGCTAGTATGGAATAAAAATAAAATAGCCTGAACGTGAATTTGACTTCACGTTCAGGCTATTTTTGATGATTATTCAGTTACAGCTTTATTATTTTCTTTTGGTTCATGAATGTGCTTGATTTTGAAACCAGTCAATGCACTGAGAATCGAGAATACTGGGGAGAATAAACTTAAGAATACGAATGGGATGTAAGCCATTGTCGGAACCCCTAATGTGGCGGTAACGAAACTACCGGCAACCCCCCATGGAATTAAGTAGGTAAGGGCGGTTCCACCATCTTCTAGCGCCCGACTTAATGCGATTGGGGCTAAATTGTGCTTTTTAAATGCCTTACTGAATGATTCACCAGGCAGGATCAATGATAAGAATTGTTCACCAATGAAGAAGTTGACCCCAAAACAGGTAATGATGACAGAAATGATCAATGAGGCAGTAGAGTTTAAATGGCTGGTCAATGGAACCATGATGGCCTTAATGATGCCTAAGTTGATTAGTAATCCACCAATTGAAAGGGCTACGAAGATTAATGCAACGGTTCCCATCATCCCAGCAATTCCACCACGGGTAAGTAACATATCAACTCTTTTATCACCGGTTTGGGATACGAAACCGCTTTGAATCACATTATTGATTTTGACGAGGTTCAAGCTAGGCATCCGAATTAAGCCCATAATCCCAGACACTAATAGGTTGATGAAAAGGGTGGGAATCGTTGGAATCTTGATCCATGCACAGATGAATAACAGAAATACTGGGATTAAAGAGATTGGTGAAATCAAGAAGTGGTGTTGTAAGACGCTAATCGTTTGGTCCACGCTTGTAAAGTTAGCGTGTCCTGAGTGTTGACCTAAAAAGGTGTAAAGGATGAAGGCAACGATGCTGGCTGGAATAGTTGACCACATTAGATTTTTAATATGGTCGATTAAATTAGCGTGGACTACTGATGCTGCAACGTTAGTGGAAACGGAGAGTGGGGATGCTTTATCACCGAAAACAGCACCGGAAAGAATGGCTCCAGCGGTCATTGCTGGATCAACGCCGAGCGTTAAACCGATTCCCATGAATGCAATTCCTAGGGTAGAACAAACGGTGAATGCACTTCCGATCACAGCACCCATGGTCCCACAAATCACAAATACTGATGGTAAGAACCATTGGACGTTGATTAGTTTAAATCCGTATACCATTAAAGTGGGGATAATTCCAGTAGCGATCCAGACCCCGATCAATGACCCGATCAACAAGAAAATGAACAGGGGCAAGATTCCTGATTTAATACCAACAATAAAGCTATCGTTGATTTGATCCCAGCTGAATCCACGCCACTTAGCCCAAAAAATTAGGAGCATGATCCCAAATAGGATCGGGACCTCTGGTGAAATATGTAATCCAATGATGCCAATTGCCATTAGGGCAAGAATACCAATTAAAATAATGATGCTTTCAGTTAATTTTAGTTCTGGTTTTTTATTATTCATAATGTAGAATCCTCTCTTTGATTAATATTCGCTGATTTAATTTGCAATTAAAGAATTGGTTTTGATATCGAACAACGCCACCGCAATTATTATTATTTAGCATTAGAAATCCCTCCTTGAAAATAAAAAGTCCCAATTACAAATAAATGTAATTGGGACGATGTGGACGACCGCGGTACCACCCAGCTTAACACGTTCAACGTGTTATCTCACTAGATTAATAATGGGTCTAGTTATTATCCATTTAGATTATGCTTTAATGTATTTCGTATTCATTACCCTGATCGGTTCGCAGCAACCACCGACTTCCTGACTCCCAGGCAAGAATCTACTTAATTAAAATCTAATTTTTTATTAATATGTTTATAATAATAACACCTTTTTTTTAGATTGCAACCATTTTATTAAAAAAATTTAAAAAGCGCCAACCGTCCTTGACGATTAGCGCTATACTTTAATTCATTAATCAGATAATTATAAAAGAGATTTCAGAACATTATTAAGTCGAATAAAGGCAACTAATAAACTAAAGTACGAATTTATTGTAACATACAGTTTAAAATTATTTCAATTTTTAGTAGTTATTATTAAGGTTTAATTGTAGCTGTTCAAATTAAAATTACTATCATGTAGAATTGCAAATAACGTTGACCTTACATCAAATTGAACAGGGGGATTATATTTGAAAGCCAAATGGGCAGCGATTGCAATTGCTGGTTTAATTGGGATGGCCTCGATGCCAACGCCGTTTGCTTCAGCAAAAATGCAAGTGACTAAAACAGTCCCAAAAGCATATCATGGTAGCTGGTATGGGGCCAATACTAAAAATAATCGGGATTTAATTTTTATTTCAAATCAATATGTAATTACAGGAAGTTATTCAAAATACAATCAGAAGACTCATAAAATCCAATATAACTACGATACTGGATATTTACCAAAGGGAACGGGGTCAAAGAAGCTGGTATTCAAGAAAATTCCTAAGGGTGATGGTCAGTATGGGACCACCTATACTTTCAACCAGGGGGATGATATGGATGATCAGTTGCCAACTTTTTGGACTAGTAAAATGAAAATCAATGGTAAGATGCAAACGGTCCTTAAAGCTTACCAAAACTACGGTGAAGTTGAAGTTTATACTAAAAAACCAGTGAACAAGGACTATTCATATACCATTAAGAGTAAGAATATTGGTGCTCAAATTGGAAAATAAAAAAACTAGCCAAGTGGCTAGTTTTTTTATTATTTATAAGCATTTTGAAGGACTTTACCGTTTTGTACTGAGTACAAGACCTTGCTATGATTGCTAGGATCCACCATGTTCATAGTGAATTCTTTATCTTTGGTTTGTTTGGATACATTAGCTGAGGTCTTTTCTAGCCCCTTAACGAAACTAGTCCAGGCGTTGATTCCCTCTGAATTATTTTCATTACTTAATTTAATGATTTGCTTAAGGTCCTTACTGATTGGAACCATTGTAACAGTATCGCTACCTTGGTCATAAGAAACCTTGAACAACTTTTTGTAATTTTTCTTTAATGAATCAACAAAGTTATTGATTGCAATTTGTTGTCTTTGAGCTTGTGATGATTCTGAATTAGCAGATGAGAAGTAAGTAGCAGGTAGGCTACTTTTGGCAGGTGCTTTTTCATGATTTTGACAAGCAGCTAATGTAAGCGATGAAGCTAAAACCATAATTAAACCAATAATTTTAGATTTACGCATCTATATATTCATTCCTTTATCTAACAAGTTATTTACTATCATATCATTAATAACTTGCTACATAAACTAGGAATGATTATTTTAATCAAATTATCTATAAACTTTAAAAACTCGTTAATATATTACTGCCTAGTGATGGGAAAATATTGATTAACCCCTGGATCTGTTGACGACTAATGTGCCAAGAAATGACCATGTTTAAAATTTCGATCGCATCTTCAGCTTGATCACTAAGTTCACTGGCCCCAACTAAAAAGTCATCCTGATCGAATACTAATGTTCTAGCAGCGACGGTTTGACCAGATTCTTTGTAGTACATTTCACCTGATAGGTCCGTGCGCTTAATTGTATAATTATCGTTATTTTCGACCGTTTCAGGATTGATACCAACGGTCGCAAGACGCGGTGAGGCGAATACGTTGGTAGGCATAGGTGGAAATTTAATGGCCTGGTCGTTTTCACCTGTAAATAGCTTAGTAAGATACTTGGTTTCAAAGGTTGCCACGGGGGATAACTCTGGTTTGTCAAAGTCGATCACGTCTCCATCAGCATAAATGTTATCAACACTGGTTTGCAGGTGGTCGTTTACTTTGATTCCCTTTGCATCGAAATCTACCCCCACTTTTTCTAAGCCGATATTGTGAACGACTGGGTTACGTCCGCTAGCGTCTAATACATAATCAGTAGCAAGCTTTTTATCTTGAAAGTTCACAACGAGTTCAGAACCTTGTTTTTTAATCGATTTGATTTCTGAATTGGGAACAAAGTGCATCCCACGCGCTTTTAAACTATCAACTAGCTTATTAACTAAGAACGAATCGAAGCCACGTAAAACTTTATCATGGTGCATTAAAACTGTTACTTCCGCTCCTGATTCATGGGCCAGCGTAGCTAGCTCAATTGCAACGTATCCGCTGCCAATAACCGTCATTTTTTTGGGTAATTGATCGATTGATAGAAAATGAGTGCTATCATGGGTTAACTCGGTGCCAGGAACGTCGATGTGGTTAGGTGTCAACCCAGTGGCGATTACAATTTTATCAGTGGTTAATCGTTCCCCGTTCACTTCTAGGGTGTGCTTATCGATTAGTTTGCCATACCCCTTAATGACTTTCACACCAGCTGCCTTTAATCTTTTTTTCATGCCACCTGCTGGATCAGCATCAATATTACGGTGCTTTCTTTGCATATTCTCGTACCAGTCAACCTTAACTTCATTGTCACCATAAATTTTTTTAAATTGACTAGTTCGGTAGGCTAATTCAGCTGGGATATCTAACGTAAACTTGGGCGTACAACCAAAGTTTGGACAGGTCCCACCAATTGCAGTTGATTCGATAATGGCTGCTTGGTAGCCCTTATTACCTAGTGGGACGGCCCCATTAACGGCACCGACACCACCGCCAAGATAAACAACGTCATATTCATATTGATCACTCATTTAATTTCCTCACTTTCCATATATTAACTAACTAAAATTTTATCAGAAGAATTTGATAAGTAAACGAATTAAACTTGGATTTAAATTAGAAAAAAATTTGACTTTTCTAATGTTTGGTATTATATTATATCTTAAACAAACTAATTGATCGGAGGGAATAATCATGATTATGATTAAAGCTATTGAAATTGATATTATGTGTTGCAAAGTAATAGTGCCAGAACATGGTTATTCTAATTAAGATACCTTGCTGTTTTAGCTATCTTAATTACCAGTAGATCGCCATCTTTGACACTTTTTGTGTTGATGATGGTTTTTATTTTATAGGGGGAATTATATGATGAAAATCGGAATTACTTCAGATGTTTATGCAAACGATGTTGATCCATTAAGCGGAGTCCCAGATGCCATCATTAAGATGCTTAGACTTCACGGTGTTACTCCGGTTGCTGTTCCGATCGGTAGTGCATCGCTAACTAAGCGGTTGATTGATGAAGTTGATGGTTTGATCATTAAGGGTGGCATTGATGTTAATCCAGAACGATATAATGAATTAGCACTGTCGACTACTGATGTTCCTGATGATAACCGCGATGCAGCTGAATTTACTGCATTAAAAGAATCTACTTCTAATGGAAAGCCAGTGCTTGGGATTTGCCGAGGGATGCAAGCAATTAACGTATTCTTTGGTGGCAGTCTATATCAAGACATTTATACGCAAGCGCCTGGTCGGAAGTTTTTACTCAATCACACTGCTGATTGGGACCGTGGGTACTTTCCAACGCATATGCTCAATGTTGATCCTGATAGCTACCTTTCTGAATCATTGGGCACAAGAACAAAGGTTAATTCTCGACATCATCAAGCCGTAAATCGAGTTGGCGATGGGCTTCGGGTCGTTGCGCGTGCTGACGATGGCATCGTAGAATCAATTGAAGGTAAGAATGGTTTGATCCAAGGAGTTCAATGGCATCCCGAAAATCTATGGGAACGTGATGAAAAACAAAATAAACTTTTTGAAAAATTCTTTGAAAACGCCAAAAAACGGGTATTTTAATTTAATATTATCAATAAATTAAATAGAGGATGTGGTTATATTGAAGAGTCGTTCGATTTGGAAAATTGGAGTTGTTGCAGCTGTATCATCATTGGTGTTAGCAGCTTGTGGTTCAAATAGTAGTTCTAGTCAGTCAGATTCTAGTGCTGGTAGTAAAAAAGACTTAAATTGGATGAGTAGTGCTAGTATCTCGACCCTTGATCCATCGAAAGCCGTTGATAGTATCAGTGATCAGATCGTTTACAATGCATATCGTGGATTATTAACGATCAATGGCGGTAATAATGTTGCCCCAGGTGTAGCGAAGAGCTATAAGGTCTCTAACGGTGGTAAAACGTATACATTTTACTTACGTCATTCTAAGTGGAGTAATGGAACCCCCGTTACTGCGAAGGACTTTGTTTACGGAATTCAACGTAGTGCTGATCCTAAGACAGCTTCTCAAGCCGCTTATTATCTTGATCATATTCAAAATTACGATGAGGTCAAAAATAAGACGAAGCCTGCTTCAGCTCTTGGAGTAAAGGCGGAGGGCGACTACAAGTTAGTAATTAATTTGAGTAGTCCACAGAGCTACTTTAAGAACTTAGTAACCCTCCCAGTCTTTTATCCACAAAGCGAAGCAGTTGTTAAGAAATTCGGTGCTAGTTATGGGACCGAAAGTCAAAAAGCCGTTTATAATGGACCGTTTAAGGTTACTGGATGGACTGGTAGTAATGATGGCTGGAACTTAGCTAAGAACAACTACTACTGGAACGAACAGGATACTAAGGTTAAAAACATTAAGTATACTGTAGTTAAGGATCCAACGACTGGATATAATCAATATCAAGCAGGTAAATTGGATGAATTACAACTAAACGGTAAACAACAGGTGGAACACTTTAAGAACAGTAGTCAGCTCCACTTACGTAATACTGACAGTGTTTATTACCTAGCTTTGAATCAATCAAAGGTGCCTGCTTTTAAGAACCTTAACGTTCGTAAGGCCATCTCACTTGCAATCGATCGGAATCAACTAACGCAAGATATTTTAGGTGATGGTTCATACGCTGCTAAGGGCTTGGTTCCAAAGGGACTTGCTTCTTATAAGGGGAAGGACTTTACCGATTACTCTAACAATAAGGAAGCAACTTCTAGTAATTTAACGGAAGCGAAGGCCCTTTGGAAGAAGGGACTTGCTGAAACTAAGACTAGCAAGTTGAACTTACAATTGTTAAATGATGATACACCGACAGGAAAGGCAGTGAATGAATTTCTGCAAAGTGAACTTGAAAAGCTACCTGGCTTGAAAGTTTCTAGTTTGACGTTGCCACACCCAACTAAGGTCAGTCGTTCACTTAATAACCAATTCCAAGTTGCAGTTGCACTTTGGTCACCATCTGTTACTGATCCAACATCTCCATTAAACATTAAGACTACTGGAAATTCATTGAATTTCGGTAAATGGTCGAATGCTCAATATGATGAATTGATGAATAAGGCAACTGGTAGTGATGCTGGAAATGAAGCAAAACGTTGGGATGATATGGTTAAAGCTAATGATATTCTATTATCACAACAAGGGGTTGTCCCTCTTTACCAACAGGTTCAACCAGAAGTGATCAAGTCTAATATTCATGGCATTAAGTATTATCCAAATGGTCCTACTTGGGATTTATCAGAAGTTTATGTAAAATAAGGATCAAAAATAATTTGTAATCAATAGTAAGGAGACCCCGATCTGTTGGACAGTGATTGTTCGGCAAATCGGGGTTTTCATTTGAAGTGATTTATCTTGCTAATTGATTTCTGATTGATATAATAGTGGAAATAAAAAAGCGAACCATTTCGTGGCTCGCTTTTGAATATGCTTATTTTTGGCTATTTTGTAACTTGGAATGTCTAATTCCATAAACGAAGTAGAAAATAATTCCAATTACCAACCAGATACTAACTGAAATTTTAGTGATGTCTGGTAGGACGATAATGAAGAAGATACTGAATAGTCCAGCGATAATTGGGAGGTATGGATACCAGGGCATTTTAAATCCTTCGTTTTTGATGTCTTTACGCTTTCTTAGTCTTAAGATACCAAATGAGATGAACGTAAATGCAATTAAAGTTCCGGCGTTAATCAATGATGCTAGTTGAGCCAGTGGCACTAATCCAGCAAAAATAGCTTGGATGATGGTTGCAATAATGATTGCATTTGATGGCACAGCGTGTTTTTTGGAAACTTTCCCCATTGATTTTGGTAGTAATCCATCACGACCTAGGGCATATACTAGTCTGGAACCTCCAATGAACATTGTGATCATTGCGGTGAAAATTCCGAATAATGCTCCGATGGTAATTAATTTGTTCCATGCGGTAAGGTGAATAACGTCAAGCGCAAATGCTGCGGGATCATCGATGTTAAGTTGCTTATAGTTAACGATTCCAGTTAATACTAATGAAAATGCAACGTATAGAATAACTGCAATTACAACGGTTCCTAAGATTCCCTTGATGACATTTTTACCAGGATCAACAGTTTCGGCAGAGTTAGCAGCAAGTGCATCAAACCCAATAAAGGCAAAGAAAACAGTTGCAGCCGCCGTTGATATTCCACCAAGGCCGAATAAACTAGAATGGAATTCCTTTGGATAAAATGGAACATAATTACTGGACTTAACGTAGAAAACACCAATTATGATGAATAAAATAATAATTGCAACTTTAACGATTACGGCAACGTTTTCGACCTTTGTTGATAGGGCGGTTCCCTTCATTAGAATTGCTGAAATGATTAATATGATCACCACCGCAGTGATGTTGATGACCCCACCTTCCATGGGACCTGCTTGGAGTGCTTTAGGAAGGTTAATTCCTATCGCAGACAATATGTTATTATTAAAGTAAGCAGCAAACCCTGTTGCTTCAGCTGAAACCGCGAGGAAGTATTCCAGGATTAATGACCATCCTAAAATCCAACCGATAATTTCCCCGTAAACAACGGAACCAAATGAATATGCAGAACCTGCAATTGGCATTGCTGATGAAAATTCTGCGTAGGCCATTCCAACCAAACCGGAAACAATTGCTGCGATTAAAAAGGCAATTGCAACGGAAGGGCCCGCATGGGTAGCAGCTTCGTGACCAGGTAAGATGAAAATTCCAGTTCCAATCACGGCTCCGATTCCAAGTGACACTAGGTCGCGTGCATTTAAGGTCTTGGATAATCGTGCATCAGCCTTTAAATAGTTACTGACTGATTCCTTCTTGAATATTTGCATAAGTGATGCTCCTCCTTAGTTATTATAATTAAGACTAACTAACTATATAACTAAGATTAGGATAAGTAAAATTAATAATTGAAATAGTTATATTAGGAAAGGCGATATAAGATGAATAGACTACTAGTAATCGAAGCGATTTTACAAACAAATAGCTTTACAAAAGCTGCTGAACTATTAGGTTATACACAGTCTTCCGTTAGCCAAATGGTGGCCAGTTTGGAAAAAGAATTTAACATGAAAATGTTAAAAAGATCCCGACATGGCATTCAGCTGACTCCCGAGGGAAAGGAATTATACCCGTATATTATTCAAACGATTCGACAATATCAAGCCTTAAAAGAAACCGCTAGCTCTATTCACGGGTTAAAAAAAGGAACCGTTAGAATTGGTGCCATCACCAGTGTTAGTTGCTATTGGCTTCCAGATTTATTTAAGGAATTTCGGAAAGCGTATCCTGATATTGAATTTATTCTTCAACAGGGTGACTACGGAATGATTTTGAATTGGTTGAAAAACGGCATGATCGATTTTGGACTAATGACAGCAGATTATGGAGAAGGATTTCATAAACAGATTATCCATACAACCCAGATGAATGCCTTTTTACCAGTCAATCATCCACTATCCAGTTTGGATCGGATTCCAATTGAAAAATTGTGTGATGATCCATTCATTCTTGTAGAAGGGGGCGGGTACAGTGAACCCCTAGAAGCTTTCAAGCGTTCACACGTTAAACCAAATGTGAAATACAGAATTCAAGATGATTACACGATTATGGCAATGGTAGAAGCAGGCCTAGGCATTAGCATTTTATCAGAATTAGTTTTTCAACGGACTAATTTTAAGGTTGTCAGTAAGCCCGTTGAACCAGCTGTTAAAAGACCAGTTGCGGTTGTATATCGTGATAAAGAGACCCTTCCCATTGCGAGTCAATACTTTATCGAATTTTTAATCAAAAATCGTGAAAAATTAATTTAAGAAGGGTTAAATGAATGAAATCAATCAAATTGGTATTAGGTGATATTACTAAATTTAGTGGTGACGCAATTGTTAACGCTGCTAACCATAGTTTGATGGGTGGTGGCGGAGTAGATGGTGCGATTCACCATGCTGCGGGTCCCGAGTTGAATAATGAGTGTGCACGATTAAAAGGCTGTCGAACTGGCGAAGCAAAAATTACCCGTGGCTATCGACTGCCTGTTAAATACATTATTCATACTGTAGGACCGATTTGGCATGGGTTACCGACCGATGCACAAGATTTAAAAAATTGTTATTTAAATGCGATCAAAGTCGCAGTGCAATATCATTGCAATACGGTTGCATTTCCGTCCATTAGTACGGGGGCTTATGGTTATCCACTCGTTTCCGCAGCTCAGATTGCAATTAATACCTTGAGGTCAATTAGTAGTTCCATTCAAGTAACGATCGTTTGTTTTGATCAAAACACCTTGAATGCATATCAAAATGCGCTTGCTCAATAATTATTGAGAAGAATTATTTTTCTGCGACTTTTTTAAATCGTCTGGATGATGATCATTTTTATCATGGTGTGATCCAGAATTGTTAAAGTATTGGCGGGGAACGAACTGAAATGCAGAACTGTTGCCCTGATTTTGATTTGAAAATTTATAATCTGCGATAATTGATTTCATTTCTTGGTGGGAAATTTTAGGTTGAGTATTATTAGCATGGGCAAATAAATTACCAAATAAGAATAGACATCCAATTGCTAGTGCTGCCAATCCTACGTATAGTCCAACTAAGTAACTACGATTTGACATGTGAAGTCCCTCTTTCGATTTCTAGATGGGAAAGTCTTAAGACTTTCTTTAACTTATTATAAAACAAATTTAAGAGATTGTAATTATTTTTAGTTATTTTTTATTACAAATTAGTTTAAAAATAACTATAAGGGCTATCAATAGAGACTGATGATTCATTTTGTTGACAATCTACTAATGAATTGTTAGTATTAGTTTAACAATTAACGAGTAGGGGGAAGAGCTAAATGACTAGTACTAAGATAATGTGTTGTTCATGGATGAATTGTTGCACTTTATTTAACACTAGTTATTGACCCTTCTGAAAACTATCAACCACAGATACGCATTTTTTAATTGATTGTACACAAACTAAAATGGATTTGGTAGATGAAAAAGAGCAGTAAATTAGTGTTAAAAGCATTAATTTAAGGCTCTTTTTTTGTTAATTGGACATTAGGAAGGAGGAACATGATGAGTACTTGGGATATTGTTAAAAGCTCTTTACCAGAATTAATAAAGGCTGCATTGGTTTATACGATTCCAATTGCAATCGTTTCATTTATACTAGGGCTCGCACTGGGATTAATAACTGCACTAGTGCGAACTTCAAAACGCCGTAATTGGTTCTTGATCGTTAAGGGGATTTTTCGGTTTTATGTGTGGCTGTTCAGAAGTACGCCCCTGTTGGTGCAATTATTTATTGTCTTCTTTGGTTTACCATATCTAAGAATTGCCGGTTTATTACCCGAGGGGATTAAATTAAGCCCTGTTGTTGCTGGGATCCTAACGTTTTCCCTTAATACAGGAGCATACGCATCTGAAACGATTAGAGGTGCAATTCAATCGATTCCAGCTGGACAATGGGAGGCTGCTTACTCACTTGGAATGACGAAACGCAAGGTATTATGGAGAATCATTTTACCGCAAGCCAGTCGAGTTTCCCTTCCTCCGCTGTCGAATGAATTCATTGGTTTGGTTAAGGATACTTCATTGGCTGCTTCGATTACGATCGTGGAAGTATTTGAGGTCAGTCAACAAATTGCAGCCCAAAATTATCAACCATTGATAATGTATATCCTAGCTGCATTGATTTATGCAGTTATCTGTAGTGTGCTTACCATTTTACAGGGATACTTGGAAAAGCGAGTTTCAAAATACGCCATTAAGGAATAGGGGGTGAATCCAGAAATGCTAAAATTAACTAACGTCACTAAAACTTTTGATCAACAAAGGGCGTTGAACGATGTTTCGATTCAGTTCCCCAAGGATAAGACGACCGTGATCGTTGGCCCATCGGGATCTGGGAAGTCGACCCTATTAAGATCTTTGAACCTATTAGAAATTCCAGAATCGGG
Organism: Nicoliella sp. ESL1120; assembly: GCF_058508515.1. Classification (NCBI taxonomy): domain Bacteria; kingdom Bacillati; phylum Bacillota; class Bacilli; order Lactobacillales; family Lactobacillaceae; genus Nicoliella; species Nicoliella sp. ESL1120. Next base: position 352,812 of record NZ_CP196384.1, read on the forward strand.
TGAGTATGATTTTAATGATTTAAAGATTAATTTTGCCAAACCAATCAATTCTAAAACCATCTTGAACGTTAGACGGCATACTAGTATGGTATTCCAAAATTTTAATTTATTTCCGCATTTAACGGTAATTAAAAATGTTATGGAAGGGCCAGTTCAGGTATTAGGTAAGAGTAAGGCTGATGCTCAGCAAGAAGCAAAACAGCTATTAGCTAAGGTGGGCATGGCTGATAAGGAAAATGCTTATCCCGCCCAGTTATCAGGTGGTCAGGCTCAACGGGTCGCAATTGCGCGGTCGCTTGCAATGCATCCAGAATACATTTTGCTTGATGAACCCACTAGCGCTCTTGATCCTGAAATTGAATTAGAGGTCTTGAAGGTTTTATTGAATTTGGCAAGGGAAAAGCAATCATTGATCATTGTTACCCATAATCTAACGTTTGCCCAACGGGTTGCCGATCAAATTGTTTTTATCGAAAATGGTCAGGTGCGCTTTGAAGGGCAGACTAATGACTTCTTTAACTCAGATAATCAAAGAATTAGTGAATTTTTATCAGCAATGTCTTTAAAAAATAATTAGGAGTGTTGAATCATGAAATTTAATAAGTTAATTAAACGTTTATCAGTTGTTACCGCATTATTGGGTGCGGGAGTCTTACTAGCAGCATGTGGTAATTCTTCAAGCAACTCAAGTAGTAGCAATGGTTCCTATAAATCAGAATTAGTGAAGAAGGGGACCTTTACGGTTGGACTAGAAGGAACGTATGCTCCATATTCATACCGTCAAGATGGTAAGTTACAAGGATTTGAAGTTGAACTAGCAAAGGATGTTTCTAAGAAGCTTGGATTAAAGGTTAACTTCGTTCAAACGAAGTGGGATAGTTTAATTGCTGGGCTGGGAAGTAGCAAGTACGATGCCGTAATTAATAACATGACCGTTACTCCAGAACGTGAAAAGCTATATTCCTTCTCAACTCCTTACACTTATTCTTACTATACTTTGATCACTAAGAGTAATTCTAGCATCAAGAGTATTGATGATATTAAGGGAAAGAGCATCGTTGATGGTGCCGGAACCGATAATGCAGTTGTGGCCAAGAAGTTTGGTGCGAACGTTTCATCAACTCCTGAAAGTGCAACTGGATATCAATTGATTCAACAAGGACGTGCTGATGGAACGATTAATTCAGTCCCAGCTTGGAAGTACTATGCAAAGCATAATTCAACCAAGGGATTGAAGGAAATCGATGTCCCAGCAAGTAAGCAAAAGCCTGCTAAGACTTCAATCATGTTCAACAAAAACTCTAAGCAATTGACCAAGAAGGTTAACAAGGCAATTGAAGAATTACGGACTGACGGAACCCTCAAGAAATTATCAATTAAGTACTTTGGTTCAGATATCACTACTAAGTAATTAAATCAATTTAGCGAAATAAAAAAACTGACGATTCCGTCAGTTTTTTTTATTCCACTAAATTCATGGTAATTAATTTATATTTAATTTTAGTTGGTTTGGCTTTAATCTTTTTGTTGTGCTTAGCTGTTCCTACTTTTCCATGCATAGAGAAGTAGGTAGTAACATGTTGAATCTTAGAAATTACTAACTTTGCGTTTGGTTTTAGCAGAAATTCTTTTTCTGGACTATTAATGGAAATCGGGGCAATGTAAGCTCCGTTATAGCCAGCTGGAATGTTAATTTTCAGCAAAATAGAACTTTGAAACCCAGTAGCGATCTTATGTGAGATACTAGATGATGAAAATGCAGCATCTTGATAGATTCGACCAACTTTTAACGTTTGGTTATTAATGCTAGCATCAAGGCCCTTTTCGTTAATTCCACGATAAATGGTCATTTTAAACGGGGTCTTAAATTTCATAATGGCAGAATTAATCAGTTTCGTTTGCTTTTTTACCTTACTACTAACCTTTTGTTCGGGATATCGTAAGTGTTCGTTGACATTCGTATACCCGTTATTAGTGTAATTGCTAATTGCCTTTACTTGTTGCTTAGTGAGGGTACTGCGCCATTTCTTTTCAATTTTGAGAAGCTTATTATACATTCCCTTATCTACATTTGACGAATGAAAAGAGTATGTAAATCGCTTAAAGTCTTGAACGTAGAGGGGTTGATTTTGGTTAGCAAAAAGCACTAAGTAACCATTTAAGTAACTTTTTATGATGCTTCCGCTCGTGAATTGCGGTAAGGTGACTGGATTATTATAGTCAGGTAACTTATCAGCTAATGGATACGCTTCAATTGTTTGATTTAAAGTCCATAAATTACTAGAGAGATCAGTAACATATGAACTGGTATTGTTATATTCAACTAACGATTGGTTAAAGTTATCCTTAGCATTAGCAGGGATGGAAATGCCAATACTACCAATCAAGATGCTTGCGATAATTGTAACTTTAGTAAGCTTCATAAAAATTAACTCCTATGTTTCATTCCTGTTTTAAGCAGGGAAATAAATATTGAGGATCCGATCTAATGGGTGTACAACATCTTCAACGGTCGCATCTAAGTCAACATCCAGATTATCCTTATACCAAGTTCCGGCATAAACAACGGAACCAGCAATTTCAGCAGAAAGTAGTTCAGAATTACCATTGAATGTGACACCATGCATTTCACAATAGCCATCAATGATCATTTTGATTTTAGATTGAAAAGTTTCGTAAAAAATATTAGATAAGTTAAAGCCATTCTCCGCATCAAGGGCTTCCTTGTTATCCTTAATAAAAATAAACATCGGACGAACAATTTTGGTGATTAATTCGACTCTTTGTTGGACGAAAAAATCTAAATTATCAAACGCAGTCCGAAAGTAAGTATTAACCCATTCCTTAGATGCAAATCGATAAAAGTCATCCTTATTTTTAAAATGTCGATAAAATGTAGCTCTTCCAATATTTGATTTTTTACATAAATCATTAATTGAGATATCCTCAAATGATTGACTTTTTTGTAGTTCAAGTAATGATTCAATTAGTGCTTTGTAAGTCTTTTGGACTCGAATGTCTTTTTTGTTCATTTTTTCACCTTCTATAATTTAAGCGAAGAATTTATGATAAAATATAATATGATACTAACACATATCTGGTACTAATTAATAGTATCTATTTCAGAAAAGTGGATAAAAATCATACATTTGTACTGTTATTCACTATTATTAGATATTTTGGAATTAAAATCAATTAAAAAGAGGGAAAAAATTGTTAGATTATAATAATCAATCCATGTGGAAAAATAACTTTGGCGCCCAACAATCGCCAGTTGCCCTTAACAGAAGCGATGCCAATGTTGATTTACAGTCATTCAGCTATTCAATCGAGTCCGATTATATTTTGAATCGTTTAATTGATGATGAAACTACGATTAGACTAACTGGCAACGGAAGCGCCAAGATCATTAATCGTGACTTTAGCTTTCAACAAGTTCACTTCCATTCACCATCCGAACATACAATTGATAATGCTCAATTTCCGTTCGAAATTCATCTGGTACACCAAAATGCAATTGGTCAGTTACTGGTAATTGCCCTAATGGTTACGCTTGGATCCGCTGATCCCCAATTTGAACAAATTTTGAATAAATTTCAACGTGGGCAGCATCAAGATGTGCAAATTGATATTACCGATTGGCTTAATTTTAATGCCAAACATGGCTTTCATTACCTCGGTTCACTAACGACCCCACCATTAACAGAAGGTGTCGAATGGATCGTTATAAGTAACTCACAAATTACGATTAGTAGCGAACAACTGTCTCGCTATCAGGCCATTTTTAACGCTAATAATCGTTCTTTACAATCATTAAATGATCGTAAGCTATTTTATTTTTGATCTGAAATTAATTGTAAAAAAAAACTAGCCGTATGAATAATTCCCAATTGGAATTTACTTCACACAGCTAGTTTTTTTATTAATGTAGTGGGCCATCAACAAACTGCGCCTTACCGTATCCGAAGCTCCAGTCTGCATCACCGTTAGTTGATAAACTAACTAGCAGATTTTTAGGATCAAGGCCAATTTTAGCTTGTAATTCCTTGGCTAGTTGATCGTAATAGGCTCTTTTTTGAGAAACGTTTCTCGAGCGGGTGGTAATTTGAAAAACGACTACGTCCTTACTTCTTTCGATTCCTAATCCTGAGTCTAGAATGTTCATTTCAAATGGTTCGTGTTGGGTTAATACTTGATAACGATCACCATTTGGAATTCCAAAGGTATTTAACATTACTTGGTATGATACCTCTAATAAATCCTTTAAATATTTTTCATCGTGACCCTTAATTACATCAATTCGCATAAGTGGCAAAACAATCACATCCTTAAATATTATTATTGCCATTATATAATATTGATGATTTATTGTGAACCGATTTAATTTGTGTAAAATTTTGCAATCTGATTAATGTATCGTTTACGACCTAATATTTTATTGTTATAATTTACTTGTAAAATTAACTGAAATTGATATAATTGATATTAGTTAATAATTATTATAAAATAAAAAACGTTATTATGGTATTTTATATTTGAAAGGCAGGATATTAATAATGAAGGTTATTGTATTAGGTTCTTCTCACGGTGGTTATGAAGCCGTTCGTCAAATTTTATTAGATGCTCCAGATACTGAAATTCAATGGTATGAAAAGGGTGACTTTATTTCGTTCTTATCATGTGGAATGCAACTCTACCTTGAAGGAACGGTTAAACACGTCAATGACGTTAGCTATGCAAAGCCTGATGAAATGCGTAAGGAAGGCGTTGATGTTTTTGTAAAACAAGAAATTACCGCTGTTGATCCTGCCAAGCATACTGTTCACGTCGTTAACCATAACGACGGTTCAGAACGTGATGAAAGCTATGATAAATTAATCATGAGTCCGGGTGCTGTACCAGCTAACCTGCACGTTAAGGGTGAAGATTTAGAAAACGTATATAAGATGCGTGGCCGTGATTGGGCAATTAAACTCAAGGAAAAAACCGTTGACCCATCAGTTAAAAATGTTGTCGTAATTGGTTCTGGATACATTGGAATCGAAGCTGCTGAAGTATTTGCTAAGGCTGGAATGAAGGTTTCCATCGTTGAACATAACGAACGCTTATTAGGGGTCTATCTCGATAAGGAATTCACTGACACTTTGACTACTACGATGAAGGATCATGGCGTTGACTTCTATGGTGGTCAAGGAGTTGCCGAATATAAAGGTGAAAATGGTAAGGTTACCACTGCGGTTACTGAAAAAGGGGTTGAAATTCCAGCTGACCTAGTAGTTGAAGCTGCTGGAATCCATGCCAACACTGAATGGTTAGATGGCGTTGTCGATCTAGATGATCATGGTTTGATTAAGACTAATGAATTCTGCCAAACTAGTGATGATGATATCTACGCCGTTGGGGATGCGACCTTAGTTCCATTTGCTGCTACTGATGGAAAGTCACGGATCGCACTTGCCACTACTGCTAGACGTCAAGGGCGGAATGCTGCGATTAATGCTTTAGGTCGTAAGCACGCAATGGTTCCAGTTTCTGGATCCAGTGCGCTGAGTGTATTTGATTACAAGTTTGCTTCTACTGGAATTAAGGAAGGAACTGAAGCGCGCTTTGGTGTTAAGACCCAATCAACAGTGGTTAAAGATACCTTTAGACCACCATTTGTTCCCGATGATGCTGGGAATGCAGAGGTAATCTTTAAATTAACTTACGATCCAACAAGTCACGTGATCTTAGGAGCGCAAGTAATGTCGACCCAAGATTCCACTCAAAACATCAATACAATTTCACTAGCAATTCAAGCTAAATTAAAGGTTGAAGATTTAGCCTATGCTGACTTCTTCTTCCAACCTGGTTTTGACCGTCCATGGAACATCATTAACGTGGCTGCTCAACAAGCAATCGAAGATTTAAAGTAAAACTATAACGATTAAAAATCGTGCCATTATTTATGGTACGATTTTTTTATTAATTTCATCTTAAGCTTAATTCTTTTTTCTTGTGTTCTAATTCACAAGATATTATGATTAGGTTATAAATTATTTTAAAGACAAAAACACGTTAGTTGTTTATGTTAAAGGAGTTTTAATTATGAAAGTTATTGTTATAGGTTGTACGCACGCAGGGACTTTTGCTGTAAAACAAATTTTAAAGGAACATCCAGATGCACAAGTTACGGTGTACGAAAGAAATGACAATATCTCATTCCTTTCTTGTGGAATTGCACTTTATCTTGATGGCAAGGTTGCTGATCCACAAGGGCTCTTCTACTCTAATCCTAAGGAATTAGCTGATTTAGGTGCAGATGTTAAGATGCTACACGATGTTAAGTCAGTTGATACTGATGCTAAGACGGTTGAAGTTGAAGATTTAGAATCTAAGGCAGTTGCTAGTGATAGCTACGATAAGTTAGTTGTTACAACTGGTTCACGTCCTGTATTACCACCAATCGAAGGTGTTGATAACAAAAACGTTTACTTCTGTAAGAACTGGCACGATGCCCAAGTCTTATTTGAAAAGGCAAAGGACAACAAGCGCATTACCATCGTTGGTAGTGGATACATTGGTGCTGAATTAGCTGAAGCATACTCCAATCACGGTCATGAAGTAAACTTGATCGATACGAATGATCGGGTTATGTCAAAATACTTCGACAAGAAATTTACTGATAAAATTGAAGCTAGCTATAAAGAACACGGGGTTAATTTATTATTAGGGCAACGAGTTTCTAAGTTTGCTGGAGATGATGAATTAACGATTACTACTGATAAATCTGAAATTAAGACTGATATTGCAATCCTTTGTGTTGGGTTCAGACCAAACACTGAATTATTAAAGGGTAAGGTTGATATGTTACCAAACGGTGCTATCAAGACTAATGACTACATGCAAACATCTAACCCAGACATCTTTGGTGCTGGTGATAGCGTTGCTGTTCATTACAACCCAACCGGGACTGATGCTTACATTCCATTGGCTACCAATGCAGTTCGTCAAGGGATTTTAGTTGGTAAAAACATCGAAAAGCCAACTACTAAGTACATGGGGACTCAATCCTCATCAGGTTTGGAATTATACGGTGAAGCCATCGTTTCAACTGGGTTAACCATGGCCAATGCGGAACGGCAAGGAATTAAGGCGCGTGAAGTTGTGATCGAAGATAACTATCGGCCAGAATTTATGCCATCGACTACGCCAGTATTGATGTCACTAGTTTACGACCCAGAAACACGTCGGATCCTTGGTGGTGCTTTAATGAGTAAGTACGATATTTCACAATCTGCTAATACTTTATCAGTATGTATTCAAAATAAGAATACCATTGATGAATTGGCAATGGTTGATATGCTTTTCCAACCAAACTTTGACCGTCCGTTTAACTACTTGAACATCTTAGGCCAAGCTGCTCAAGCACAAGCTGATAATCAATAATATCTAAAAATAAGAAGCCTTCTCAAATTTGAGAGGCTTCTTATTTTTGTGTAAAATTTGATACAATTGAATAGCATTCAAAATATTATTATGTAATAATATTAATTATTATTAAAAATGAAAGGGTGTTATTTGATGAGTTCAATTTATGATTTTACTGAAGTTGAAATGAGTGGCCAAGAATTGCCACTCAGCAAATACAAGGGTAAAGTGATGATCATTGTTAATACGGCAAGTAAATGTGGATTAGCTGGTCAACTTGAAGATTTGGAATCCCTATATAAAAAATACCATCAAGATGGCCTTGAGATTTTAGGATTTCCCTCTAACCAATTTAAACAAGAACTTTCCGATGATAAAGAAATTAATGAATATTGCCAAATGCACTATGGTGTGACGTTCCCAATGACCAAGACTGTTCAAGTTAACGGTAGCGATCAAAACGATTTGTTTGCTTACCTTAAGGAAGAGTCCGGTCATGGTCGGATCAAGTGGAACTACACCAAGTTCTTGATTGGTCGTGATGGAAAGTTGATTAAGCGTTATGCACCAATTACTAAACCTGAAAAAATGGAACCAGAACTAGTAGAGGCGCTATATTCTGAGGACTAGGAAGAGATGAAAAAGCGATGGCACTGCGTAGAACGCATATCGCCGCTTCAGAGGCACTAGTAATTGGTGGGTTATATTTTACTAATCAACCGATTTCAGTTGAAATAATTAGTGTCTTGGGGGTCTGGATTGGCGCTCAAATGCCTGACATTGATGTAAAGAACACCAGAATAAATCGTTTTTTTGGGGTATTTGGATTCATATTTGCAATTCAAAAGCATCGAACTTGGACTCATAGTATTTGGGCAGTGATATTGATGGGGGCGGCTGCTCATTATTTGCCAGTTTTTAAACTAATGGAAGCTAATTTTGCGGCCATTAATTTTCAACGGGTTTTCTATTGGGCCGTTTTTGCTGGATATATCCTTCATTTAATAGAAGATAGCTTTTCAAAACAGGGCGTTCATTGGTTTTATCCAATGACGATTAAGGACTCTTATAAAAAGTATCGGAGATCTGGAAGTCGTCGCTCGAAATGGTATTTTTATCAAACTGGTGGCCCTGCTGAAGAGTTGTTTTATTTAATTTCAGTTTTGGCGCTTACGTATTTGTCGGTAATGATTTTTTACAGTAATTATTTATTAAAATAGGGAGTTGGCATGGATGCCAATTCCCTATTTTTTGTAACTATTCAATTGATAATAGATTCACTTTACTGGTACCATCGATTTTTTTAATATTGAATAGTAATTCATCGATCGTATGGTGCATGTGTGTTAAATCTAACGAAATAACGACGCTGGCGACATTGTGGATTGGAATGTTTTGGTTAATTGTAAGAATACTAGCTTCACTTTTAGAAATAGTTGCTAAAACCTTAGATAACAGGCCGCTTTGGTTATCTAACATGAAGGAAATTAAGGCTTTTCGATCCCAAGAGGAGTTATTAGCTTCATATACTAGATCCTTATACTTATAATAGCTGCCGCGGCTAATGCCGACTTCTTTTACAGCTTCACTAATTTTTTTTACCTTGCCAATATCCAATAAATGCCGTGCTTTAATTACCTTCCCAAACGTTTCTGGGAGTAATGATTGATCAATAACGTAATATTTATCGATTTTGGAACACCTCGCTCATTACACCATGATTATCAACTTGAACTGCTTTAGCGGTCCATTCTGGAAAGTCTTCACTAATTTCAGAAATTAAATGGCGCTGCTTTTTATAGTCATCGGTAATCGCCATCATCGTTGAGCCACTACCACTAACGTATAATACTGCATTTTGGTCTTTGCAGATGGACTCAACATCAGCAAAGTGTGGAATTAGCTTTTTACGAAATGGTTCATGCATTCGATCATCCATGGCTTCACGCAGTTGATTAAGATCACCAGTCCCAATTGCATGGGTCATCAATAAGCTATGGCTAACTTGATGCGTAACGTCAGCATAACTCATCTGCTTTGGCAATACGTTTCTAGCATCGGCTGTGCTAATTTTAAAGTTGGGAATGATGGCAGTGAAATTAAATTTATCACTAACGGGATATCTTACAACTTGAACTTGGGAGTTAGAATCAACAAATGCCATGCAAAGTCCACCATAGATTGCTGGTGCAACATTATCTGGGTGTCCTTCCATTTCAGTAGCAATTTCTAAAAGTTGCTCATTAGTGAGCGGGTTGTCAAACCATTGGTTGGCACCTGCTAGTCCACCAACGATACATACCGCAGAACTACCGAGTCCCCTTGAAACAGGAACTTCACTTTGAATTGCAATTTGAATGTCTGGAACGGGTTGGTCTAAATATTCACAAACAGCTTTAAATGCTCGGTAGACTAAGTTATCTTCATTTTGAAATGCAGTGGGGCATCCAGTGATCATAAGATGGCTGGAATCATTTGCGCTAAATGCAAAACTAGAATGCATCGTAACCGCGATTCCAATGCAATCAAATCCCACGGCTAAGTTAGCACTGGTGGCTGGAACTGAAATTTTAATCATTTTGAAACACCTCCATTGAACGGTTGTAAACAAATTCTGCCATTTGGCTAGGATCGATCACTGGGGCCTTATCTTCGGGTAGTGACCAAACTTTTGCTAAGTTTTCTGGAACTACTACGTGAGTAAAATCATAGATGGCACGAGTGGTCTTAATCGCATCTTCTTCGTGGTGGCCAATAATTGCATCTGCGACCGCATCAACGAATTTATAAGGGCTAGCAGTACTTAGTAAGACCATTGGGGTATCCTTATCCTTAGCCTGGGCGTTTCTCATTACAGAGTATCCAGATGCAGTGTGTGGATCCATTAAATAGTGGTATTGTTCAAAAACATCCTTGATCGATTTTTCGATTTGGGCATCATCACTATAACCACACTCAAAGTCGGCTTGGATTGAAGCTAGTATTTCTTTGCTGACCTGATACTTTCCGGTCGTTTCTAGTTCATCCATTAATTTTTTGATGGCCTTTGAGTTTTCACCGCTCTTGTAGAAGAGCAATCTTTCAAAGTTGCTAGAGATTTGAATATCCATACTTGGGGCAACCGTCTTAAAGAATGGTCGGTTACGGTCATAGACCCCGTTTTCAAAGAAGTCAGCTAACACTTTGTTCGAGTTACATGCTACCACTAGTTTCTTGACTGGGAGTCCCAGTAGTTTGGCGTAATATCCAGCAAGCACATCCCCAAAGTTTCCAGTTGGAACGGTGAAACTAATTGGCTTGCCAAATTCAACACTTCCGTTTGCAACCAATTGTTTATATGCATTAAAGTAGTAAACGATTTGAGGGATCAAGCGGCCGATATTAATTGAATTAGCGCTAGAAAGGCTGATGTGTGAACCTAATTTAGCCTTAAGTTGTTCATCGTTGAAAATCTTTTTCACGTTAGTTTGGGCATCATCAAAGTTACCATTAATGGCAGCCACATTGGTATTATTTCCCTTAGTGGTTAACATTTGTTGTTTTTGAATTGGGCTAACCCCGCCATCAGGGAAGAATACGCTAATGCCCATTTGATCGGTATCCTTGAACCCGGCTAGTGCGGCAGTTCCAGTGTCACCACTAGTTGCTGCCAGGATCATGACCCGTTGTTCAGGAGTAAGGGCCGTCCGCATTAATTCTGGCAATAGTTGTAAACCAACGTCTTTGAATGCGCTAGTAGGACCGTGGAACAACTCTAAAACATGAAAGTCGTCAACATCTTTGACTGGTGTGATCAAAGGAGTACTGAAAGAATGATCGTAAGCGTTGTGCAAACATTTTTCGATTTCTTCATTAGTAAAGTCGGGGAGTAACACTTTAAGCACTTCCGCTGCCATTCCTTGGTAATCCTTTTTGATTAATGAAGCTAAGTCGATTTTTTTATCAGCCAAGTCAGGGAGTACGAACAACCCCTTATCATCGGAAAAGCCCTTGATGATCGCTTCCTTTGCATTGATTCTGATATCACCATTTCGTGTACTTATGTATTGATCTGCCATAACTTTTATTCCTCCATATACTTGCATTTGATTTATAACCATGATAATATGTTTTTAAATAAAAAACAAGTGTTTATGAAAAATATACACAATTACATAATTTAGGAGGCTGTGTTTTATGAATATTGCGATTTTAGGATTAGGAACCGTTGGAACAGGAATCAATAAAATTATTGAAGGTGCCAATCCCATGTCGATGACAGCAGATCTCCATGTTTCCCATATCTTCGTTCGAGCAGATAAAGTTAACCAAGGTGCCAAATTAGTTTCTGATTATAATGTAATTTTAAACGATGACAGTGTCGAAACAGTGGTAGAAGTATTAGGTGGAATTGAACCAGCCCATACGATGATCGAACAGGCGTTAAAACACCATAAAAACGTTGTGACTGCAAATAAAGCGGTGGTAGCTAGATATATGGAAGAGTTCAAGCAAGTTGCAAGGGACAATGGCGTGCAATTTCGTTTTGAAGCCAGTGTCGGTGGTGGGATTCCTTGGATCGTTAACCTAGAACGGGCCTTAAGAATTGATCCAGTTGATTCTGTACATGGGATTTTTAACGGTACTAGTAACTTTATCTTAGATCAAATGACTAAGACTGGAGCATCATTTGAATCCGTTTTAAAGCAAGCCCAAGACCTCGGCTATGCCGAAGCTGATCCGAGTGCCGATATCGATGGATATGACATTGAAAACAAGCTTTGTATTAGTGTGGATGTTGCTTATGACATCTTGGTGCATCCAGATGATAACCTTCCTAAGTTTGGGATTCGGACGATCAAGGCGCAAGACATTGAATACTTTAAAAAATTAGGGCTAGTCGTTAAGTTGATCGGCCGTAGTAAGTTAGCAAACGATAGCTTTAGCTACGTGATCGAACCTGTATTGTACAAACAGGGGAATGTAGAGGCTAGTATCAATGATAACTTCAATTACGCTAGTTTCCATGGTGAATCGATCGGTGACCTTGGCTTCATTGGTCAGGGAGCTGGGATGATGCCAACGGGGCATGCAGTGGTTCAAGATATTCTAGATATTAACGGCCAAGTGAAACACTTAGAAAGAACATTTGAGAAGTCACTCCAATTGAAGAATGATTCAGAACGGGGCACTTACATTGTAAGAACCACATCCGATGAATTTAAACAGTTAACTAGTGACTGGCAAGTTAAAGATGATGGAGAATACCACAAGGTTATTGATATTGATGCCGATTCAATGCATTCAATTATGAAGCAGGTATTACCATCAGATAGTGAAGCGTTTATGGCACGGGTATCCGGAGGTGTTGAATAATGATTGTTGCTAAGTTTGGTGGAAGTTCCATGGCAAATGCAGATCAGTTCAAAAAGGTCCGCAACATTTTAAATCAAGATCCACAAAGAAGAATTGCCGTTGTTAGTGCGGCTGGGAAGGGAACTAACAACCCAGTTAAATTAACTGACCAGTTGATTGCGATCTATGACCTAGTTCAATCACATCAAGATTACTCCGCGGCTTTGGATGATGTTTGGAACCGAATTGAATCGATCGTTAATGCGTTAAAATTAGATTTACCCATTCATGATGAATGGCTTAACATTTCTAAAAATATTCAAAAAATGACCTATGCACAACTAGTGTCACGGGGTGAATACTTAACTGCTAAATTACTCGCTAGCTACTTGGGATGGCCATTTATTGACTCGGCTGATTTTTTGGTCTTAGTTGATGGCAAAGTCAATTACGATGCATCGAAGCAACGACTAATGGCACTGGCCAAGGGATTGAACCACTGTGTGATCCCTGGATTTTACGGTGTCGATCCAAGTGGAGTGATTTCACTATTGCCACGTGGTGGTGGTGATACCTCTGGAGCGATCGTTGCCAACTTAGTTAATGCTCAATGTTATGAAAATTGGACTGATACTAATGGAATCTTAGCTGTTGACCCTAGGATCGTTAATGATCCCGCCAAAATTGATGTTCTGTCGTATGATGAGTTACAGGAGTTGTCATATTTGGGGGTCAAAGTATTTAACGAGGAAGCTATTCAACCAGTTCGTGTCAAGCACATCCCAATTCGAATTATGAACACCAATCAGCCTAATTTAGGCGGGACGTTCGTAGTTACTGATAAATCAAAGGCTGAAATTGGTTCTGAAATTGCTGGAATCGCTGGTAAAAAAAATCAAGTCATCCTAACGGTCAAAAAATATCAACTTTCAAATAATGTTAATACGATCATTAGTTTAATTAAACTAGTCAGCGCATTCAATTTGAAATCAACTTACTCACTTTCAGGTGATTCAATTAACTTTGTGTTATCAGGACACCTAGATGAACAAAGAATCAATCAACTCATCGATCGAATTAAATTTGATGTAAAACCAGATGATATTCAAGTGAAGACTGGAATGGCAAAGATTGCGGTAGTTTCTGAAGAATTCTATGGTCGACCAAGATTGGTCGGTAAAATGATTGATTTACTGGAGTCGAATGGGGTTCGGGTTCAACAGGTAATTCAAACCAATACTGATATCAAGGTCGTATTCGGGGTTAATAATAATGATTATCAGCGTGCAATCGAATGCTTATATCAACAATTTTTTCGCACCAAAGAAACGAGTTCACGATTAATGATGAATTACTAATTCGAAACATTTAACTTTTAGGGATACCGAATATTATTGTTGACATATTTGAATGTTTAATTTTATAATAGGAATGGATAGTTATCGAACCTAGTAAATGTTTTAAGTTTTATAGAAATTACTAAAATTCCATTCTTCCTAATATTAGACATAGATTATAATGAATATTCCTTTCTTAAATTTATTGATAACTCTATCCTAAACGGAGCCCAGCGTTCAACCACAGGTTGTTCGTTGGGCTTCTTTTATTTATTGTTGTAAAATATGATTAATAAATTGAATTAAGGATGGTAACAATTATGAGCATCGTTTCCAGATCTAATCTGACGTTGGAAATTCAGGCAAGTCCATCGCCATCGATCAATCAGCGTAATTTAGAATTACTTCGCAGAATCAATCCCGCTGCTGTATTTATTCCATTTAACGCGGGTGGAAATCAGCAATCTGCAAATTGGTTTACGTTTGCTGATCAAATTCAAAATCAACTTAAAATTCCAGTAGTTACGCACATTACTGGTCGTTATCAAACACGGACGACCATTCGATTAATGATTGAAAAGCTGATCAATATTAACATTAACCGTGCGTTGATTTTACGCGGGGATGACATTGCTAATAAGCAATCACCAAATGTTTTTCCGCATGCTAGTGATCTCATTGCTTTTATCAAGGCAATTCATCCAGAAATGAAGATGTGGGGAGCCTGTTATCCAGAGGGCCACTATGAAGCTTTCGATTTAACTACTGATATTAAAAACCTTAAATTTAAGATCAACGCAGGCTGCATTGAGTTGGTCACACAGATTGGCTTTGATAACCATCGTTTATTTGCCTTTATAAAACAGACCCGATCAATCGGCATTACGGTACCGATTAGAGTTGGGGTATTGCCAGTTTTGAATCGTGAACAAGTTAGTAAAATGATTTCATTAACACATGTGGCGGTTCCACAAAGCTTGGCTAATATTTTGAAGATTGATGATCAATCAGAATTTGCTCGGGCGGGTCTGAAGTTTACGAATCAGCAGATCTTAGAATTGAAGCAAAATGGGGTTGATAGGATTCATCTGTATTCTTTGAATAATGAAGATTTATTACAAAAAATTATTAACAATCAAATTAGTTAGTGTAAGATATAAAAATGGAATGATTGTTTACAAACTTGTATAATTAGAATATTATAATAAATAAATGAAACTTAAATAATAAAACGATTTAAAGGAGAATCATAATGAGTGAATTTAAAAGACTGTACCCGATTTTACAACCTAAACATTATGATCTATTCATTAATGTAGATCGAGGCAAAAAGTTAATTAGTGGAAAGACAACGATAATTGCTGATGCCAAGCAAAAGGCAGTTGCAGTTCATCAAAAGGATTTGAACGTAGCTACTGTTACTGTTGATGGTAGCGAAATTGATTTTAGCGTTGATAATGACGCTGAATTAATTAACTTCGAATTACCAAGTACTGGTAATAATAGCATTATGATTGAATATACTGCGCCACTAACTGATACGATGATGGGAATATACCCTTCATATTACGAAGTTGACGGGGTAAAAAAGCAATTAGTCGGCACTCAATTTGAAACTAACTTTGCACGTCAAGCATTCCCATGTGTGGATGAACCAGAGGCTAAAGCAACCTTTAAGATTGCGATTAAGTTTGATGAACAACCAGGTGAAACGGTGATCAGCAACATGCCTGAAGAAAAAGAAGAAGATGGTGTGCATTACTTTAAGGAAACTGTGCGGATGGCTACCTATTTAGTTGCATTCGGCTTCGGGGACTTACAGAGTAAATATGCTGAAACCAAGAGCGGCGTTAAAATTGGGGTGTTTGCTACTAAAGCTCACCAGCCAAAGGAATTGGACTTTGCTGTTGATATTGCAAAACGTTCGATCGAATTTTTTGAAGACTTCTATCAAACCCCATACCCACTTCCTCATTCTTGGCAATTGGCATTACCTGATTTTTCTGCTGGAGCAATGGAAAATTGGGGTTTGGTTACCTATCGAGAAGCATACTTATTATTGGACCCAGATAATACAGCCCTTTCCACTAAGCAGTTGGTCGCAACCGTGATCGCACATGAGTTAGCTCACCAATGGTTCGGTGACTTAGTAACGATGCAATGGTGGGATGATCTCTGGTTGAACGAAAGCTTTGCGAACATGATGGAATATGTAGCCATTGATGCGATCGAGCCAAAATGGAACATTTGGGAAAGCTTCCAAACTTCTGATGTTCCAGCTGCCTTACAACGGGATGCAACTGATGGTGTTCAATCAGTTCACGTTGAAGTTAGTCATCCAGCTGAAATCGATGCCTTATTTGATCCAGCCATCGTTTATGCCAAGGGAGCTCGGATGTTAGTGATGGCTCGGGCGCTAGTTGGTGATGATGCCTTACGGACCGGTTTAAAGGCTTACTTTGCTGCTCACAAGTACGGAAATGCTAAGGGTGATGACCTTTGGAATGCGCTAGGTAAAGCATCAGGAATCGATCTAGCTAAGATTATGAAGACATGGTTGGAACAACCTGGCTATCCAGTGGTTAACGCATCGGTAGTTAATGGGCAATTGACCTTGACTCAAAAGCAATTTTTCATTGGTGATGGGGTTGATAAGGGAAGACTATGGGAAATTCCATTAAATAGTAACTATGATGTAGTGCCAACTATTTTTGCTGATGAGAAATTAGTCTTAGGTGACTATGCAGAATTACGTGAACAAGCTGGTGAACCATTCCGACTGAACGTTGGCAATAATTCCCACTTTATTGTTAAGTACGACGATGCATTACTAAATGATGTTTTAAGCAGTGCTGATGATCTAGATGATATCGATCAAATGCAAATCCTACAAGATTTACGATTATTATCGGAAGCGAGTCAAGTTAAGTATGCCTCTGTATTTTCGGTACTATCCAAATTTGCCAATACCCAATCTGCAGTCGTTGTTAATGGAATCTATCGCTTAGCAACTAAGTTCAAAGAATTTGTTGTTCCTGATTCTGAATCAGAAAAACACCTGCGGAAATTCTTTAATAAGCTAAGTGGTGATCAAGTAAATCGATTAGGTTGGCTCCCACAAGCAAATGAATCAAACGATGATCAATTGGTCCGCCCGACGGTTTTAAGTGCTTCTCTTTATGGTAAGAATGAAAACTCCATTCGAGCAGCTCATAAAATATTTGTTGAAAATAGCAATGATTTAGGGAGTGTTTCTGCTGATATTCGGGCATTAGTTCTTGCTAATGAAGTAGAAAATTACGAAAGCAAGCAACTATTTGATCAGTTGTTAAATGAGTATCGTAAAACCTCTGATGCTAGTTACAAGAGTGATTTAACCTATGCGATCACGAAGGTCAATAGCGTTGAATTGATCAAGGAACTAGTCGACAAGTTTGAGGATAGTAATACCGTTAAGCCCCAAGATTTAAGAGCTTGGTACTATGGAACGTTAGCTAATAATAAGGGCCAACAGTTTGCATGGGATTGGGTTAGAAATGAATGGCAATGGCTTGAAGATACCGTTGGTGGCGACATGGAATTTACGAGTTTCATCACTGTCACAACGCGGGTTTTCCATACTGCGCAAAGATTAACTGAATTCAAGAACTTCTTTGAACCTAAGGTCAACACTCCTGGGTTAACTCGAGAAATTAAAATGGATATCAAGTCAATCGAAACTAAAGTTGCACTAGTTGAATCTGAAAAGGATTCAATTGCTGAAGCTCTGAAAAAATATTAATTAATGCTAAAAAAGCAGCCTTTTTGAAAAATCAGAAGGGCTGCTTTTTGCGTATTTAATAATTAGAGGGGAGGTATGGTTATAATGAACGAACAAGTATATATGTTACAATTTGTTTCGGATATCTATGGTCCTAGAGATTTTGTTGCTGTTAATAATATTGATCGGCATTTGATTATTGGCGATGTAGCTAGCACTTGGCAAATACCAGCAATTACATCCAGAGAAGCAGAAATTCACGAACTAATAAAAACGTTAATTGATGGATTGCGAAATGGTTATAAACTAGTTGTTACATCTCACCATACTAATTTTTTAGTTAGCCCATTAGCAGAAATAAAAACAGCCACTAAATTACTGGAAAAACGCTACTATATGAGTAATAGTATCTTGATTAATTAAACTAATCCTGTAAAATATAGCTAATAAATTAAGTAATTGTGGAGGTTCAAATTAAATGAACTTATTAGTAATTCAAGGGAGCCCAGATGCAAAATCACTATCACATGCCAATGCGCTTCAATATTATGAAACTGCTAAGCAACAGGGCATTAAAGTTACCTTAGTTGACTTATCAAGTGATCAATTTGATCCAGTATTGCGTTATGGTTATCGTAAACACATGGAAGATGAATCGTATCCGAACAGAATGCAGGAACTGATTAAGCAAGCAGATCACTTAGCGTTTTTCTTTCCAGTTTGGTGGTCCGCTGAGCCATCTGTTCTAAAGGGATGGGTCGATCGTGTATTTACACCTGGATTCGGTTATCGATATGACGATAAGGGCAAAACGGTCAAGCTATTGAGCGATAAAACGGCATCACTCTTCGTTACCTCGCATGCGCCCGCTTTCTTTTATGGATTATATGGTGGAGTGATTAGTAGATGGAAGCATTTTATTTTAGGCTTCTGTGGAATTAAGCTAACGCATAAGGCGATTTTAGGAGACTTAGATAAAAAGTCTGATACTCAGCAAAGAAGGACCGCATTTATTAAGAAATGCTCAAGCACGCTTCAAAACGTTTAACAAGCCATTTAAATCCGCATATAATACAGTCATATTTTAATAAATATCCTTAGGAGGACTTTTAATTATGACAAATAAAAAAGTAGCGCTAGTTACAGGTGCTGGACAGGGAATTGGGAAGTCGATTGCTGAAAGATTAAGCAATGATGGCTTTGCTGTTTCACTAGTTGGACGGCACTTGGATAAGGTGCAAGCAGTTGCTGATGAATTAAATCAAGCTGGTGGTGAAGCATTTGCTGTAAAGGCTGACGTTGCTAACCGTGATGAAGTTTTCGACGCTGTTAAACAAACCAAGGAGCATTTTGGTGATTTTAATGTGATTGTTAATAATGCAGGGGTTGCCCCATCAAGTCCAATTGAAGATGTTACTCCTGAAGACCTTGAATTTACATTCAAGATTAATGTTGGTGGTGTAATCTGGGGAACCCAGGCGGCCATTCAAGCATTTAAGGAGCTTGGTCACGGCGGAAAGGTCATTAATGGATCTTCTCAAGCTGGACAAGAGGGGAACCCTAATTTAACTGTATATGGTTCTACTAAGTTTGCAATTCGGGGGATTACCCAAACTGCATCTAAGGAATTAGCAGAACGTGGAATTACGGTAAATGCTTACTGTCCAGGAATTGTGAAAACACCAATGATGGAAGATATTGCTAAGAGTGTTGCTAAGGAAGCTGGGAAGCCAGAATCATGGGGAATGGAGCAATTCGCTAAGAACATTTCAATGAAACGCTTATCAGAACCTAGCGATGTTTCAAACTTAGTTTCATTTTTAGCTAGCGAAGATTCCAACTACATCACTGGCCAATCAATCTTAGTTGATGGTGGAATGGTTTACAGATAAATTTCATTTGAATAATTTTAAATTTAAAGGTTACATAATGACGGATTCTACGTTATTATGTAACTTTTTATGTTTTATATGGTCCTTTTTTAACTAATGCTAATTTAGTTCAATTGAGCAGTCAATTTTTTATTAAGGTCTTTTCGTGTTGTATACACAATTGTTCATTATGTGATAAAATTAAAAATGTATAAGTGTATTATTTAATAAAAAATGAACGGATAAAAAAAGTTTTATTTTCTTAGATCCAATTTTAAATTGGAGGGTGAACAATTGGTATATAATAAATTTCAGTTTAAAAAAACAAAAGATAAAAAAGTCTTACGGAAGGTTAAAAAGCAATGGGTAGTCGTCTCTATTTCATTGCTATCTACAATTGGTGGGGTCGGTCTGTTTGGGCAGGGCGTTTCAGCTCGTGCTGATGAAAACACATCTAACGTTTCTTCTAAAACGCAGTCTAGTGATAGCGATGATTCGACCACTAGTAGTGGTGATAACTACAGTCATTCTAGTGCGAGTGCTTCTGTGTCATCTAATAGTGTAAGTACTAGTCAATCTAGCTCAACTAGTAGTAATAGCTCGACTTCTGCTTCTTCAAGTAGTACTTCAAATAGTACAAATGCTGGTCAATCTAGCTCAACTAGTAGTGATGGGAGTAGCGACATTGTTAACTATTCAATCGACACTAGTTCAGCTAGTGGAAGCGATTCTAAATCGACGAATAGTTCTTCTGAGGTAGCTAGTGCAAGCGATAGTAGTAGCTCTAATTCCAACACCAGCTCTGAAAACTCAATTTCTAATGGCTCAGTGAGTGCTGCTAGTGACGTTACATCAGAAGTTATTAGTTCAGCTAATAGTGATGTTAATTCTAGTGCGGGAAGCTCAACTGCTTCTTCAGAGGGCGCTAGCTCTGCAACGACTGATAGTAATAGTAGTGATGGATCTTCTGAAGATGATTTAGTTAGCTATAAAGTCGGAACGGACTCCAATGCCGATACTACACTAATTGCTGGTAATTTATCAACGACTACGGCCACTTCCAACTCATCTTCTGATTTTAATAATGGATTTTCTGCGGCCTCATCTGCAGCTTTGGCTGGGACGACAGTTGCAAGTAGCAATAGTAACTTTAATAGTGGTGTGAATGCTTTTGCTTTAGCCAATGCTGGAGCTGTTGCTGCTTGGAACTCAGTTCATCCAGATGAATTAAAGTCTGCTACTACTAGTAATGTTGATGTAAGTAACATTTATTATAAGAACGCTTACAATGGCGTTTTGAATGCTTTTAGTACTTATAGTTCCTTGAACTCTGGAGTTGGAGCCGATCCAAACGTCTATGGTTCTAATACTAATGGAACGACTACTTCTGGCGCTGCTAACCGTTCTAGTAGCGCTAACGTTGTTAATTCACCTAGCGATTCACAACAGGCAATTTCAGGTAATTCCGTTGCTTTAAGCTCCAACGTTGATGTCACGACTTCAGCACGGGCATTGGCTTATAATTATTCACTTGATTACTTTTTGGCTAATCAAGGGATCTATGATGCCGAAACTGGGCGTTGGAACGGGACCGATGCAAATGGTTCTTATAACGTCTTTACTAATAATTCTGCCACCTCTAATAATCCATATACCATTTCATATAACGGGGCGCAAGCAGCCTTAAATAATGCTCAAAGTCATTATAAATACGTTAGTGCATTAAATAACGCTAGTCAGAATAACGTTCTTTATAACATTGGTTATAATGATGTTTACAATAAAGTTAATAATCAAAATATTTACTACATTACAAATATTTCACAGTTTGATGACTACTTTGCAAACGTACCATCTGGAAGCACTAGTGAAATCAGACTCTTAACTGATATTGATGCAGGTTCAAATGCTGGAAACTCTGCGCCTACTGGAAGTACTACCAATATGACTATTAATGGTCAAAATCATATTGCTGATTTATATAATGAACATCAAAATCCGTATAACATTAATTCTTTGGTGGTTAAAAATTTCAAAAAACTATATGGAGTCAATTATTACGGACCAATTAATGAATATGCCTCCACGACAGGGACTTTGACCTTTAAGAACGTTAATTATGAGGGTTCTCAGATGTATAACTCTAATTCTACAGGGTCTTTTAAACTGTACATTGATGGAATCGTTAATACCACTTCTGAAGGTTCTTATACTAGTCCATTTAGAACCATTAGTACGTTTGCTGGGAATCAACAAAATATCCAGACCCAAAGTATGGAGTTATTACCCAATAGTCAATACTATGGAAAAACTCAAATGGGGAATAACATCGAACTTTCCGGGAATTTGACCCTAGATAAGGGCTCTATAATGGTCCTAACTCCAAATGGTGGAAATGGTGAAGATTCCGGTTCGTTTGGGACCAACGCAGCTGCTAATAACGGGATCATTTTAACGAACTCACAAAGTAGTTTGACTATTAATGAAGGGGCCAGATTAACTGTAACCCCTAATAATGGAGCGTCAGCGATTTTTACAGCTTCAAAAAGTAATGTTTACGTCAATGGTGGGACCCTTGAAGCGGTATTTAACAATAGTTTAAATGACAATAATCCGGTTAATTTAAATGGGAACGTTGTTGTGCAAAACGGTGGTGCTTTGTCGGTCCACGCTACTAAGAACTTGAATGGTTTCAGCGGGAACCTATTGACTGTTGGTGGGAACTTAAACGTTATGAATTTAAGTAACCTCTACATTTATTCAGATGGTGGGGTCAATAATTTAACCCTTTTAAACAACGTTGGTAACGTTGTTTTGAATAACCCAGGTAGTAAGATCATCTTTAGTAAGAATGGTCTTAATGACGATCAAGGGGTCACTGATGGAACTAGTTATGGGAAGTTCTTTAATAGTCCACCAATTACTGCATATTCAGTGATCGGACAAGTTAATGAAACTCAAGATCCTACTCCCCAATATATGGTTAAAATTGGTCAACAATCTGGTGGTTTTAACCCCATTACGGTTTACACGGTTAATGGTCAGTTACAGACCAATACTGTCTTGAATAATTTTGACAATAGTAAGTCACATTACTTAAGTTTCTTAGCATCACCAACCGTATATATTAGTGGGCAGCCTAGCTTAATTAAGGATACTAGTGGCCAATCAGCTTCTGGCTACGATATTTCTGCTAAGATTATTATTGCCAACGTTTTGGATACTAGTAAGAATGTTTACGTTCGGGTAAGTACGAACGGAAATACGACTGCTAACGATGAACTACCAATTGGTTCAACTACAATGATCCAAGATCCAGATCAAGTAACTGCTCAAATTAATGATCCTTATTATCGGAATGGATACACCATTTCAATCCCATTTTCTGATTTTACTAAGGATTCTGATGGTAGTTACTCATATAAATACACTCGTCCATTAAATGCTGTGGGTAGTAGTACTATCCAAAGTGTGATTATTGATGCTCAATATGTTGTTACCAACCAAAGTACGACCCTAATTAACAATCCTGATGGCACTAACTCCGTTACTAATACTAGTCATAACCCGATTTTAGGGCCAACGGATAACTCTACTCAAAAGACCTCTGGAACGATCACTGATAACGCTTTGATCGTTAATAATACTGCACAAGATGTTGCAACTGCAAGTAGTGCAAGTAGTGCAGTTTCAAATAGTGATACCCAGATTTCGTCATTAGTCCCTAATTCCTATTACTCAATTGCGTCTTCTGCTAATAGTGTCGTAGGCAGTTATTATTCAAACGTTGCTAGTTATTCTGCTTCGTTGAGTAATTCCGTTTATGCCAATTTACCTAGTTATTCTAGTTCGGTCAGCGTTGTCAGCTCAGCGATGTCTGCAATTAATAGCTATAATAATGATGCTTCATCAAATGCCTCGATCGCTAGTTCCGCTTCTAGTGCGGCGAATACTTTGAGCGATAGCATTGCGAGTTTGGATGTTGCTGTTAGTTCAGCATTAGTTGCCGCTCAAAGCGCTAGTGCTGCATTAAATAGTGCTCGTGGGATGACGATTGCTAGTCAAACTTCGATTTCTAACGTTGCGGTTTCTGCAGCGTCAGTAGCTAATACCATTGTTACTAGTGCTAGTGCTGTAGTAAGTATGGTTAATAGCTATAATAGCATTGCATATAGTGCTGCAATCAACGCTATTAATGATCAGCAAAGTGCTTCTATCGCACAGAGTACGGCTAGCAGTGCATATAGTGCCGCCACTAATTTCTCATCATTCATCAGTGCATTGAGTGGCTATGCTTCAACAGCATATAGTAATATTTCAAATAGCTCTAGTTATGCATCTAGTGCTTATTTAGTGACTTCAAGTAGTTCTGCTAATCTCGATTCGTTCTATAGTTCTGCAGTTATTACTAAGAGTTCTGTTGCTAGCTATACCTCCATCACTAGCTTAGTCAATAGTTTGATCCCTAATAATGACGCTGCGAATGGATTTAATACTCTCGCACAGAGTGCATCCAGTACTTTTAACAGTGGCCTTTTGGTGGTTTCATCACAAAAGGCTAGTTTAAGTAGTGCAAATTCATCGGCTTCAAATGCTTATGCCTTAGCTAGTTCAGCATATTTAGCAGCATCCCAAGATTCTGCTAATATTTCTAACATTTTAGCTTCTTTGAACTACAATCAAATTAATAGTAATTCTGTCTCCCAGTTGCTTAGTTTGGCTAGTGATATTGGTAATCAATCACAAGCTGCAATTAATGCAAACGCATCTGCAAACTCAGCAATTGCTAGTGCCAGCTCTGCATATGTAAAGGCGTTTAATCAATCGGTTACCTTTAATGCCCAACAGAGTGTGGCCTCTAATGCTGCTAATTCAGATGTTTCTTATGCGGTAAGTTATGCTTCGACATCATTTAGCTCTGCTAACAGTACTGCTAATTCTGAAAGTCAGGCAATTGTTTCGGCTTCTAGCGCAATTATTAATTATTCTAACGCCGGGGCCTCCTTAATAAACTCTAATAACACTGCTCAAGTTGGCTATCAATCAATTGCAAGTACTGTAACTTCAACTGCTCAAGCTGCCATTTCACTTGCTAGTTCACGACCAAGTAATTCTGACATTCAGTCTTATGCTTCAGCGGCTTCTACTGCTGCTAGTTTGGCTCAATCGTACTCAAGTGATAACGCACAAAGGATCAGCAATGCTAATAGTTTGGAACAATTACTTAGCAATGCCGCAATTAGCAATCAAAATAACGGATTAATGGCGAGTGCTGTTATTAACTTGATTCAAAAGGACATCAATAATGCTAATTATAACGACTTATCATCACTATTTGGTTCACTAAATGATGTTCAACAATCATTAGCTAGCGTTATTAGTTATGCCAGTCAAGCGAACAGTCTTGAAACAGCAGCTTCGAATAATTATCAATCAATGAGTGGATCATTAGCTAGCATCACTAGTAATTCTGCTAGCTTAAATGTGCAAAGCACCAATGCGTCAACCGCACTTTCCAACATTAACGCAATTATTAGCCAAATTGATAATAATGCTTCTCAAGCAAGTAGTGCCGCGAATGATGCAAGTTCATTCGCAAATAATGCTGGAACTGCAATTAGTCAAGTAAATAGTAATAATAATTACATTGCTGCTAATAGTACTGCCACCAGTAATGCTAATGGTGAATATTCATCAGCTGCAACCGTTTTCTCTAGTGCAGATAGCTTAATGAGTAAAACGGCATCGCTTTATTCGAATCGTTCTGACGTTCAACAAGCTAGTTCAGTGGTAAGTGCCGCTGCAATAATCATGAGTTCAGCAGCTAGTGCTGCTAGTCAACAAATATCGACTGCCAACTCAGTTTCCTCAGTTGCTAGTTCAATTAATGTGATTGCCAGCAGTGCTGCTACAAATGCAAGTAGCGCCAATTCACTTGCATCATCATATGCTGTAATTGCTAGTCAAAATGCAGCGGTCGGTAATTCTTCAGCAACTTCAATTGCTGCATCAAACGCAATTGCTGCCCGTTCTGCTGCTTCATCCTACGCTGCTAACGCGGCTAGTGAAGCGATTATCGCCGCCAGTTTGACAAGCGTAGCATCAGTGAATGCTAGCAGCGCTAATGTTAACGCTAATTCAGCCGTTAGTGCTGCTAACAGTGCTCAATCAGCCGTTGATAAACTCATGGGGGCATTGTTAAACGATATTACAAGTGCTTCTTCAAACGCATCATCTGCCAGTTCTTCTGTTGCTAATATTGCTAGTTCAATTTCTAATCTTTATAGTAATGGGAGTTTAGCTACTAACTCAGTGAACGGTTCATTTGTTGCTGGAAGTAACGTCTATGCTTCAGTAGTTAGTGCTAATAGTGTTGCTAGCTCAGCTCAAGCTAGCGCGAATGTTATTTTTAGTGCGAACTCTAATAATTCACAAGTGAATGCGGCTAATTCTGCAGCTAATTCCGTTGCAACATTAGCCAGCAATGCTTTGGTGGATGCAGGGCAACAAAGTGCTACGTTATCTGCTGCAAGCAGTGCAGCTTCGAGTGCCTTTGTCAACCTTTCTAATGCCAATAGTCTGGCATCCTCATATGCATCTGTGGCATCGTCTGCCAATTCAGTGGCTCAATCGGCCTATAATAATCGATTTAACTCTGATGATAACGGACAAACTTCAATTGTCATCAGTGCGGCAGAAGTGGCAACTTCTGCAATTAATGATGAACGTGGCCAGTTAATTAATGCCAATGCTGCTAATTCAGTGGCCCAATCGGCTAATTCTGTTGCAAGTAATGCATTGGTTGCAATGAATAGTGACTATACCGTTGCTTCTACTAATGCTAGTGCTGCGATCGTTTATGCTGATACCGCATCCAAGGCTGCAGCCACTGCTTCTTATGCCCAAATTACTAATAGTATTTCAACGTTATTAAATTCACAATCAGTCCTTGCTACATCGGTAACTGCGGTTACTAGTAGCCAATACTCGGTAGCAAATGTTAATTCATCTACAGTCTCTTCAGCTGGAACCTCAATTGCTGCATTGGTTAGTGGATATAGTGCAACTTCTTCAGCGATGAATTCGCTAAACGGATTTAATAGTGTTAATTCTGACGCAATTAGTGCTACATCTGTAATTAATTCTGCTTCTGTCCAAATCAGTTCTGCAATGATCAATATTAATAGTGACGTTGCTGCTGGAAATAGCAATACTAGTTCAGTTGCTAGTCTGAATTCATATGCGTTAATGATCGCAGCTTCCATTTCAAGTGCTAATTCAGTGGCTAACTTTGAAACTAGCATTGCTAACAGTGCGGTTACTACTTATGACGTTTCTGGTGCTTCTACTGCCGCATCAACAGCAAGTAGTGCGATGAGCGATGTTTCATCATACTTGAATCAATATAATTCAATCGTCAGTGCTGCTAATTCTTATAAAGCAATTGGAAACAGTGCATTAGCAGGCTTATTTGATGATAATAATTATATTTCAAATGCTTCCATTACGGCCAGTGTTGCTTTTAATCGAGCATCCGTCGCTATTAGTAGTGGAATTCAATCTAACGTAAACCAGGTCAATAGTGTTCAATCTTCGACCGCAAGTGATTATTTATCCTTATATTCTAACTATTCCAGCGTTACTAGCATGACATCCATCAGTTCATTAGCACTTTCTTTTGCCTCTTCAGCTAATTCAGATGCTACCTATGACTATGGTGCATTTAATTCATACTATATTGCAATCAATTCTATTGCAGCCGCCAATTCAAATAATAGTGCAATTGCTTCAGTTGCATCACAAGCTAGTTCATTAGTCAGTGCTAATGAATCTGCTTATACTGACTTGAAAGCCCAAAATAGTGTGATTGTCACCGCAAGTACAGCAGCTGCTAATGCTAACTCAATAGTTGCTAGTGCTTCAGCAGCTGCTAGTTCATATTCTAATCAAATTATTTCAGCTGAAAGTGCCGTTAGCGCCGCTCAAGTTGCTAATAATAGTGTAGCAGCCAGTTCTGCTGCAAGTGTGGTACTTTCCAATGCGCAGTTAATTGCCAGTGCATCTAATGCTGCAGTCGCAGCTAGTGCAAGTGCCTCGGCAGCAATGGCTTCCTTTACTTCTGCATATAATGCCCTGACGGTTGATCGCATCACAATGTTTAACTTAAAGAACAATCAATCGTCTAATTATATCAATGCATCTGCCTTTTCTGAGACTGCTAGTTTAGCTGTGTTAACGTCAAGTAGTGTTTCAATTGTAAATAATGCTGCTCAAAGCATCAATTCCTACTATGTTCAAACTTCAAATGCGAACAGCAATGTTATCAATAATACGAATGCAGTTGGCTCTGATTCAAGTAGTTTAAACGCTTCGTCTGCTGCTCTTAACTCCGCTATCGGTAGTTTGAATTCAATAGCAAGTAACAATGCTAACAATTCAGACATTTCAAGTGCCAACGTAGTAGTTAATAGCTTTAATGCTATCTTGTCTTCTGCTTCAAATGTTATTAGTAATGAAAATAGCATTGCTATTCAGATGGCAAATACAGCTAGCTCAGCATTTAGTAATGCAAGTTATGCATCTTCATACGCAAATCAAATCAGCAGTTATGCTGCTAACTTAAATTCAATTGCAATGACAGATGCAAGTGGGGGGCTTCAATATCTATCAGAAGCCTCTAGTGCTCAAATTGCAGCGAGTGAGGCGGCAAGTAGCGCAGCTTCAATTAATTCACTCGCTAGTTCTGAGTATTCCGCTGCTATCTCTGCAGCAACAGCGGCTAGTTCTGCTGCTTTCGTAGCGTCTGGAGCATTAAGTAATGTTAGTTCTGCTGCAATTGTTGCTAATTCTGCGATTAGCACTGCTATTTCTAATGTGCAAAGTTCCGTTAATAGTTCTGTTAGCTTAGCAGCTTTAGCTTCTAGTACAGCTAATGGTAGTTTATCCTCGATCAATTCAATGGTTAGTTTTGCACCTAGCATCGCGACGAATATTCAATCGGCGGTTAGTTTAACGAGCAGTTATGCTGTACAAGTTAGTTCACAAGCATCGATCGCTATCTCATTTGCAAATAGTGCTAGCGCCATTGTTAGTGCTAATTCTAATAATAGTTATATTGTAAACAATGGTTCATTAGCTTCATCTGCTGCTTCAGCTGCTAACTCGATGTTATCAGATGCTAATTCTCAAAGTGCGAATGCATCCAACGCTATGAATGAATACTCAATGGCTATTTTGAGTGCAAATGCAGCATCACTGGCTGCATCAAATGCAACTACGAGCATAAGCGTTGCCATGGCATCGTTATCATCAGCTCAATCAATAACCAATAGTTACGCCGCAAGTAGTGCAGCTGCTGTTGTTGTGAATGCATCCAATGCTTTAAATAGTGCTATTCAGTCTGCGCAATCTGCTAGCTCAGCTGTAACAGCTGCTTCAATTGAGGCATCCAATGCTGTGCAATCAGCTCAACTTGATTTTACGAATGCTAGTACAGCTGCGCAAAGTGCTAATTCATATTTAAACAACGTAATTAATGGATCGATTGCTGCTTCATATGCTTCTGAAACCAGTTCAGTGGCCAATAATTTTAATAGTTATTACAGTATGGTATCCCACTACCAAGCTTATACCCAAATTGAATCACAGTTCATTAGCTACCAAAACGCTTTAAGTTCTAATAATAGTGTTATCAGTTCTAATAACGCAAGTATTGCTAGTGCACAGTCAGTAATTGCATCACTAGGGGTAAGTAACGCTTCTGATTCAGCTGTGATTTACGCAAATAGCGTTATTGCATCCGAAGCTGTTATCTACGGATCTGCTAGTAATAATGCTTCAAGTCAAAACAACGATTTCATTGCGATCTCACAAACTGCAACTCAGACTAACTCAGCTAATGTAAGCTATTTACAATCAATTACGGCTAGTAGCAATGCCTTGTCTTCAGCATTAAGTGCTGCTAGTTCTGCTGCGGGTAATGGAGATTACTCAACCGCTTCATCTGTTTATTCATATGTATCAGGAATTGTTCAAATGGCTTCAGAATATCAAGATAGCGCTGCAGTTAATTATTCATCATTAACTAGTGGGTATGCTAAAGCGCTTTCCTTAATCTCAAATGTCGTTTCTGTTTCTTCAGCTGCTAGTACGGCGCTTTCGTTTGCTAGTTCTGCGGCGAGCTATGCTAATAGTGTTGTAACAAGTGAGCTTTTAAGTGCTTCTAGCATGGCAAATGCTGCAGCCCAATCGGCAGCTAATAATAATAAGAACGCTTTAATTAATTCTAATGCGGTTAGTGCAGTTGTCTCTAATGTGGCCAATAGTGGTGCATCTGCACAAATTGATTCTAATGCGATAACTAGCATTAGTTCACAAACTAGTTCTGTTGCGGTGCTTGCAAATTCGATTGCTTCTAATACAAGTGTTAATTCAATGTTAAGCAGTGCAATTGCGGTTGTTAATTCTGCTAATTCTGTTGCTCAATCGGCTAGTTTGGATGCCAACTCACAAGGGAGCAATATTAATAGTGCTAATGTTGTTGCAAATAGTGCTAATGCGATGGCATCTAATTATTCGACTGCCGCTAGTGTGGCTAATTCAATTGCTCAATCTGCATCAGCTGATGCTGTTACTGCGTTTCAAAATAGTAATGTATCAGCAGCTTCAAGCAGTGCTTCTTTAGCCGTGTCTGCAGCTCAAGTTGCTAGCAGCAATTATAGTAATGCACTATTGGCTAGCCAAACGGCATCATCTGCTGCCAATGTAGTTAGTGCTGCATCCATTGCCACTTCAAATGATCGTAAGATCGCAGCAGCAGCACTCAACAGTGCTAATTCAAATCAATCGATTGCTAATACGGTCGCTTCAGCAATTAGCAATGCTAGTTCTGCTTCTTCATTTGCATCCCAAGCTAATCAATCTGATAGCTTAGCTAATCAAATTGTGAGTGCTAATAGTACTGTAATGAACTCATTGAGCCAAACTTCCACTACGATTAGCAGCCAGGCTAGTGCGACTATTAGTAGTAATGGAGTGATTAATTCAGCTTCTGGGGTAATAACTAGTTTAAATCAGTTTAATTCTGCTAATTCAGCTGTTTCAAGTGCTGAAGTTGTTGTTGATTCGGCAATTACAGCAGCTAGCTCTGCTTCT
This sequence comes from Nicoliella sp. ESL1120, assembly GCF_058508515.1. Taxonomy (NCBI): domain Bacteria; kingdom Bacillati; phylum Bacillota; class Bacilli; order Lactobacillales; family Lactobacillaceae; genus Nicoliella; species Nicoliella sp. ESL1120. Next base: position 383,678 of record NZ_CP196384.1, read on the forward strand.
GCTGCAATGAACAGTCAAAGTGCAGCATTAAGTCAGGCAATTGCTGCCGCTCAATCAGCAAGTAGTGTTGCATTCATCGCTTCTACTTCAGCTGCAACAGCTAGTTCAACGGCGCTTAGCGCTGCGGTGGTTGCATCCAATGCTGCGACTAGCGGTGATTCTGCTGCAGCTAGTTCTGCAAATCAAATTGCAAGTAGCGCAGCTAGTGCCGCTGCCCAGGCTTCAAGTGAGGCAATTATTGAATCGAATGCACTGCAGAGCGCTTTAAGTACGGCTTCTGCAGCTGCTGTTCAGGTATCGATAAACAGTAGTGCCGTTTCACAGGCTGCCATTGATGCATCTAGTGCTGCTAGTCAAGCCGAAAGTATAATTAATAGTGGATTGGCATCTGCAAGCAGTGTTGCTAGTAGTGCTGCTAATAGCGCTTCTAGTGTTAACCAGTCTGCATCATCAAATGCTGTTGGGACAAGTAGTAATGCCTCTTTAGCTACATCTATTAGCAGTTTAGTTAATAGTAATAGTGTTCAAATTAGCCAACAAAACAGTTCCGCTAATTCCATTAATTCTGTAGCTAGCATGGTAGCTAGTCAAAGCAATGATAACGTCTCAGTTAGCATTGCTTATAGTCACGTTAGTTCAGCTGTTTCAATGGCGAATGCTGCGAATGCTAGTGCTAGCTTACAGGCATCCGTTGCCAGTTCAGCCGCTTCGATTGCTAGTTCAGCTAGTGCTGCTGCTGTTGTTAATGCTAGTGTTGCTGCGAATGCATTTTCAAATGCGATTGTAGCCAGTCAAGCGGCTAGTTCCGCATCGGTTGCTGGAAATAGCATGGCAGCTAGTTCCGCAGCTAGTGCTGCTTTATCTTATGCACAAGCAGCTCAAAGTGCTGCTAATGATGCGGAAGCGAATAGTTCTACCGCTCAATCGGCCGTTAGTCAGGCAAGTACTGCTTCAGACATAGCTAGTTTTAACTTTGATACTGCTAGTAATGCAGTAAATATTGCTAAATACTATGCTGATCAAGAATCACAAACAGCATTGGCGTCATCAACTGCAAGTAATGCAGTTTCAGTTGCTAGCATGACTAGTAATTACAATATTGCTGTTAATCAGGCTTCAGTAGCTGTTTCTAGTGCTAATAACAGTGCTAATAGCTACTCAGCTCAAGCAAGTAGCGCTAGTGCGTCTGTTCAAGCTAATAGTACAGCTGTTGATAGCGCAAGCAGTACCATCAATAATTTAATTAATCATAATTCTAATAATGCAGTGGTTTTGAGTGCGAATACAGTAGTTCAATCCGCCCTCAGTGCTGCTGCTAGTGCAGTTCAAAATGCAACGCTACAATCATCTATTGCTAATTCAGCATCAACGGCTGCATCAATAGCAAATTCGAATGCCAGTGCTGATGCTTCTGTGGTTAGTTATCAAAACTCATTAGCTAACAGTAGCGCTAGTCTTGCAGCTAGTATGGCTAATAATAACAGCTTAAATTCAGATTCGATAGCTAACGCCATTAGTGCAGCCAATGTTTACTTGGCATCTGCACAGGTAGCTGCTTCTGATGCAAGTGCTCAAATGACGGCAGCTTCATCTGCCGATGTTGCAGGTTCAATTGCCGCTTCTAATGCTGTCTCTAATAATGCAGCGTTCAGTATCAATGCTTCTACAGCTCAAAGTGCTGCTAATGCTGCATTTGTGGCAATCAGTAGTGGAATTAATAGCTCTACTAGTATTGCTTCCAATGCTAACTCGACTGCCACTTCAGCTGAAAACGGAATCACTAATGTTGAATCATCAGCAAACATTAGCTTAAATGGAACCAGTTCGAGTGCTAGTTCAGTATTTAGTTTAGCGAACGTTATCAATGCTAGTTTTGCTGATACCAAATCTGCACAGTCAGTGGTGGTTTCTGTACAGTCTGCTTATAGTAACAACAGTGTTGCTAACAGCTTATTAGCTGTAGCTAATGTTAATGCCAGTGCGGTAGCATCCGCTAGTTCAGATGCGGTTGTTCAAAGCCAATTAGCGGTTCAACAAAGTGCACTTGCTTCTGCAGCAAGCGTCAGTTTAGCTAGTGCTGCTGTAATAGCCGCTAGCGCTAGCAATCAGGTTGCTGATCAAATGGCGGCCTTGAGCACTGCTACGAACAATTTAGATAGTGCAGCCGCTAGTTCTGCGGCAAATGCTGCTAGTTCATACGCTGCGATTATTCTGGCTGCTTCTAGTACAGCTACTTCAGCAAGTGCTGCAATCCAGGCCGCTTCAGTTTCCGTTAGTTTAGCTGTTTCGTCAGCTAATGCTGATGCTAATAACGCCAGTCTTGCAAATTCAATCGTTCAATCAGCGGCATCACAAGCCCGAGTGGTTGCTAGTGCTCAATCGATTGCTAATGATGTAAATTCATCCGTTGCTACAGTCAGTTCATTTAATACCGCGACAGCTAGTTCTGCTGCAATTGTTGCTAACAACCAAAGTGCTGTAAGTAGCAATGCAGCGGTTGTATCTGCTGTCAATAACGGCATTAGTAGTGGCGCTGACTCGATTGCTGCTGCTAGTAACGTGATTGCTGGTTTGAATATTAATAATTCAAGTAACGCTACGGTCGCTAGTGCTAATACTGTAATTGATTCCGCTAGTGTAGTTGCTAGTTCTGCTAATTCGGTTGCAATACAACAATCATCAATTGCAATTAGTGCTAGCACGACCGCAATTAGTGCCAATAGTAGTGCTGTAATCGATTCATCAATTGCAGCTTCTGAATATGCGATTGCTTCTTCAGCTGCCTTATCTGCACAAATTGCAGCTAATAGTGGTGACCTTTCTGCAGTTCAAAGCGCAGCTGCGATTGCTTCTACTGCTAATCAAACGGCATCTAACGCTGCCAACAGCGCTAGCGTTCAAGTTTCAATTGCTGCTGCTCAGTCAACCGCTGCTTTGAATGCAGTCCAATCAATAAACTCTGCTCAAGCATTGGTAAACAGTGCAGCGAATGATGCTAGTAGTGCAGCTTCAGTGGCAACAAGTGTAATTAATAGTGGCTTAGCCAGTGCTAATCACCTTGCTAGTTCTGCTTCTGCAACTGCTACATCTGCAAGTAATACAAATAGTTCGTTAGTAAGCCAAGCGGTCAACAGTGTCATTAACGTAAATTCTAACGTTAGTGCAATTAATACTGATTCATTACAGGCAGCTTCGCTAAATAGTGGAGTTAACGCTGACCAAAGTGCGACAAATAGTATGGCTAGTCAATATTCCAATAACGCTAAATTAAGTAGCGTTAATTCAGATGCTAATTCTGCAGCAACTGTCTTTGAAAAAGCTAATGCCGACATGAAGACGCAATCACAAGCTGCGGCTAGTGCTAGCGCTGCTGCATCGACTGCAAATGTTAAGGCATCAATTGCAACGAGCGTGATTAGTTCAGCATCCAGCGTTGCCAAGGCACAAAGTACACTTGCTCAATCTGCAGGAATAGCGATTAACAGCGCGGCCGCAAGTAATGCAGCATCAATCGCGAGCTCGGCTGCTTCAGTTGCACTTTCCGCGATCATTGATGTACAGTCAGCAAGCAGTGCAATCGATTCTGCAAATACAGCTGTAATAAATGCCAATAGTGCTGCTCAGATAGATTTATCAAATGCTAATTCAGCTTCTGCAACCGTTAGTTCTGCTCAATCAGTTGCCTTACAGATTACAGCGGCAGTCTCCGCTGCAATCGTTACTAGTTCTGCGAGTCAAGTTGTTAGCGGAATCAATCAAAACGTTAGTTCAAATGCAGCTTCAATTATCGCGGCTGCTAGTGATAATAACGTTTATTCAAGTGCGGCTAATAGTGCAAGTGCTGCTGGGCTTAGTAATGCTAGTTCAATTGCTGGTCCAGAAAGTTTGATCAATAGTTTGAACGCTAGAAATTCAAGTAATTCAGCGGTTAGTTCTGCTACTGTTGTTGTTAGTTCAGCAAGTTCTGCAATTGTTTCAAGATTAAGCGATCAGAAGAACCAATCATCAATTGTTGCAAGTGCCCAATCTGTTTTAAGCAGTGCAAGTAGTGTTGCAGTATCTGCAGCTAGTGTAGCTACTTTGGCCAATTCAATTGCAGTTGCCGCTAATTCAGTTGCTAGTTCAGCAGCGATTACTGGGGATGCTAGTGCTGCTTCGTCAGCCGCTAGTGTAGCAATTAGTGCAATGAATACTGCTAGTTCAGCCGCTAGTGCGAATAATGCGCAAATTAGCCTTGCTAGTGCTGCTTCATTAGCAGGTAGTAATGCTGCCTCGTCAGTAACTAGTGATAGCATTGCGATTTCGAACGCCGTTAGCGACGCTCAATCTGCTGCAAACATTGCTAATTCCTTAATCAGAAGCGGCATTGATAGCTCAGTGAGCCTGGCAAATTCAGTTAATGCTAACGCTACCTCTGCGGCAAGTGCTGTTGTAAATAACATTGTCAATGTATCGAATAATTCTGAAATTGCTAGTTCTGCAGCAAGTACAATTACGCCTAATTCCATTGCGATTTCGTCAGTCGCATCCCAAGCTAATCAAGCAAATCAACAGATAACTTCATTAGCTAGTGGGCATTCACTAAACAGCATCGTTAGCAGTGCTGTTAGCGTTGCTTCTGAACAGACTGCAATCGTTAATAATGCTAATTCAGATGTTGATAACCAATCATCCATTGCAAGTGCTGCTAATTCAGCAGCTGCTAATGCAATTCAAATTGCTAGCAATGCATCTAAGGCCGCACAAAATGCTATTAGTGATGAGAGTGCTGCAAACCAATTAGTACAGTCAGCTTCTGTTGCAGGCGATAGTGCTGCTGCTAGTTCCGCTGCAATTGTTGCTAGTTCAGCCGCTAGTGTTGCCGTTGTGGCCAGTCAAGATGCATCTACCGCTAGTTTTAACGCCGATAGTGCAGTTAAACGAGCCAGTTCTGCTGCTAGTGATGTTAATTCAGCGCTTAGTGTTGCGAATTCAGCTGCCAGTCAAATCGCAATTGCGAATTCAGCTGTTCAATCAGCAGTGGCAATAGAATCCAAGGCCATTAGTAGTGCTAATGCTGCTAGTTCGTTCGCAGATCAAGCTGATCGAACTGCTTCTATTGCTGTTAATAGTGCTGGTAGTTACGTTAGCGATGCAAGTACTTTCACATCGCAGACTGGTGCATCGACCAGTGTTGCTGGTAGTTATGATTCTAATGCGACCGATCAATGGAATTCCGCAATGGCTACTTTGACTTCAAATGAAGCTAATAAGGTCATTCAAACGAACGTTGCATATGCTCAATCAGCCGAAGTGCTTGCTAGTTCGGCTAATTCAGATGCCATAATTGCAAGTAGTCAAGCTAATGATGCTAATAAATCTGCTCAATCTGCTTCTGCCGTTGCAAACTCACTAAGTCAGGCTGTAAGGCAATCAGTTGCGAGTGCTTCTGCTAGTGCATCATTAGCAAGCAGCTATGCAGTTAATGGTAATTTTAGTAGTGCTTCCAGTGCTAACGTGGTTGCCCAAAGCATTGCTAACGTTGCGAATAGTGTTGCTGATAGCGCAACTTCGGCAGCACAACAGGCCTCATATTTTGCATCAGAGGCTGCGTCCGCTTCTGTAAGGGCATCGATTGCTGCATCCGTTGGTTCAAATGCCGCTTCGCAAGCCTCTTTTTATAATCATGGTGCTCAAATTGCCTCATTTGAAGGTAGTTTAGGATCATACGCTGCGTTAACCACTACTAATAGTGCTAATAGTGCGATCTCTAATGCTTCGAATACAGTTGCAAGTGCCAATGCATTTGGTAATAACGCTTCTTCTTATGCTAGCTTAGCTCAGTCGATTGCTGATTCTGCAGCGACTGCTGATCAAAGTGCGACTGATTGGAATACAGCAGCTTCGCAGGCACTTACTCAAAATTCAAGTAATGCAATTATTCAAAGAGCGGTTAGTTCTGCCAGTGTTGCCTTTTCAACCGTTGGGGTAATCAATTCATCTATTTCAGAGGCGAATGCTTCTGCTCAATCTGCTAATAGTTCTGCCATAAGTACTGCCAGTTTCGCAAATTCAGCGAGTTCCGTTGCACAATCTGATGCTGCGATCGCACTTAGCAACGCTACGGTTGCCAGTTCCTATGCTGCTGAGGGGAGTGCTGAAGCTGCACGTTCTGTTAATTCAGTTGCTTCTTCTCAAGCTAGTGCAGCTTCGGTTGCTGCGAGTGAAGTAAATTCTTATAACCTATTGACATCTAGTTATGCAGCAATTGCTTCATCAGCGGCATACGTTGCTAGTCAATACAACAATGCATTGGCGATTGCGACTTCAACCGTTTCCAATGCTAATTCAGTTGCTCAGTCAGCATCTGTTGCAGAAAGCATTGCAATCTCAACTGCTAATGAAATGATGACAAGTGCTAATAATGCCTCAAGTGCCGCTTACAATGCTGTTACTAGTAATAGTGGGAATTTGAATTCAATCATTAGTTCTGCTACCCAAACAAGTGGTTTTATTAGTAGTGCAAATGATAATGTAAATCAGGCGAGTGCTAATGTTAACTCAGCTAATGCTGTCCTTTCAACGCATTCGAGCAATACAGTAATCCAATCAGCAGTAAGCAATGCTGTGCAGGCACTTAGCGCTGTTCAATCTGATAGTACTGCAATCGCAAAGGCCAATAATCAAGTACAGGTAAATGAACAAAATGCACAGAGTGTTGCTTCATTAGCTGTTATTAATGAAAGCAATGCGAACTCTGCATCAGTGGTTGCTAATAGTTATGCCACTATCGCTAAGTCGTATGCCAGTTTAGGAAGTGAATCAGCAGCAGCGAGTGCGAATGCACAAGCTTCGGTTGCTGCTTCAGTTGCTTATTCATATGCCAAGGTGGCTGAACAAAATTCAGCTTCATTGGTACTGTTTAGTAATATTGCTAATGCAGCATATAATGATGCTTCATCTACGATCGTTCAAGCATCAATAGATGCTAATACAGTTAGCGAGAACAACTCGATTGCTCAACAGGCTGCTAGCGTTCAGGATAAGCAAACTGCTAGTGCTAATCAGATTAGCGGGGATGCGCAATCAGTTGCGGTTTCTGCTAATAATACACAGCAATCTGCTGCAAGTGTTCAAGCTAGCTTGGCTACCGTTGTTTCAAACGCCAGTGTGGCTGTTTCTCAAGTTACACCAATTAATTCATCAATTAACAATGTGGTTGGAAGTATTTCTGATCAGTTGAAAGCACGTCCAAGCAACAGCGTTATTCAGTCTGCGCTAGGGACGGCACAATCAGCATCTAATGATGCTAGTTCGGCATTTAGCATTGCTAATAGTGAATATAATTTTGCCCAATCGGCACAAAGTTCGGCATCCATTGCAATGAATGCTGTAATTTCAAATAATTCATCGGCTCAAATTAATGTTGAAAGTGCCACTAGCTTTGCCAAATTAGCTCAATCGGCGGCTGAATTAGGTAGTTCTGCTTCGGCTGAAGATTTTCTTTCGCAAGCTTCTGTAGCTAATTCGAGTGCAATTAGCTATGCAAATGCAGCCAGTTTGGCGGCTTTAGATGTTGATCGTTATAACGCTCAAGTTAGCTCAGCCAATGCTAAAATCACTAGTGCAAATGAAACGATAGTATCGGCTAACGCAGTTACCAACAGTACTGAATCCGTGGCTACTAGTGCTGCGATTGCGCAAGATAATGAAATTACATCTGCAAATGCAACTAGTAACCAAGCAGCTAACGCTTCTTCAGCTGCTGAAAATAGTTTTAATTCAGCCAATGCTACGAATAATCAGGTTATTTCAAATGCTTCGAGTGCTAGTGACACCATCAGTCAGGGGAATACTGAACAAAGTAATGCTACTAAGGATTCACTGGCAGTTAATTCGGTAATTGCTAGTCGCCAAAGTAATTCAGTTATCCAAGCTGCTCAACAAAGCGCTAGTGCTGCCATTAATTCGCTCAATGCTGCGTTATCTAGTGCAGAAGTTAATAATTCACTCGTCCAATCAGCAAGAATAAGTGCTCAAGTGGCAATGAATCAGGCTAGCTCTGCTAATTCGGTAGCACAAAGTAACGCCCAATTGGCAAGTAGCAATGCAGCTACTGCAATTAGCTTTGCTAAAGTCGGGAGCTCAGCTAATGCAGATAGCCTCAATAGCATTGCAAAGCTACAGGCAGACTCAGCAAGTACAGCGAATGCATTGGTTAGCCAATATAATAATAGTGTTAGCGACTATGCACAACAAGCCATTGTAGCTAGTCAGGCACTAGCTAATGATTTAGTCACGATTAATCAAGCAAGCGGTGCTGCATCGATCGCAAACTCAGTTGCACAATCAGCTGCCAGTGCGCAGGATGACGCAATTAGTAGTGCTAACGTAACAAGTAGTAATGCTGCTATCTATTCATCCACTGCAGTTGCACAGTCAATTGCTGCAAGTAATGCTAGCCAAGGTGCCAGCTTAAATAGTGGTAGTACTAATTCGTTAGTCTCACAAATTAGTGCTAATCAGTCCCAAGTTAATAGCATGAATTCTAGTATTAAATCAATTTTATCTGACCATTCAGCGAATGCAACTATTCAATCAGCATCAATTGTTGCAGATAGCTATTTGACAAATGCTAATTCAGCATCTGCAGATGCATTGATTGCTCAACAATCAGCTTCAGTCGATCAGTCAAGTGCAAATTCGTTATTTAACGTTGCTAGTGCTGAAAATGCGAGTGCTCAGGCCAATGCGTTATCTGCATCGGATAATGCAGCTAAAGCGATTAGCGCTGCCGTAATTGGTAATTCTGTTGCTGCATCTGAATTGAATAGTCAAGCTTCTAACCAAGCCTCCCTAGCTAGTTCATATGCCAGTCAAGCTGGGATCGATACGAAGTCCGTCATGAACCTTAGTTTCGCTGTGCAATCTGCATATAATCGTGCTAGCTCAGATGCCATTATTGTGAGTCATGCATCGCTAAGTGTTTCTGATCTACTTAGTGCCGCTCAACAGGCTGCTAGTGTTCAAGATATTGCAGTTTCAGTTGCTACTGTTACTAATAGTGGCGCAATCAATACTAGTCAAACCGCTAGTCAAGTTGCTCAATCCATTAGTTCATTGAATGGACAGGTATCCTCTGCAGTTCAATCAACAAATGCATTAAATAATTCGACTAGTGCTATTAATAGTGCCTTAGCCAACGTTGTTAATTCAATTGCTGCAATTCAAGCTAGTGCACAAAGTAATGCCGTGATTAATAGTGCTTCACAAACTGCTGCCATTTTAACTAGTGTTGCTGATGCAGCATCAGCTAGTGCAGATAGCGCCAATGCTGCTGCTCAATCTGCTAATGGACGGATCAGTAGTGCCGCTTACTTAGCTAGTTCCGCTAATCAAGTTGTTAGCCAACAGGCCAGTTTGGCATCCGTAAATGCATCGAATGCAATTAGCGCCGCTGAGGTAGGGGATGTTAATAGTGCCTCTACGTTTAATAGCATAGCTAGTCAAGCTAGTTCTGCTGCAGCATCAGCTGCTAAGGTTGTTACTGATAATTCAGCAGCTGGATTAAGTGATGCAGTGGTACAAAGTACTGCAACTAGTCAGGTAAATAGTTATAATGCCGTTGTCAGCTCTGCATTCAATGCGGGATCATCAGCTAATAATACAGCTCAATCTGCATTTGTTACCCAAAATAATGAGCTCAAATCAGCAAGTACCATTACACAAAATGCTTCAGCAGCGATTGACTCTGGAAATGTAGCTAGTGGTGCGGTCAATGATGATAATAGTACCGCTACGCATTCTAATCAAAGCGCAGGTCAATGGACCACATTAGCTAGTTTTAACAGGGTCCAAATTAATAGTGATAGCACGTTGGTTAATTCATTAGCTTCTGTTTACCCAAGCAATGATACGATTACTAGTGCTGCTTCTGTGGTAGCCAGTGAGACTACAATTGTTAATTCAGCATTATCAGATGCTATGATTGCAAGTGGACAAGCTCAATCGGCTGCTTCAAATGCTCAAGCAATTGCAGTTAGTGCAACGAGTGCGAATAGCTTGTTACAGTCAAATGCCATTCAGGCTTCAACTACTGCTAGTCAGGCTGTCGTTGCTGCTAAATTGGGGCAAACTACAAGTGCTGATTCATTAAATAGTCAAGCTCAAGCCAGTGCTAGTTTAGCTAGTTCTGCTGCAATTTTAGTAAGCAGTTATGCTGAAAACATTAATAATTATGTAACGATCGCTTCTTCTGCTAATAGTCGTGCCTATAGTGATGCACAAATTGCTGGACAGGCCGCTGCTATTGCCTCAAATGCTGCATCCCAAGCCCAATCAGCTGCTGTTGTTGAAAACAGTTTGAATAATAATTCCAATGCCAATGCATCGATTGCATCTATAGCTGAAAGTACTGCTAGCAAAGCTTATAGTGCTGCAGTTACTAATAGCCAACAAGCAATTAGCGCAACGCAAAGTGTTAATAATGGACTCAATTCTGTAATTGCTGCTCAAAACATTGCTAATAGTGCTGAAAGTGTCGTTTCATCAGTCAATAGCAACGCTAACTATTCAAGTAATCAGGTGGTTAATACCGCTCAATCAGCTGCCATTAGCGCTGCTGATCAGGCTAAGAATGCATTTTTAAGTGCTAGTTCAACTTACTCAACGGCTAGTGCTGCATTTAACAGCGCCCAATCAGCATTTAGTTTGGCTAAATCGGCTAGCATTGCTGCATCAAATAACGCTGATGCTGCAGCATCGAATGCTTCTGAAGCGCTTAGTGCTGCTAAGACTGGCAACGTATCATTGGCACAATTATTAAATGAGAATGCGTTTGATAATGCTGCTAACACTACGTATTACGCTGGCCTCACTAATTCATATTCAACTGATATTGTTATTTATAATGCAATAATTAGTTCTGCTAATTCTCAAATGAACTCAATCGTTGCCAACGCTAATAACGCTAGTTCAAGCGCTTTGAGTGCATCAGCAGCTACTTCACAAGCGGTGAGTGTTCAAGATGGAGAAATTAAATCCGCAAATGATACTTCGAATGCGGCTAGTGGTTATTCAGCGGTTGGTAGTCAAGTGACTGTAAGTGCTAGTTCTGCTAATACTGCAACTTCAAGCACCGCATCTGTAATCAACGGCCAAGTAGTTGATGTTAGTGCCCAGTCATTAACTGTTGTTTCTAATTCTAGTGCAGTTCAATCACTATTTTCGCAAAATAATAGCAATTCAGTAATCTCTGCAGCTAGTGGATCAGCTAGTGCTGCCTTTGATTTGGCATCTTCTGCATGGAGTACTGCTAAGAGCATTCAAGATAGTGTTAACGGGATGGTTAAAAGCGCTAGTGCTGCTAATGTGAGCGTGTTATCAGCTAACTCAGCAACGCAAAGTGCAGCCGCTGCTGCTGCAAGTGTTGCCAATGATGCTACCTCAGCAGCTAAACTAGGGCAAAGTGGGAGTGCTGATACCTTAAATAGCCAAGCTCAGAGCCTAGCTAACTTAGCCAGTGGATTTGTAAGCCTAGCTAACTCATATACCGATATAATTAATGGCTTAAATAATAATATTGAGCAAGCAAATTCACAAATTAGCAGTGTAGTTAAATCTGCTAATGTTGCTAGCTCGACTGCATCGGTTGCTTATGTAACCGCTAGTTCAGCATCGTCTGCTGAATCAGAAGCAATTTCAATTGCTAATAATAGTTCAAAAGCGGCTGTTAGCTTTTCTGATTTAGGAACTGAGGTTTCTCAAGGGGCAACTACAATGTCTTCGGTTAGCTCATTAATTGCTAATACCGCTAGTCTTCAATCTAGTCAAGCTAGTTATGATGCTCAACAAGTCTCAAGTTATCAATCTGCAACAGCTTTGATCTTAACTAGTCATTCTGACAATGCAATTGTGGTCAGTGCTAATTCAGATGCAAATGTTGCTCTGTCAAATGCCATTGTTGATTCTCAAGCTGCTTTCAGTGCTAATTCTCTAGCTCAACAAGCACAAAGTAGTCTGCAATCAGTAATTAGTAGTTTAAATGATGCTAATGGAAGTGCTCAATCAGCAGCAAATGCAGCTTCTTTAAATGCTGCATCTGCAATTAGTGCTGCAATTTTAGGAAATTCGGTTGCTGCAAGTCAATATAATGCTGCTGCTAGTGCTGCTGTTAGTGTCGCAAGTGGTTTTATCACGGCTGTTAATTCATATAAGGGTTCAATTGAAACTTTATCGACAACAATTAGCAGTGCTAATCGGGATGTTAATAGTGCCCAGTCTGCTGCAGCTGCTCAAATTATAATTGCTTCTAGTGCTCAATCGACCGCTTCATCTGCTGCTAGTGTGGAAAATTCAATTATTAGTAGTGCAAATTCGTTAAATAGTGCTGCCTCTACTGCTGCTTCGATTGCTGATTTAAATCAACAAAGTGCAACGGCCGCCAGCTCTGATGCAATCGTTAATGCAAGTAATGCTAAGGTTATTAATGATGGTGTTATTCAATCCGCAAATCAAGTTCAAAAAGATGCTAGTGCGGTTGCCTCAATATTAGCTAGCCATACAACTAACGCAACGATTATTAGTGCGAATACAGTAATCAGTATGACTAATAGTGAGACTGCAACAATTTTGAGTTCTGCGAATAGCTACTCTGATCAAATCAAGACGTTACGTAATGATGCAGTTAGTGCTACTAACCTAGAAAGTGTTGCTAACCATAGTGCTCAGCTATATGCTGCTTCTGCTAGTAGCTTTGCCAATAGTGCAATTGCAGCTGCAAAGCTAGGGAATCTATCCGAGGCTGCATCCTTGGCAACTATTGCTGCGACCCAAAGTGATAATACGAATACCTATGCTAGTCTAGTTAGCTTCTATACTAGTAAGGCAGTATCCGATAGCCAATCGATTGTCGCCCTCAGTCAAACGGTTAATAATGAACAGAACAGTTTAGCTACAATCGTATCAAATACTAATTTACAAAGAGATATTGCCAAAGTTGCTGCTGATAGTGAAAATGCTGAAATTAGTTTTGCCAATGTCCAATCAGGAGTGGCGGAAAAAGCAAGCAGTAATGCTCAAGTTAGCTATGATTCTGCCGTTACGATTACTAGTAATGCTAATAATAATGCTAGTAACGCTAATTCACTTAATACGCAAGCCAATGCTAACCAAGCTAATGCGAGTGGAGACAATGACGCTATTGATGGGCTTCTTATTAGTCATCCAAATAATAGTTCCGTGTTGGCTGCCTCTTCCGTAGCTAGTCAAGCACGATTGGATGCGAATGCAGCATCTTCTGATGCATCATTTGCAAATTCACAAGCTCAATCGGCAAGCGCCGTGGTTCAATCCAACATCAATTTGAGTTCGGATATGAATTCGACTGCTCAAATAACAGCTCAAAATGCATCAGTTGCTGCTTCAAATGCAGTAAGTGCGGCTAAATTAGGTAATTCTGCCATCGCAGATTCATATAATGCGGTTGCATCATCTAACGCTAGTCTAGCTAGCTTAAATGCTTCAAATGCTAGTTCGTATGCTAAAAATGTAGTAGATGCAGCTAAGTTAGTTTCTTCTGCTAATGATCGAGTCTCACTAGCAAATAGTAAAGCGGCAAGTGCTAGTTCACTTGCGAATAGTGCTTATGCGAATGCTCAATACGCTACTTCGATTCAAGATAGTCAAACGGCATTAGCAAATAGTTTGAATACGGCTGCTAGTCTTGCTGCTAGTACGGCAGACACGGCAAATAGCTCTGCAATTGCCACTAACACTCAGGTGAGCTCCAATGCCAATTCAATTGTTGATCGAACGAACCTTGCAAATAGTTTGAATCAACAAATCACTTCTAATAACAACACTGTCAACTCATTACTAGCAAGTCGGGCAAGTAATAATACTATTATTTCAGCAACCGCAGTGATTGAAAATGCTGCTACCAGTGCTCATTCTGCATTTAATGATGCAACTATTAACAGTGTTCAAATTTATACGCTATCTTCAAATGCAAGTAGAAACACATCGCTAGCAAGCGTTGCAAAATCAGCTGCTCAATCTAATTACACGGTGGCATCAATTGCTGCTTCTAATGCAATTAGTGCTGCTTATCTGGGACAAACCAGTCTTGCTAATTCCTATAATTCAAATGCATCAGTGAGCGTTAGTTTAGCTATTGCTCAAGCCAGTTCAGCTTCTGGATATAGTGCGGCTGTGGCGGACTTGAATGCCTCACTAGCAACGGTTAGTTCTAATATTGATTCAGATTTTGCAATTATTAATGCTGCTAATTCACTAGCTTCTAATGCAACTAATGATGCAGTTATTGCGGCAGGTAAGCAAGATACAGAGGAACAAAGTGCTCAATCAACTACTGCTACTGCTAATAACGCTACTTCAGATGGTTCTGGATTTAGCCAATCAACAATCGCTAACAGCTCAGAATCGAATTCACTTGCTGCTAACAACAATGAATTGAATAATGACGCCAATAGCATGACTAGCGTAATTGCAAGTGACTCTGAAGCAGTGGCTTCACTATCAAATAAACATCAAAGTAACGCAGTGATTAATGGTAATAATAAGGTGACTGAGGATGCATTCTCAATTGCTAGTTCAGCATACCTTGATATTTCAAATGCGAACGCACTCGCACAATCTGCTAATTCAAGCGCGATCGATGCGGCCAATCAGGCTAGCTCAGCTATGATTGTCTTGAATTCAAATGCTAGTTTAGCAGTTGATAATGCATCATTAGCAAGAAGCGCTGCTCAATTGGGCGAATCTTCATTAGCTGATTCATTTAATAGTGTTGCAGCAACGCAGGCACAAGTTGCTAGTTCGTATGCACAGTCATTAAGTAGCTACTCATCAGTTGTTAATTCTTTGAATGGAATCGTGACATCTGCTAATAACAATATTACTAATACCTTGAAGGCGATTGATGAAGCTAGTTATGTATCTTCTAAAGCTGCAGCAGCTGCTAGCCAAGCTGCAACTACTCAAGATAATGAGTTGAATAGTGTTAGTTCAATTAATTCTTCTAATGCAGCTCTCCAAAATTCACTTGCTTCAATCAAATCATCGTTGAATGCGCTTAGTTCACAAACTAATGTCCAATCTATCAATGTAGCATCAAATGCAGCTGCTATTAGTGGAGCTTTACAGTCTGTGACTACATCGGTTAGCATTGCTAATGCAATTCTTTCATCGTATTCAAATAATGGAATCATCATTAATGCTGATAGCGCCGCTAATGCAGCTCTTTCGACCGTGGGTTCCATTAATTCGGTAGCGGCAAGCGTTGCACAGGATGCACAAACTGCTAGCTCAGCAGCTCAAGTGGCTGCTAGTCAGGCTAGTGCTGCTAATGCAGCTGCTTCTGCTGGTGTTTCCGCTGCTGCTAAGGCTGCATCTAGTGCTGCTAATGCAGCTCAGATCGGGAATAGTAGTGCTGCTGATTCGCTGATTGCCCAAGCCCAAAGTGCTTATGCTCAAGCTAGTGCAAATGTAAGTGCTGCTAGTTCGTATTCAGATATTGTGATGACGATGAATAATAGCATCACAAGCGCTAATAGTCACATTGCTCAGTTCATTGGTTCTGCTAACGATGCAAATGTTTCTGCTTCCGTTGCAGTTTCAAGTGCTCAATCTGCAGCAGTTGTTCAGGACAATGAAATATCATCTGCTAATGCAACTACTAGTGCTGCGCAAAGTGTTGAAACGAACGTAAATAGTAGTGATGCTTTGATTCAATCGGCTAATTCATTAGCTAACTCAGTTGCCAGCGTTAATAATGGCTTGAATGGACAAGCCGAAAGTGTACGGGCTGCAATCGCAACTGCTTCAACGGCCGTTGCATCAATGCTAGCTGGGCATTCCATGAATGCTGTAATTATTGCTAATAACGATACTAATAGTAGTGCTTTCTCATTTGCTAGTTCAGCCTATGTTGATATATCGAATGCTAATTCAATTGCTCAATCTGCAAATTCCAATGCAGTCATTGCTAATAGTCAAGCAACTGCTACTGCTGCAATAGTTAGTTCTAATAATGCTTTAGCATCCCAAAATGCAGCTAGTGCAATTAGTGCTGCCCAATTAGGTCAGGTATCATTAGCTGATTCACTTAATAGTGTTGCTTTAGGACAAGCTAGCTCAGCTAGTTCAGCTGCTCAATTGTTAAGTGAGTATTCAGCAGTTGTAAAATCAATGAACGGCATTATTGACTCTGCTAACAGCAATATTGTTACCACGCTTAATTTAATGAATAAAGCTAGCGATGTTGCTAACAATGCGACCCAATCAGCATCTCAGGCTGCTGATAAACAAGATCTCGAGTTGAGTAGTTTGAATGCAATTCACAGTTCAAATGCCAATACCCAGAGTTCGATTAGTGTAAACCAATCTGCTGTTATTGCATCTGGTTCACAAGCAAGCGGTCAAGCCTCAGTGACTAGCAACTCAGTTAATACTGCTAGTGGTTATTTACAATCTGTAGTTAATGCTGCTAGTTTAACAGGTTCTATTCTTGCCTCATATGCAAGTAACGGAGTCGTTATTAACGCTAATAATTCTGCTGAAGCAGCATTGAGTGCTGCTAGTTCGGTTGTGGCTACAATATCAAGTGCTAATCAACAAGCACAAAGTGATAATTCAATTGCCCAAAGCGTAGCTAATATGGCTCATGCAGCTAATACATCAGCTTCAACGAATGCATTGCTTGTCGATAGTTTAGTTGCACTTGCTGCTAGTTCAGCACAAGTTGGTGCTAGCTCTGCTGCTGATTCATTGATTGATCAAGCTAAGAGTGTAGCTGATCAAGCTAGCAATGAATTAAGTGTCGCTAATTCATATGCAGGAATTATTACTGAAATGAATAACAGTATTAGTGCTGAAAATATTCGAGTTAGTGATGCATTAAAATCTGCAAGTGCTGCTAGTGTAGCTGCTTCCAGTGCACTTTTAGCTGCTCAATCAGCAGCCCATCTTCAAGATACGGAAATTGCTTCTGCTAATTCAGTCACTAGTGCTGCAGAAAGTGGCCAAGCAATTGCTAACGGAGACCAATCAACGCTTAGTTCAACCACTTCTCAAACAAATTCAGTTGCTGTTGTTAATAACCAAATGAGTAATCAAGCAATCAGTATGAATGATTCAATTTTGGCTGCATCAAATACAGTTAATTCATTAATGGCTAATCACGAAAGCAATGCTGTGATCATTACTAATAGCGCAACAATTAGCAGTGCATATTCTGTAGCTAAATCTGCAGCAAATGATATTTCTAATACTAATATGCAAGCTCAATCTGCTAATTCAGTTGCGATCATTACTGCTAGTCAGGCTAGTTCAGCTGCAGTTGCTGTGAGTTCCAATAACTCCTTAGCATCTGAAAATGCTGTTAAGGCTGCTAGTGCTGCTAAGTTAGGAAACGCCTCACTAGCAGACTCACTAAATAGTACCGCTGCTAGTCAAGCGAGTGTCGCCAGTTTAGATGCAGTGACATTGAGCTCATATGCAACGACTGCTGATTCAATGAATAATTTGGTTAAGTCTGCTAACGGTCATATTATAGATATCTTGAATGATATCAATAATGTTAGTACGGATGTTGCTAGTGCTGCTCAATCCGCTAGTCAAGCAGCAACTAAGCAAGATCAAGAATTGGCCAGTGCTAATCAAATCAGCAGTGCTAATTCAGTGGTTCAGAATTCAATCGTTGCTAATCAATCAGGATTAAGTATTAGTAGCTCGCAAGCTAACTCCAATGCAATAGCAGCATCTTCTAATGCTAGCGTTGTTGATGGTAACCTTAGTTCTGTTGCTGCAGCCAACTCCACTGTTAGTTCAATTCTTTCTAGTTATGAAAGCAATGCTAACGTGATCAGTGCTGCAAGTGCTGCTCAAGATGCCTTTAACAGTGCAAGTGTAGCTAACAACGTAGCATCGATTGCTAATCAAAAAGTACAATCTGCAAATAGTGTAGCGCAAAGTGTTGCTAATCAAGCTAGCTTAGCTAATGCAGCAGCTTCAGCGAGTGCTTCGTTGGTGGCTCAAAATGTAGCCAGTGCAGCTAGTGCAGCCCAAGTGGGTGACAGTTCAGCTGCGGATTCATTAATTGCCCAAGCACAAAGTAATGCTAGTCAAACTAGTACTGAGCTTAGTGCGGCCAACAGTTATGCTAATGTAGTTGCAAGTATTTCTGATAGCATTGTATCCGTTAATGCTCAAATTACCACTGCAGTTCAATCTGCAAATGCTGCGAAAGATAGTGCATCAACTGCGTTGATGGTTGCGCAATCTGCAGCTAAGGTCCAAGATGCAGAAACCAATTCTGCTAATGCAACCAATTCATTAGTACAAAAAACTCAGACTAGTGCAGATAGCCTAGAATCACTAGCTAGTTCTAATAATGCACAGGCTAATTCAATTGCAGCCAATAATGCTCAAATGAATTCCCAAGCTATCAGCATGGAGGACGCAATTCAAAACTCATCTGCGGCTGTTGATTCAATACTAGCTAGTCATTCTAGCAATGCGGTCATCATTGGAGCCAGTGCTACGAATAGTAGTGCCTTTTCAGTTGCTAAATCATTAACTGAGGACATTGCAAACACTAATTCAACTGCCCAATCTGCTAATTCAGTTGCAGTTGCTTTTGCTAGCCAAGCTAGTTCCACTGCGGATGCGGTTAGTTACAATAATTCTTTAGCAACTACCAATGCTGATAAAGCGAATAGTGCTGCCCAATTAGGCCAAGTTTCACTAGCGGACTCTTTGAATAGTGTTGCAGCTAGTCAGGCCAGTGTTGCTAGTTCAAATGTGCAATCATTAAGTTCATATTTATCTGCTATTTCATCAATGAATTCAATAGTAACTAGTGCTAATGGGCACATTGCTGATAATTTGAAGCTAATTAATAAAGCTAATAATGATGCTACTAGTGCTGCTCAATCCGCTAGTCAAGCTGCAACTAAGCAAGATCAAGAATTGGTCAGTGCTAATCAAATCAGCAGTGCTAATTCAGTGGTTCAGAGTTCAATCGTTGCTAATCAATCAGGATTAAGTAGCAATAGCTCGCAAGCTAACTCCAATGCAACAGCAGCTGCTTCTAATGCCAGCGTTGTTGATGGTAACCTTAGTTCTGTTGCTGCAGCCAACTCCACTGTTAGTTCAATTCTTTCTAGTTATGAAAGCAATGCTAACGTGATCAGTGCTGCAAGTGCTGCTCAAGATGCCTTTAACAGTGCAAGTGTAGCTAACAACGTAGCATCGATTGCTAATCAAAAAGTACAATCTGCAAATAGTGTAGCGCAAAGTGTTGCTAATCAAGCTAGCTTAGCTAATGCAGCAGCTTCAGCAAGTGCTTCGTTGGTGGCTCAAAATGTAGCCAGTGCAGCTAGTGCAGCCCAAGTGGGTGACAGTTCAGCTGCGGATTCATTAATTGCTCAAGCACAAAGTAATGCTAGTCAAACTAGTACTGAGCTTAGTGCAGCCAGCAGCTACGCTAGTGTAGTTGCAAGTATTTCTGATAGCATTGCATCCGTTAATGTTCAAATTACAACTGCAGTTCAATCTGCAAATGCTGCGAAAGATAGTGCATCAACTGCGTTGATGGTTGCGCAATCTGCAGCTAAGGTCCAAGATGCAGAAACCAATTCTGCTAATGCAACCAATTCATTAGTACAAAAAACCCAGACTAGTGCAGATAGCCTAGAATCACTAGCTAGTTCTAATAATGCACAGGCTAATTCAATTGCAGCCAATAATGCTCAAATGAATTCCCAAGCTATCAGCATGGAGGACGCAATTCAAAACTCATCTGCGGCTGTAGATTCAATACTAGCTAGTCATTCTAGCAATGCGGTCATCATTGGTGACAGTGCTACGAATAGTAGTGCCTTCTCAGTTGCTAAATCCTTAACTGAGGACATCATAAACACTAATTCCACTGCTCAATCCGCTAATTCAACTGCCGTTGCTTTTGCTAGCCAAGCTAGTTCCACTGCGGATGCGGTTAGTTACAATAATTCTTTAGCAACTACCAATGCTGATAAAGCAAATAGTGCTGCCCAATTAGGCCAAGTTTCACTGGCAGACTCTCTGAACAGTGTTGCAGCTAGTCAGGCCAGTCTTGCTAGTTCAAATGCTCAATCGTTAAGTTCATATTTATCTGCTATTTCATCAATGAATTCAATAGTAACTAGTGCTAATGGGCACATTGCTGATAATTTGAAGCTGATCAACAAAGCTAATAATGATGCTGCTAGCGCTGCTCAATCCGCTAGTCAAGCAGCAACTAAGCAAGATCAAGAATTAGCCAGTGTTGATCAAATCAGCAGTGCTAATTCAGTGGTTCAGAGTTCAATCGTTGCTAATCAATCAGGATTAAGCAGCAATAGCTCGCAAGCTAACTTCAATGCAATATCAGCGGATTCTAATGCCAGCGTCGTTGATGGTAACCTTAGTTCTGTTGCTGCAGCCAACTCCACTGTTAGTTCAATTCTTTCTAGTTATGAAAGCAATGCTAACGTGATCAGTGCTGCAAGTGCTGCTCAAGATGCCTTTAACAGTGCAAGTGTGGCTAATAGTGTCGCATCAATTGCTAATCAAAAAGTACAATCTGCAAATAGTGTAGCGCAAAGTGTTGCTAATCAAGCTAGCTTAGCTAATGCAGCAGCTTCAGCAAGTGCTTCGTTGGTGGCTCAAAATGTAGCCAGTGCAGCTAGTGCAGCCCAAGTGGGTGACAGTTCAGCTGCGGATTCATTAATTGCTCAAGCACAAAGTAATGCTAGTCAAACTAGTACTGAGCTTAGTGCAGCCAGCAGCTACGCTAGTGTAGTTGCAAGTATTTCTGATAGCATTGCATCCGTTAATGCCCAAATTACAACTGCAGTTCAATCTGCAAATGCTGCGAAAGATAGTGCATCAACTGCGTTGATGGTTGCGCAATCTGCAGCTAAGGTCCAAGATGCAGAAACCAATTCTGCTAATGCAACCAATTCATTAGTACAAAAAACCCAGACTAGTGCAGATAGCCTAGAATCACTAGCTAGTTCTAATAATGCACAGACTAATTCAGTTGCAGCCAATAATGCCCAAATGAATTCCCAAGCTATCAGCATGGAGAATGCAATTCAAAATTCATCTGCGGCTGTCGATTCAATACTAGCTAGTCATTCTAGCAATGCGGTCATCATTGGTGACAGTGCTACGAATAGTAGTGCCTTTTCAGTTGCTAAATCATTAACTGAGGACATTGCAAACACTAATTCAACTGCCCAATCTGCTAATTCAGTTGCCGTTGCTTTTGCTAGCCAAGCTAGTTCCACTGCGGATGCGGTTAGTTACAATAATTCTTTAGCAACTACCAATGCTGATAAAGCAAATAGTGCTGCCCAATTAGGCCAAGTTTCACTGGCAGACTCTCTGAACAGTGTTGCGGCTAGTCAGGCCAGTCTTGCTAGTTCAAATGCGCAATCGTTAAGTTCATATCTATCGGCCATTTCATTAATGAATTCAATAGTAACTAGTGCTAATGGGCACATTGCTGATAATTTGAATCTAATTAACAAAGCTAATAATGATGCTACTAGTGCTGCTCAATCCGCTAGTCAAGCTGCAACTAAGCAAGATCAAGAATTGGCCAGTGCTAATCAAATCAGCAGTGCTAATTCAGTGGTTCAGAGTTCAATCGTTGCTAATCAATCAGGATTAAGCAGCAATAGCTCGCAAGCTAACTTCAATGCAATATCAGCGGCTTCTAATGCCAGCGTTGTTGATGGTAACCTTAGTTCTGTTGCTGCAGCCAACTCCAATGTTAGTTCGATCCTTTCTAGTTATGAAAGCAATGCTAACGTGATCAGTGCTGCAAGTGCTGCTCAAGATGCCTTTAACAGTGCAAGTGTGGCTAATAGTGTCGCATCAATTGCTAACCAAAAAGTACAATCTGCAAATAGTGTAGCGCAAAGTGTTGCTAATCAAGCTAGCTTAGCTAATGCAGCAGCGTCAGCGAGTGCTTCGTTAGTGGCTCAAAATGTAGTCAGTGCAGCTAGTGCAGCCCAAGTGGGTGACAGTTCAGCTGCTGATTCATTAATTGCCCAAGCACAAAGTAATGCTAGTCAAACTAGTACTGAACTTAGTGCGGCCAACAGCTATGCTAGTGTAGTTGCAAGCATTTCTGATAGTATTGCATCCGTTAATGCTCAAATTACCACTGCAGTTCAATCGGCAAATGCTGCGAAAGATAGTGCATCAACTGCGTTGATGGTTGCGCAATCTGCAGCTAAGGTCCAAGATGCAGAAACCAATTCTGCTAATGCAACCAATTCATTAGTACAAAAAACCCAGACTAGTGCAGATAGCCTAGAATCACTAACTAGTTCTAATAATGCACAGGCTAATTCAATTGCAGCCAATAATGCCCAAATGAATTCCCAAGCTATCAGCATGGAGAACGCAATTCAAAACTCATCTGCGGCTGTTGATTCAATATTAGCTAGTCATTCTAGCAATGCGGTCATCATTGGTGACAGTGCTACGAATAGTAGTGCCTTTTCAGTTGCTAAATCATTAACTGAGGACATTGCAAACACTAATTCAACTGCCCAATCTGCTAATTCAGCTGCCGTTGCTTTTGCTAGCCAGGCAAGTTCCACTGCAAATGCAATTAGTTCTAATAATTCCTTAGCGTCTGAAAATGCTGATAAAGCGAATAGTGCTGCCCAATTAGGCCAAGTTTCACTAGCAGACTCTCTGAACAGTGTTGCGGCTAGTCAGGCCAGTCTTGCTAGTTCAAATGCGCAATCGTTAAGTTCATATCTATCGGCCATTTCATCAATGAATTCAATAGTAACTAGTGCTAATGGGCACATTGCTGATAATTTGAAGCTAATTAACAAAGCTAATAATGATGCTACTATTGCTGCTCAATCCGCTAGTCAAGCTGCAACTAAGCAAGATCAAGAATTGGCCAGTGCTAATCAAATCAGCAGTGCTAATTCAGTGGTTCAGAGTTCAATCGTTGCTAATCAATCA